>DAOUKA010000271.1:0-2059 GCA_034421915.1 Anaerolineae bacterium
GTCGGCGTACAACCGGGCAAAGGTAGAGGGTGTAGTTTACTTATTTTTGCGCATCCAGATAGCGAGCCAGTGACAGACACCAGTAAATGGCAACACGATCCATTTGCAGGGGCGATTGAAAATGGTCGCATGTATGGCTGGGGAATCGCCGATGACCTGAGTGGGGTTGTCGCGATGATTTGTGCACTTGAAGCGATTCAATCTGCTGATTTGAGATTGTCTGGTCAGGTTATATGCGCCAGCACTGTCAGCAAACGTCGCGGGCAAGGTCTCTATGCCGTCTTGGAGCAGGGTTACCATGCCGATGCGGCTATTTATCTTCATCCAGCAGAATCAGGGGCTGGACTGAGTGATATCAAGGCGCGCTCATCCGGCACTTTGCAGTTTCGTCTTGCTGTTCGTGGACAGCCCCCCGAAACATCCGAGCCGACCCATACACCATTTTACCACCGGGCTATCAACCCAATCGATAAAGCATGGCTTGTATATCATGCTTTAACAGAGCTCGCCGAGCAACGCGCTCAGCAAGTTCATCATCCTGCGTTTGACAAGATTGGGCGATCCACCAATCTACACATTTCTCATATTCACGCCGGAGACGAAACTCGCCCGAGTCGAGTTCCATCCACTGTAATTATGACCGGGGCAATTACTTTTCCGCCAAATGAGGCCTTGGCTGATGTTCAGCATGCAGTTGAAGCCGTTGTACAAGAAGTTACTGATAATGATCTTTGGCTTAGGAAGCATCCGATACAGTTGGAGTGGCTGCAAGGAACTAGCGGTGTAGAAGTCTCGGAAGAGAGTAAGATATATCAAACAGTAGCCGCTGCAATCCAAAGGGTAACTGGAACTGTTCCGAGCGTGCAGTCCTTACATGCAGGCAGTGAGATTCGCGCGCCGAATCTCTTCAGCGGAATTCCAACACTGGGTTTTGGCCCTCTGGCAGGCGGTAACGTACAAAGTGGCGGTACTGATGAATGGATCAGCATCGACGACTTTATCAACATGGTCGAGGTTGTTGCGAACATTATCGTCGCTTGGTGTGGCTAGTTATCGGAGGTGAGTGAGAATTTTCTGTTGGTTTGTTATTATGAGGAGGACATTTATGGCAGTGAAGTCATCCCTCTAATTCGGAGCTAATTTCTTTGATCGTATTATGAAAGGATGAAAATACCATGTTAATTAACAAAAGAAAATTTTTGTTATTTTTGAGTTCCGCGCTTCTCTTCATTACTTCGGTTGTTGGTGGGTTCGTACTCGTTGCTCAAGACATGAGTACCCTTGTCATCGCGCTTGCAGGCTCCCCTCCCACCTTTGATCCGTTGGCAGCCTCTGACAGTCGCGTTGATACGCCGTCGATCAATCTTTACAATGCGTTGCTTCAGTATCTGCCGGGCGTGACTGAATGGGAGCTGGAACTGGCGACAAACATTGAACAAGCTGAGGACGGCTTAAGTTACACTTTCACGTTGAGACCCGGTGTGATGTTCCATGACGGGACGGAACTCATGGCGGAAGATGTCAAGTACACGGTCGATCGATTAGTAGCGGTGAATATCGGCGTCGCGCGTAGTCTGGGCATGGTAACCGGCGCGGATGTCATTGACGATTACACCGTGCAGGTTAATCTCGATACGCCATTCCCCGGCTTCCTGGGGGCGATCTCGCGTCTCTACATCCTGAATTCTGAACTGGTACAGGCGAATACGGTGGATGACGACTGGGGCCAAACTTGGTTGCAGAACAATGACGCCGGCAGCGGACCTTATGTGCTGACCTCTTTTACCCCCGAACAGGAATTCACAATCGAGAGGTTTCCCGATTACTTCAAGGGCTGGGAAGGCAACCACGTAGACCGCGCGATCTTCGTCGTAATCAAGGAAGAAAGCACACGCCGTCTAGCGCTTGAAAACGGAGACGCCCACTGGATCCAGGTCGGTAGCCCGGAGACGCTGGACGCGCTTAGCGACAACCCAGCTTTCACGGTCAACACCGATCCAACGCTTAACCAGCTTTACTTCGCAATGAATACCCGGCATCCGATCCTCCAGGATGCGCG
>DAOUKA010000272.1:0-7645 GCA_034421915.1 Anaerolineae bacterium
TCAACCCGGAAAACCAGCCGCCGCGGTGCAAAATGCCCATCGCAAAAGACCAGTTGGCATTGAGAGAACCCTTGGTCGAGACACAAATCAAATCGTAAGTGTATTGATGTTTTTCACGATAGATGCCGTCAATCACTTCCGATATGAGCCAGAGACCTGCCAGCAAAATGACAAATGGCAGCAGCACGGGGCTCATAACGACGAGCGTAATCATCACGACTGGAATCTCGAGCACCAGCAGCAGCAAATGCGGACTTTGAATCAGGATGGCAGCCAGCGCAATCAGACTGACAGCCACCAGCAGGCGCGGGATTTTTGGGCGCCGCCGCTTTTTGATGGCGGGTTGATGAATCTGGCTGACCCGTTTGAAGATAGGGTTGTTGGTATCTGGCTCGGAAATCAGTCGCCACAGACGCCAGGATAACATGCCGAGTCATGCTCCGTCATTTGGATGCCGATTTGTATCATCATAACTGAAAATGTGGCCGTTGTCGCTAGGGCGTGAAACTTGTATCGGGCATATCGTGATGAACCAGCACGTCAATCGTGAGTGCCAGTGCGGCGCTAGTTACGGCACGTTGCATCGCCGCTTTCAGGACCGAAGCCACATCCACAATACCCACCTCTGCCATGTGGGTGATGCTGCCCGTGCGCAGGTCAATTCCGTAACCCGATGGCGCTCCTTCCAGCCTGGCGACCGCGGCCGAATCCAAGCCGGCATTATGGCAGATGGTGCGGATAGGTTCTTCTATCGCATTTAAGAGAATCCGACAGGCAGCAAGCTCGTCGCTGTCAACTGCTGTGGCACAGGCTTGACGCAGCGCATCCTTGCAATCAAGCAAGGCGACACCGCCGCCGGGAACAACACCGTGCCGCAAGGCGCGGCGGATGGACTTGGCGGTTTCTTTTGCTTGGGCAATGCGGGCATCCATGAGCGGCGGCATGGCGGCACCGATGCGCAGGATAGCGACCCCGCCGAGCAATTTACCGATGCGCTCCCGCAAAAGGTCTTCCTCGTCTCTGTCTTGCGTGTACTCCAGCAGTTCCAGCAAATCCGCCAGATGTTCGGTGAGTTCCTGATGATTCTCGCGCTCGCTGACCACACCGAACATCGTCCGCTCGACCCATACCTGCTTTGCCTGACCATAATAGCTGCGCCGCTTGAACCTGCTGGATTGCCCAGGCGGGTTCAGAACAGCCGCCAACGTATCGCCCGCCGCCTTGTACAGCGGGATTGCGCCAGTCATTACCGCAATATCCTGGAGGTGAATGCGCTGTTCGTCGGCCGTGCTGCCGGGCGCCTTGACCGCAATCAGGCGGAACTTCTGCGGATTTTTGTTGGCGAGGATAAAATTGATGACCGCCTCCGAGAACTTATTGCCGACGAGCAAGAGCGACTTGGCGCCAGCGCGAATCAGAACCTCGATGACTGGCAGGACTTCGCCCACCTCTTCGATATCGAGGTCGCTTAAGAGGATGGCGGCATCATTCATCACGATGCGGTCGGGCTGTTTGCCGCCGCTTAACATCCCGCGCGACACAGCACCGCGCTTCCAATACATGCCTTTCATGTAATCGTGTTCCATCTTGCGGGTATGCCCGCGGCGCACATCCAGCTGACCGTATTCGCCTATGAAGTTAAATATCTCGCCCAGCTTCGCCGCCAGTTCGCGGTCATGGCAGATGGATTCGGCCAAATTGGCAAGCTGCTCTTGACCTTGAACAGGCTGTGTGCGGCTCTCTAGCTCCCGCAGGATGACATCGAGACCTCGCAGCAGATAGTGTCGCAGGCGCATCGGGTCGCCGCCGCCGACAATATATTTCAGCCCGTCATTGTAAATCGACTGAAAGACGACGGCTGCGGTTGCCGTGCCGTCACCCGTTTCTTCATATAGCTGCCACAGCATACCCCGAACCAGCATGGCGCCCATATCGGCATCACGGTCGGGCAAATCGGTGATGCGCCGCGCAATCAGACCGCCCTTGTCCAGCAATTCGGGAGCTTTGCCCGCCATGACCTGACTGACGGCAACGGTGCGCGGGTTGGGACCCAGGGTGGGGCGGATGGCATTAACGACCAGATTGATGCCGCGCCGCAGGCTGTGGGAAGCGTCTGGCTGAAAGACTAACCGCTCCCTGCAAGCCCCTCCCTGATGCTTCGGGGAGGGATTTAGGGTGGGGTATTTCATCCGCGGATCGCCCCTTGCGTCAGACCAGCAATGATTTGCCGCTGCATCAGCACAAAGATGATGAGGATGGGAAGGGTGCTCAGGAACGAAGCTGCCATAATCGCGCCGACTTCCACATCGTAGGGTCCGTCCATCGTGGCGATGCCGATGGAGAGCAGGTATTTCTTGTCATCGTGTAGCACAATCAGCGGCCAGAGGAAATCGTTCCAGGTGTTGACGAAGATCAGGATGGCGACCACGCCCAGCGCCGGGCGCACAAGCGGGAGGATGATGCGGTGGAATATGCCGAACTCTGAAGCGCCATCGATGCGGGCTGCGTCCATCAGTTCGTCTGGCACAGCTTCGATATACTGGCGCATGAGGAAAATGTTGAAAGCACCGACGATGCCAGGCATGATGATGGCGAGATAGGTATCGATCCAGCCAAAATCGCGCATCATCAGAAAGAGCGGAATCAGCAGCGCGTGGAAGGGTAGCGTCAAAGTCGCCAGCACTAGGAAAAAACAGAGGCGCTTGAAACGGAAATTGTATTTGGCGAAAGCGGCGCCGGCCAGGGCAGCGAAATAAACGCCTATGATGGTGCGGATGCCGGCGGTGAAGATGGTATTGCCATACCAGATGACGAAATCTGTATCATCAAAGAGCTTGATGTAATTGTGTCCGTGCCACTCGCGCGGCATGATAGTCACGGGCAGCGAATAGAGTTCTCCCTGATCGCGGAAGCTGGCGGTAATCATATAGATAAAGGGAATTGCGGTCAGCAAGACGCCTAACAGCACCACCGAATTCATAAACAGGACATTGACCCGACTGGGCCCCATTGCGCTTGAGCGTTTCGCCTTGAATAGCATCGCGTTCTTTATACCTTCCACAGGCGGAATAGCAGGAGTTGTATGCCCGTAACGATGAGGATGATAGCGGTCAGAACGTAGCCAATGGCTGAAGCGTAGCCCATGCGGAGATTATCGAAGCCCATGAAAAAGAGATACATCAACGGAAACAAACCCGAATCCTGCGGCCCCGCGCCGCTGTCAAAGAGCAGGTAAGGTTGGCTGAACAAGCTAAAAGAGCCGATTAGACCAGTGATGACGACAAAGACAAAGACCGGCCGCAAGAACGGCAGCGTGATATGCCAGAAGACGCGCGGCGTGCTGGCGCCATCGATGCGAGCCGCTTCTTTCAGGTCATCGGGTACATTCTGCAAGCCCGCCAGGAAGAAGAGCGAGTTATAGCCGACCCAAGTCCACAGCCCCAGGATAATCAGCGCTGGCATAACAAAGTTCTTGTCCTTCAGCCAGCCGATATTTTCGATTCCGAAGGCGGATAATATCCCGTTTAGCAAGCCGTAGCGATCCTGAAAGACCAGGGTAAATATCCAGCCGACGACGATGGCAGAGGTGATGTAGGGGGCGAAGAAGGCTAATCGCGCCAATACCTTGAAGCGGATATGGGGCGCATTCAAGAGCAGGGCCACACCAAGCGCCAGCGGCATTTGAATGAGAATCGTGCCGGCGGCGAAGGCAGCCCCATTGACGATAGACTTGCCGAAGCGTTTGTCCTTGGTCAGCAGGCGGGTGTAATTGTCCATGCCTTTATATTCGAGGACGACCCCGCCGCCTTCTTCCGGGCTGATAAAACCTCGCACGCGCTGAAAGCTCAAAAAGAAAGCGGCGCCCGCCGGATAGACGGTGAACACAAGAAACGACAGCAGGAATGGCGCCAGAAAGATATAGGGGATGACCTTGCGCTGATTGCGCGACCACCAATCCGACAGATTCCATTTCGCTGCTTGATTGTCGCTGGTCAAGGTGCTTGCGGTCATGCAATGCACTCCTTAGGTGCGCTCCTGCCCCAGGCCCCTCCCGCAAGGAGGGGCTTTTATTCTGGGGAAACGGGAGCAGTGCATCACTTGCATATTGTAGAGTTGCAAGTGAAAAACGGATTTACTTGTTGAACTCGAATTCGTCGATTGCTTCTTGCAAGGCAGTGTAAGGATCGGCATTATCCAGCATGACTGGCTGCACAACCAAACGATTTACCGCATCGACAAAGAGCGTCCAGTGAGGATCCACATTGACCGGCGCCATAGCGGCCGCTGCTTCGGCGATAAATTCGCCCGGCTTCTGCCCGCTGAAGTAATCGTCCGTCCGCAGCAGTTCCTCGCGGTCCCAGACGGGTTTGTAGGACGGGAAGAGGTTCATGCGGCGGAAGGCCAGCAGCGAGCCTTCGGCGGTCAAGTTGCAGACGCGGATGAATTCCCAGGATTCTTCCTTGTGTTGGGATGCAGCCGTAATGCCCATGCCAGTGCCGCCGCGCGGAACAGTCAGGTAGCTGTCGTCGTTCCAGACCGGCAAGAAACGCATCTTCCACTTGCCTTCGAGGTCGGGCGCGTTCTGCTTCATAAAGCCCTGGTACCAAGGCGCGCCCCAAATCGTGATGTAGGCGGCTTCGTTCATCAGCGCATACTGCGCATCGCCTGTGCCCTGCTCGATGTAGACGCCACTGTCCAGCTGTGCCTTTTGCCAGGTAAGGATTTCTACCGCCAGGTCAGAAAGCATCTGCACATTGCCATCGGCATCGAAGAATTCGCCGCCTGCCTGATGGAATTGAACATAGAAATCCGCCCAGCTTTGCGTCGCCAGCGGGAACAGGCCGTGGCCGGCTTCCACAGCGCCGCCGCCGAGCATATTCACGAAGTCATCCCAGGTTGCTGGCGCGTCGATGTCCAGGCCCAATTCATCAAAAATGTCATGGCGATAATAGAGCAGGACAGGATTGACCTCGTTGCCGATGCCGTAGATGTTGCCGCGTACAGTCCAAGGTTTGGTTGCAGACGGGATTGAAAGGTCTTCCAACTGGTCGCCTATCAGGTCGTTCAGTGCAGCAAAGGGCTCGCTGCCTGCCTCGCGCACGAACTGCCCCATAGCGGAGATTTCGATGTCCACCATATCGGGGATGCCAGCGGCGGCGACGAATGCCGATTGCAGTTTTGGCCACAGATCAGCGTAAGGCGTCAATGACAATGAGACATTGACATTGGGGTGTATATCCGCCCAGATTTCTTCGACCAGGTTTTGCATCCATTCGTCGCGATTGTTGGCAAAGCCCCACAACTCGATGGTAATTTCTTCGTCTTGCGCGTGTACCAGACCGATGGGCAGCGCCGCAAAGCCACTGGCAGCCAGCGCAGTCGATGCCGCTTTCAAAAAGTCGCGGCGGGAAAGTTCTTGTTTCGGCATAATGGCCTCCTAATTTAGCAATTAAATCATTCAAGGTTTTGTTGACAGGGCCTAAACTCTTGTCGCGTTTCACCTCCTTCAGTGCAAGCCAGCTTATTGTCTGTTTTGCACCAGCGTTTCAATGGCGATGATTGATGCGATGTCAATGACTGACAGACGCATGAAATATCGCCAATAGTGTAACAGCTTTTATGAGATGCTGCAAATAATTGCAGAAAACCCTTCGTCATTTCATGCCAGTCCTCTGCCGAGTCACAAGGATTGCGGTTTTAGCCTGGTGGTGATATAAAGTCAGATCATCGCGGTTTTGACGGGACGGCATGGCATGAGCGCGATTTCTATCGTTGTTTTGCATCCTTCACGCTGGCAGGAAGCCAAGCGCCTGCGGCTGGAGGCGCTGCGGCAAGACCCAACCGCCTTTGCTTCCAGCTATGAAGAAGCGCAGGCATACGCTGACGAGGTTTGGATAAATCGGGTGGCGGCCGCCTTTAAGCGAGACCGCAGCATGACCCTGTATGCCGAAAACGAGGGGACGCTGCGTGGCATGGCGGGCGCCGCCTGGTCGAGCCGTTGCAAGTTTTGTCATGTGGCCGAGGTCTATGGCGTTTATGTATCGCCAGCGATGCGCGGCCAGGGCGTGGGAACGAAGCTGATGAGCGCCTTGCTGGATGAGCTTGCGGCACAGCCGCGGATTGAGAAGGTCAAGCTGTCGGTGACAAGCTCGCATGAGGCAGCCGTCCGGCTTTATCAGCGCCTGGGCTTCGAAATTGTCGGCACAGCCAAAGGCGAGCTCAAGGTGGCCGGGGAGTATCACGACTTGTACTATATGGAAAAGCAACTCGCGCTTCATCGGTCTGATGCGGCTGCGCCCGCAAGCGGCGGGGCGCAAAACAGGGTACAATAGGCACCATCATGATGACATGAAGGAGGGATATGATGGTTGATTTTGGCTTGGGGCTGATGGCAGGGCCGCCCATGGGGCAGCATCAGCGCTGGCTGGCGGACCTCGATGCGGCTTTGCCACATCTCGAAGGCGCATTCCGCAGTTTATGGATGACGGATCATTTCTTCTGGGGTGGCGAACCGACTTTTGAAGCCTGGACGGCATTGAGCTTTATCGCGGCGCGTTATCCAAAATTTGAAATTGGCCCCATGGTATTGGGGCAAAGCTATCGCAATCCGGCGATGCTGGCGCTGATGGCGAGCAGCCTGCAAACCCTGACGAATGGCAGGTTTATCATGGGGATTGGCGCTGGCTGGAAAGAGGATGAATACCGAGCCTATGATTATGATTATCCTTCCGCCAAGATACGGCTGGAACAGTTGGAAGAGACCCTGATTATTTTTAAGAAGATGTGGGAAGAACCTGGTCAGGTGAGCTATGAGGGCAAACACTATCGGATTCAGGATGCCTGGTGCGAACCCAAACCCGAGCCGATGATTCCGATTTTGGTCGGGGGCGCCGGCAAAACCACCATGAGGCACGCTGCCAAATATGCCGATATGTGGAATATGCCCGATACGCCACTGGAGCGCTATACCGAGCGGCTTGATATTCTAAAAAATCATCTGGAAGAAATCGAGCGCGACCCGGCTGCCCTGCGCTTCAGTTGGTTTGGGCGCGTCGCCATTGGCAAAACCGAAGCCGAAGCCGAGCGCCGCGGCAAATCACGCTCGGAGCACTGGACACGCGACAATGCCTTTGTAGGCACTGCCCAACAAATCGCCGAGCAGATGAGCGCCTTTGTCGAGCATGGTTGCGATTATTTTATGATTGACGTTATCGGTTTGCCCGATGAAGATGTCATCGGCCTGGTTACAGAAGAATTGATACCCAGCTTGAATGGAGCCTAGTCACATGAGAATCAAATGGTATGGTCACGCCAGTTTTATTGTTACCGCCAGCGATGGCACTTCTGTCATTACCGACCCCTATACGCCCGAAACGTCGGGCTATCAACCCATACCTGATGAGCCGGATATTGTCGTCACCTCATCGCTGAATGACGACTTCCATGACCGCTCGGATTTAATCCTTGGCGACCCGCTGCGGCTGAATATGCTGGATGTCGCTCGCAATGGCGGCACACTCGAAACACACGGGCTGATGTTCCGCGCGATTGAATCGTCGGAGATGTACAATCATCCCGAACATGAACCCGATAAATGCGCCATGTATCGCTGGGAGATGGATGGCATCAGCATCGGTCACATGGG
>DAOUKA010000273.1:0-17177 GCA_034421915.1 Anaerolineae bacterium
TTGCGGTGGTGAGGCGTCTCGTCATGGGTGAAAGAAAAGTCGGGCGTTCTGGTTTGTGCGCCTGTTTGTGTGTGTCTGAATGAATAATGGAGTTTTTTATGCCGACCATCAATCAGCTGGTTCGTAAGGGGCGGAAGTCAAAGGGCAAGAAAAATAAAGCGCCGGCGCTGCAATATACCTTTAATGCGCTGGATCAGCGGCGTTCGCGCCAGAAGAAGGGCGCGCCGCAAAAGCGGGGCGTCTGTACCCAGGTCAAGACGATGACGCCCAAGAAACCGAACTCGGCCTTGCGCAAGGTGGCGCGCGTTCGGCTGACGAATGGGATTGAAGTGACGGCGTACATCGGCGGCGAGGGGCATAACCTGCAGGAGCACAGCGTGGTGCTGGTGCGCGGGGGGCGGGTCAAGGACTTGCCGGGCGTGCGCTATCATATCGTGCGCGGCACCCTGGATACCAACGGGGTCAGCGGCCGCGAGCAGGGTCGCAGCAAGTATGGAACCAAGCGAGGCAAGTAGGTACAGGGAGCGAAACTCATGCCAAGAAGAAATCGTCCGCCAAAGCGAATCCCCCCGAATGACATGAAGTACAACAACCTGCATGTCGCCATGTTTATCAATCGGATGATGCGCGGGGGCAAGAAAAGCACGGCAACGCGGATTATGTATCAGGCTTTGGAAGCTATGGGCGAGCGCACCCGCAAAGACCCGATTGAGGTTTTTGAGATGGCGATTCGCAATGTGACGCCGGCTGTCGAGGTCAAGCCGAAGCGGGTTGGGGGTTCGACTTATCAAGTGCCGATTGATGTGACGCCGGAGCGCGGCGTGACGCTGGCGATGCGCTGGCTGATTCAATTTGCCCGCCAGCGCAATGGCCGCAGTATGGCGGACAGGCTGACGAACGAATTGCTTGATGCCTATAATGGCCAGGGCAGCGCGGTCAGGAAGAAAGATGAGACGCATCGGATGGCAGAGGCAAACCGCGCTTTTGCCCACTTCCGCTAGCGCGAATACAAGTGGACAGGAAATGACAGACATGAAACCGGGCTTTAACCTCGACAGAGTGCGCAACATCGGCATTATCGCCCATATTGATGCCGGGAAAACAACCGTTACCGAGCGCGTTTTATATTATACGGGCATGGTTCACAAAATCGGTGAGACGCATGAGGGTTCGGCTACCACGGATTATATGGAACAGGAGCGGGAACGCGGCATTACGATTACATCGGCGGCGGTGACAGCCAGTTGGAATGATCATCAGATTAACATCATTGATACCCCCGGTCATGTGGATTTCACGGCGGAGGTGCAGCGCAGTTTGCGCGTGCTGGATGGCGGCGTCACGGTTTTTGACAGTGTGGCTGGCGTTGAGCCGCAATCGGAAACGGTATGGCGGCAGGCATCGGAATACAGTGTGCCGCGCCTGTGTTTTGTCAACAAGATGGATCGCATCGGCGCCAACTTTGACCGCTGCGTCGGGATGATGATTGACCGCCTGAAGGCGAAGCCGGTTGTGATTCAAGTTCCTTATGGCAGCGGCGAACATTTTGAGGGCATTATCGACCTGCTGAAGATGGAGCTCATCACTTATGGCGACGATGAAGGCACGGACATCAATTATCATCCCATCCCCGAAAGTCATCGGGAAATGGCAGAGACGCGCCGCGAAGAGATGATTGAGAAAATTGTCGAAAGCGATGAGTATCTGACGATGAAGTTCCTCGAGGAAGAGGACATCAGCGATGAAGAGATTATGGCGGCCTTGCGCGCCGGCACCATCGCCAGCGAACTGCATCCGGTGCTGTGCGGCGCGGCTCTGAAGAACAAGGGCGTGCAGGCTTTATTGAATATGGTTGTTGAACTGCTGCCGTCCCCTTTGGATGTTCCGCCGGTGAAAGGGGAACACCCGAAAGATGGGGGCGAACTGCTGCGCTATGCGGATGACAGCGAACCGCTTTCGGCTTTGGTTTTCAAGATTGTGTCCGATCAGTATGGTCGTCTGGCATTTACCCGCGTGTACTCCGGTGTTTTGAAAGCGGGCAGTCAAGTGGTGAATACGGCCAACGGCAGGCGCGAGCGCATTGGGCGGATTGTGCGGATGTTTGCCGACCGCCGCGAGGATGTCAAAGAGGTGCATGCCGGCGATATTGCGGCGATTATCGGTATGAAGGAGACCTTTACTGGGGATACCCTGAGCGCAGCCAGCGCCCCGATTTTGCTTGAGAACATCGCGTTTCCGGCGCCGGTGGTCGAGGTGGCGATTGAGCCGGACACCAAAGCCGACCAAGACAGGATGGGCTTCGGTCTGCGCAAGCTGGCGGAGGAAGACCCTACCTTTCGGATTGAGGTCGATGACCAACTGGGGCAGACCAAGATCAAGGGGATGGGCGAGCTTCATCTGGAGGTATTGGTTGACCGTTTGATGCGGGAATATGGCGTTGAAGCGACGGTGGGTCGGCCGCGGGTCGCCTACCGCGAGACGATTACGCGCCAGGTTGACATCGATACGACATTCAAGCGTCAAACTGGCGGCGCGGGGCAATATGCCCGCTGTATCATCCGCTTTGAGCCGCTGCCGAAAAGCGAAGAAGAGGATGCTGATGGCGAACTGCTGTGGGTGAATGCCACCCGCGGCGGGTCGATTCCCAAGGAATACATTCCTGCCATCAAAAAAGGGGTTACGCAAGCGATGCAGGGCGGCGTGATAGCTGGCTATCCGGTGGTAGCCTTGAAAGCCACGCTGCTTGACGGCGCTTTCCATGAGGTCGATTCCAGCGAGATCGCGTTCACCATTGCCGGTTCGATGTGCCTGAAAGAAGGCATCCACAAAGGGCTGCCGGTCATCCTGGAGCCGTCGATGAAAGTTGAAATTGTGGTGCCGGACAATTATACTGGCGCGGTGATCGGGGATATTTCATCGCGCCGCGGGAGCATCCAGGGGATGGAGCCGCACAGTGAGGGCGTTTCCGTCATCAAGGCGCAAGTGCCGTTGGGTGAGATGTTTGGTTATGCGAATGATTTGCGCAACAACACTCAGGGGCGCGGCAACTTCAGCATGGAGTTTGATGTGTACACTATCGCGCCGGAGAGCATTGCCGAAGCGGTTAAAGCTGGGGCGCGGTAAGCGGCAGACCGCGCTGGTCTGTATTTTTGTTGGTTATATGTTCATATTCAGTCGCCAAGTTATACAAGAGGGATTGTCAGATGGCAAAAGGTAAATTCGAGCGCAGCAAACCGCATGTTAATATCGGTACGATTGGTCATGTTGATCATGGCAAGACCACATTGACGGCGGCGATTACCAAAGTTCTTAACTTGAAGGGTCAAGCAGAAGCACGGGATTACGGGGATATTGACAATGCTCCCGAAGAGCGGGCTCGCGGCATCACCATCAACATTCGTCATGTTGAATATGAGACCGATGCGCGTCATTATGCCCATGTGGACTGCCCAGGCCACCGAGATTACATCAAGAATATGATTACGGGCGCGGCGCAGATGGACGGCGCGATTCTGGTTGTGAGCGCGCCGGATGGGCCGATGCCGCAGACCCGCGAGCATGTGCTGCTGGCAAAGCAGGTGGAAGTTCCGGCTATGGTGGTCTACCTGAACAAGACTGACCAGATGGATGATGAGGAACTCATCGAACTGGTCGAGATGGAATTGTCGGAACTGCTGGAAGGTTATGATTTCGACCCGGATACACCGATTGTCAAAGGCTCGGCATTGGCGGCGGAGGAATGCACCAGCGATGATCCGGATGCGCCCGAATATGCTTCTATTCTCGAACTGATGGACGCGGTGGATGAATGGATTCCGACGCCGCTGCGCGAGGTGGACAAGCCCTTTATGATGGCGATTGAGGATGTCTTTTCCATCAAGGGGCGCGGCACGGTGGTCACGGGCAGCGTGGCGCGCGGCACCCTGCTGAAAGGCACGGAGGTGGATATTGTGGGCTTGCGCGATGAGATTGTCAAGACGACTGTCACGGGCATCGAGATGTTCAACAAGGAACTCGACCAGGCGCAGGCGGGTGACAACGCTGGCATTCTGCTGCGGGGCATCAAGCGGGAGGAAGTCCAGCGCGGCATGGTGATTGCCAAGGTAGGTTCCATCACGCCGCACAAGAAATTCAAATGCGAGGTTTATGTCTTGCGCAAGGATGAGGGCGGGCGGCACAAAGCCTTCTTCAGCGGCTATCGGCCGCAGTTTTACATTCGCACGATGGACGTGACTGGCACGATTGTCTTGCCGGATGGCGTCGAGATGGTGATGCCGGGCGATAACGTAAATCTGGATGTTGAATTGATTACGCCGGTCGCGCTTGAACGCGGGTCGTCTTTCGCCATCCGCGAGGGCGGGCTGACGGTTGGCGCCGGTCGCATCACCGAGATACTCGAATAAGTTTTGTCCCCGGCAGGCAGCGGCTTGTTTTGGGGCTGCGGCCTGCCGCCAGTAAGCAGACAAAGGTTGCGGAATGGCAAAGAACAAGATACGTATCCGCTTGAAGGCTTATGACCATCGGGTACTTGACCAGTCGGCACAGCGGATTGTGGAAACTGCGGAACGGACGGGGTCGCGGGTTGTGGGGCCGGTGCCTTTGCCGACGCGCATCGAGCGCTTTACGGTGCGCCGCTCTCCGTTTATTGACAAGGATTCGCAGGAACACTTTGAAATCCGCACGCACAAGCGGCTGATTGACGTTCTCGAACCGGACAGTAAGACGATTGATACGCTCATGCGCCTCAATTTGCCGGCGAGCGTTGACATCGAAATCAAGATTTAGGGCGATTCAGCGACTCGTCTGAACGAGACAGGATATTCGGGGCTGTACACACGGGTACAAGGTGTGTTTGATAGGCCCCAGTGGAGGCTACATCATGAAGGGCATGATTGGCAAAAAGGTAGGGATGACCCAGGTTTTTGATGAGAAGGGGACTGTCATTCCGGTCACTGTCATCCAGGCAGGGCCCTGTTATGTGACCCAGGTGCGCAATGAGAAGCGCGATGGCTATGTTTCTGTTCAGTTGGGTTATGGCGAGACCAAGCCGAAAAGCCTGACCAAGGGTCAGCTTGGGCATCTGCAAAAGGCGGACTTGCCCGCTCTGCGGCACTTGCGCGAATTCCGCCTGTCGGATAAGGCGCAGGCTGGGGTGGAAGAGGGGCAGGAGATCAAGGTGGATGTGTTTGCGCCGGGCGACCTGGTGGATGTGGTTGGCGTCAGCAAGGGGCGCGGCTTTGCGGGTACGATTAAACGGCATGGCTTTGCCCGCGGCCCGAAGACGCATGGTCAATCCGACCGCATGCGGTCGCCGGGTTCTATCGGTATGTGCGCGACGCCAGGGCGGACGCTCAAGGGCAAGCGCATGGCGGGGCGGATGGGCAATGACCGCGTTACCGTGCAGAACTTGCAGCTGGTGGTGGTGGACGCCGAGAAAAATCTGCTGGCTGTGAAGGGGTCGGTGCCTGGCGCCAGGGGCAGCATTGTTATGATTAAGCCGGCCATCAAGGGAGCTTAGGCGTCGGTCAGATTGAGGAGACAGGAGTTTTCGTGATGGAATTCCCGGTTATGGATACCGCCGGCAGGGAAGTATCGAGAGTTGAATTGCCGTCAGATATTTTTGAAGCGAAAATCAATGTGGGTTTGATGCACCAGGCATTTGTCCGTCAGATGGCGAATGCGCGGCAGGGTTCTCACAAGACGCTTTCGCGCGGTGAAGTTCGGATGACGGGGGGGAAGTGGTATCGTCAGAAGGGCACGGGGCGGGCGCGTCATGGCGCCCAGAGCGCCCCGATTTTTGTGGGTGGGGGTTTGGCGCATGGGCCCAAGCCGCGCGATTACTCGAAGAAGATGCCCAAAAAGATGCGCCGCGGCGCCATCCGTTCGACATTGAGCGTTCTGCTGCGCGATGACCAGCTGGTGCTGGTGGACAAGTGGGATATGGATGCGCCCAAAACAAAAGCCATGCGGCGGATGATTGAAGCGCTGGTTGGCGAGAGTTCGGCGCTGCTGGTTGTGACGGCGGAGCAGAAGGTGCTGCGCAAGAGTGTCAGCAATCTTCCCAAGGCGCATTCGGTCATCGCCAATTATCTTAATGTACGCGACCTGCTCAAATACGACAAGGTTATTATGTCGCTGGATGCGCTGGAAGTGGTCAAGGGCATTTGGGGCAAGGGGAGTTAGAGATGCCAGAGCTTCATCTTTATGATGTGATTCGGCGGCCGGTGATTACGGAAAAGACCGCCCAACTGGTTGAGAATGAAAACAAATATGTGTTTGAAGTCGCATCCAATGCCAATAAGATCCAAATCAAGGAAGCGGTCGAGGAAATTTTTGAATTGGAAGGTCAGGTTGTCAAGGTGAACACGATGGTGATGCCGGCCAAGCGGGGTCGCCGCGGGCGGAACTGGTATATTCGGTCTCGTCAGTGGAAGAAGGCGATTGTCACGGTGGCGGAGGGCGTTTCGATTGAGTTGTTCAATATCTAGGGGAGCATGAGCGATGCCGATTAAAGTTTATAAACCCACATCGCCGGGTCGCCGCGATATGACCGGGTACACGTTTGAGGAAATCACCAAGAAGAAGCCGGAGCGTTCCTTGACGGTGGCTTTGCGCAAGAAAGGCGGGCGCAACAATACCGGCCGCATCACGGTGCGCCACCGCGGCGGCGGTCACAAGCGCCGTTATCGGCTGATTGACTTCAAGCGCAATAAAGAGGACTGCCGCGCCGAGGTGACTGCGATTGAATATGACCCCAATCGCTCGGCTCGGATTGCGCTGCTGCGATATGAGGACGGGGTCAAGAGCTATATTATTGCGCCTATGGGCGTCACTGTGGGGGATGTGGTTGGCAACGGCGCCCTGAGCAGCCTGCGCCCGGGCAATCATCGTGCGCTGAAAGATATTCCTTTGGGTACGGTGGTTCATAATATCGAAATGCGGCCGGGCAAGGGCGGTCAGCTGGCGCGTTCGGCTGGGGCATCGGCGCAGATATTGGCTTCGGAGGGCAAATATGTCACCCTGCGCCTGCCGAGCGGCGAGATACGGCTGATTTTGGGGACCTGCCGCGCGACCATTGGTCAGGTTGGCAATGCTGAACATGCCAATATCAAGCTGGGCAAGGCGGGTCGGCGGCGCTGGCTGGGCTGGCGGCCGACGGTGCGCGGCACGGCGATGGATCCTGCCAGTCATCCGCATGGCGGCGGCGAAGGCAAGTCTGGGATTGGGATGGCGGCGCCCAAAACGCCTTGGGGCAAGAAAGCGCTGGGTGTGCGGACGCGGCGCAACAAACGCACCAACGCCTTTATCATCCGCCGCCGCGGCAAACGCCGTTAGTCGCTCGGCCGAGCAACTCGGTTTGTTAAAAAAGGGGAGAATAAACCATGTCGCGTTCATTGAAAAAGGGGCCTTACATTAGCCCGAAGCTGCTCGACAAGGTTGAGAAGCTCAACCAGCAGAACAAAAAGATCGTGATACGAACCTGGAGCCGCGCCAGCACCATTTATCCGCAAATGGTTGGGCATACCATTGCGGTGCATGATGGCCGCCGTCATGTGCCTATTTATGTGACTGAAAATATGGTTGGTCACAAGCTGGGCGAATTTGCGCCCACCCGCACCTTTCGCGGGCATGTGGCCGATACGAAACGATAGGGGGCAGTCCAATGGAAGTTCGCGCCATCACCAAACATCTGCCTATCTCGCCGCGCAAGCTGCGCCTGGTGTGTGATAAAGTGCGCGGGATGGATGCGCAAGAGGCGCTCATTGTGCTGGATTATATGCCACAAAAAGGCGCCCGGCTGGTGAGCAAGACGCTGGCATCGGCCATGGCGAACGCCAGAAACAATTTTGACCTCAATCCTGATGAGATGTATGTCTCGCAGATTTATGCCGGCGACGGCACGACATTAAAACGTTTCAAGGCAGGTGCGCGGGGGCGGTTTAAGCCGCGTTTGAAGCGCACGTCTCACCTGTGGGTGTTCTTGGCAGAGCGAGAGGAAGAAGAGTAATGGGTCGCAAGGTTAATCCCAAAGGCTTTCGTCTAAAAGTGATTCGTGACTGGGATGCCCGCTGGTATGCAGAGGGGGATCATTATGTCGAATTGCTGATGGAAGACCGCAAAATCCGTCAGTATGTGAAAAAAGCGACGGCTCGGGCGGGTGTATCGGGCATTGAGATTGAGCGTCATCCCAATCTGGTGATTATTAACATCCATACGGTTCGGCCGGGTTTGATAATTGGTCGCAGGGGCGAGGCGGTCAAGGAACTGCGCCAAAAGCTGCAGGTTATGACCGGCAAAAAAGTCAAAATTGAGGTCAATGAAATCGAGAAGCCTGACCTGGATGCTACGCTGGTGGCTGAAAATGTTGCTTCGCAGCTGGTTCGGCGCATTGGTCACAGCCGCGCCATGAAGCGGGCGATTATGCAGGCGATGCGTCAGGGCGCTGGCGGCATCCGCATTGAGGCCAGCGGGCGTTTGGGCGGGTCGGATATGGCTCGCCGCGAGTGGATGTTTGATGGTCGGGTGCCGCGCAATACCCTGCGGGCGGATATTGATTATGGCTTTGCGGAGGCTCTGACAACCTTTGGTCAGATTGGGGTCAAGGTTTGGATTTATAAAGGGGATATTTTGCCGGAGGAAAGGCAGGCTGTGGGCGTCCCGCGTCCGAAGGCACAAGACGGCAGACGGCGGCGGCGCTAGCCCGCTTCAGCGAAAGGAGCAATCCGTTATGTTAATGCCCAAGCGGAGAAAATATAACAAACAGATGCGCGGGCGGATGCGCGGCAAAGCCAGCCGCGGGGCGGTCGTTCAGTTTGGCGATTATGGTTTGCAGGCTTTGGAGCCGAGTTGGGTGACCAGCCGTCAAATCGAAGCCTGTCGGCGGGCGATGGTGCGTTATATTCGCCGCCGCGGAAAAGTCTGGATTCGGGTTTTTCCTGACAAGCCGGTCACGCAGAAAGCTGCGGAGACCCGTATGGGCAAGGGCAAGGGCTCGGTCGAGAAGTGGGTCTGCGTTGTGAAGCCGGGGCGGATTTTGTTCGAGATGAGCGGTGTGCCAGAGGACGATGCGCGCGAGGCGCTGCGGCTTGCCGCGCACAAGCTGCCGATTAAAACCAAGTTTGTCAAGCGCTTTGACCCGATTTCTGGACGGGAGGTCAGCTAATGTATATTGACGAAATCCGCGAGATGTCGACGGACGCTATTTTGGATACGATTGAGGATTTGAAGGTTGAGATGTACACCTACCGCATTCAAAAGGAGTCGGGTGAATTGAAAGATACGACCCTGTTCCGCAAGACGCGGCGGGATATTGCGCGGCTGAAGACGGTGCTGCGCGAACGCGAACTGGCGGCGGAACTGGTGGCGGAAGAAGGAGAGGCAGGAGATGCCGAATAATCGCAAACGCCTGGTTGGGCGGGTCGTGAGTGATAAGATGCAGAAAACGGTGGTGGTTGCGATTGAAAACCGCAAGATGCACCCGATTTACCGCAAGGTTGTTTCGTCGACGAAGAAGGTCTTGGCGCATGATGAGACGGGCGCGGGCATGGGGGCTTTGGTTCGCATTGTCGCCAGCCGTCCGATTAGCAAGCGCAAGCGCTGGGTTGTCGAGGCCGTGCTGGAACAGCCGAATGAACTGTAAGGAGAGGCCAGGATGATTCAGACGGAATCTCGTTTGAAAATTGCTGATAACAGCGGCGCGCAGGAGATCCTTGTTATTCGCGTTTTGGGCGGCTCGAGGGTGAAATACGGGCGCGTGGGGGATATTGTGGTCGGCACGGTCAAGTCGGCTTCTACGACGGGCGCGATTAAAAAGGGGCAGCTGGTCCGCGCGGTCATCGTGCGGACGCATAAGGAATATCGCCGCGCCGATGGCTCGACCATTCGCTTTGACGACAATGCTGCTGTTGTGCTGGCGGAGGATTTGGAAAATCCGCGCGGCACGCGGGTTTTTGGGCCGGTGGCGCGTGAATTGCGGGACAAGGGGTTTATGAAAATTGTATCGCTGGCGCCCGAGACGTTATAAGCGAGGTAAGCGACATGCAACGAGTCAAGCAAGGGGATACCGTTGAGGTTATTGCGGGCAAGGACAAGGGCCTGCGCGGCGAGGTGGTTCGCGTTTTGCGCAAGAAAGACCGCGTGATTGTCAACGGCGTCAACATTATGAAACGTCATCAAAAAGCGCGCCCGGCGCCTGGCGGTCAGCAGATTCCGGCGCAGATTGTCGAATTCGAGGCGCCGCTGCATTTGTCCAATGTGATGGTTGTCTGTGGCAGCTGTGATGAGCGGACCCGCGTGGGCTACCGCGTGAATGGCGAGGGCTTCAAGACGCGCTATTGCAAAAAATGCGATGGCAATATCGAGTAGAGACGGAGCGAGGTGAGGTTATGGAAAATCGGATGTACACTCGCTATCAGCAAGAGGTGGTGCCGGCTTTGAAGGAAGAGTTCGGCTACAGCAATCCGATGCAAGTGCCGACGATCCGCAAGATAGCGATTAATATCGGTGTTGGCGAGGCGATTGACGAGCCGAAGTCGCTGGATGGCGCGGTTGAGGATTTGAAGGTCATCACTGGGCAGAAGCCGATTGTCACCCGCGCCAAGAAGAGCATCGCCAGCTATAAATTGCGCGAGGGTCGTGCGATTGGCGTCAAGGTGACGCTGCGGCGGGAGCGGATGTGGGCGCTTTATGACCGTCTGGTCAACATTGCGCTGCCGCGCATCCGCGATTTCCGCGGTGTTCCGCCCAAGCTGGATGGCCGCGGCAATTATACGATTGGCCTGCGCGAGCAGCTTGTCTTCCCTGAGATCGACTTTGACAAGATTGACAAGGTTCGGGGGATGGAAATCACGATTGTGACGACTGCACAAACAGATGAGGAAGGCCGCCGCCTGCTGTCCCTGCTCGGCATGCCTTTCCAGGGGAATTAGAGGGAAGTGTATGGCAAAAAAATGTATGCAATATCGGGAAGATCGGCGTAAATATCGGGTGCGCGTTCGCAATCGCTGCAAGGTATGCGGTCGCCCGCGCGGTTATATTCGCCGTTTTGGTCTGTGTCGGATTTGCTTCCGTGAAATGGCATTGGAAGGCGAGATCCCCGGCGTTGTGAAGTCGAGCTGGTAGGAGGTGGGGTACGGTGTCTAATGTGACAAATGATCCGATTGCGGATATGCTAACGCGCGTTCGCAATGCGCTGACAGCCGGCAAGCTGGAAGTCATTGTGCCGAAGTCGAAAATCAAGGTGGAAATCGCCCGCATCCTCAAGGAAGAGGGTTATATTGAAGATTTTTCGATTGGCGAAGAAAGCCCGATGCCATTGATTCGCGTCCAATTAAAGTATTTCGGGGCGCGGCGCGAGCGGCGGCCGGTTATTACGCAGCTGCAAAGAATCAGCAAGCCGGGGCGGCGCGTCTATCGCAAGCGCAGCGAACTGCCGATTGTTTTGAGTGGCACGGGCATTGCGATTGTGACGACTCCCAAGGGCGTGATGACGGCACAGCAGGCGCGGCGCCATGGCGTCGGCGGCGAAGTCCTGTGTTATATCTGGTAGGGGAAGAGAGACGATTATGTCACGCATCGGAAAGCAGCCGGTGGCGCTGCCGGACAAAGTGTCGGTCAGGATTGAGAAGACGATGGTTACTGTGAAGGGGCCCAAGGGCGAATTATCCCAGGCTTTCAGCCCGGAGATGACAATCAGGCAGGAGAATGGCGCGCTGGTTGTGGAGCGCCCGTCGGATTTGCGCCATCACAAGGCCTTGCATGGCTTGACGCGCGCGCTGCTGGCTAATATGGTGAAGGGCGTATCGCAGGGATTCCGCAAGACCCTGGAGATCAGGGGCGTTGGCTATCAGGCGCTCTTGCGGGGGAAGAACTTGCAGCTGCGGCTGGGGCATTCGCATGAAGTGATTGTCGAGCCGCCGACAGATATTGTCTTTGATGTGCCGAAGGAATCGCGCGGGACGATTATTCATGTGGATGGCATTGACAAGCAGGCTGTCGGGCAGGTGGCGGCAGATATTCGCGGCTGGCGGCCGCCCGAGCCTTACAAGGGCAAGGGCGTGCGCTATCTGGGTGAACGGGTTCGCCGCAAGGCCGGTAAAGCTGGCAAGAAATAGCTTGCCGGCGCAAGATGAGGGGTTGGCTGCGGTTCGCAGGGGTTTCATTAAACAAAAGGTAAGGAAATGGCTGACATTACAGGTCGCAAAAAGGTTCTCGCCCGCAAGCGCCGACATAGGCGGGTGCGCAAGCATATATCTGGCACGGCGCTTCGGCCGCGCATGAACATCTTCCGCAGCAATCGGAATATCTTTGTGCAGGTGATTGATGATGTGGCCGGCCGGACTTTGGTATCCTGCTCGACGATTGACCGGGAGCTTGCGCCAAAGCTGGTGGATAAAAGCAAGGTCGAGGCGGCGCGGCTTGTGGGGCAAATGGCTGCCGAGCGCGCCCAAGAAGCGGGCATCACCCGGGTTGTTTTTGATCGGGGTGGATTCAAGTACACTGGACGGGTGGCGGCGGTTGCCGAGGGCGCCCGCGAAGCCGGGTTGGAATTATAAGCGTGGAGTTTGAGAAATGGCAGAAAGAAGACGACGAGAACCGCGTAAAAAGCAGGACGAGCGCGATGAACTGGATGAACGCGTTGTTGATATTCGCCGGGTTGCCAAGGTCATCAAGGGGGGGCGCCGTTTTGCCTTCCGCACGGTGGTGGTGGTTGGTGACAACAAGGGCGGCATCGGCATCGGGGTTGGCAAGGCGCGGGCGGTGCCGGACAGCATCCGCAAGGCGGCCGAGCGGGCGCGGCGCAACATTGAAAAGGTGTCTTTGTCTGGCACGACCATTCCCTACACGGTGACTGGACGTCACGGCGGCGCGCGGGTTCTGCTCAAGCCGGCGGCGCCAGGCACGGGCGTGATTGCTGGCGGGGGCGTTCGGGCGGTGCTGGAGGCGGTCGGTGTGCGCAATATCCTGACAAAAAGCCAGGGCAGCGCGAACCTGCTGAATGTGACGCTGGCGACGCTCAACGCGCTCAAGCAGCTGCGCAGCGCTGAAGAATTGGCGCAGATGCGCGGCAAGCAGATCCACGAAGTCGCGCCGGTCTGGGAGCGCCGCAACGGAAGGGATGGAAACCATGCGTGAGCGGAGCGGCCGGCTGTTGAAGATCACCTTGGTTAAAAGCCCGATTGGCTACAGCAGCAAGCAAAAGGCGACCATCCAATCGCTGGGGCTGCGGCGGATGGGGCAGAGTGTATGGATTGGCGATGCGCCTCAAATTCGGGGCATGGTTGCCAAAGTCCGTCATTTGGTGGCGGTCGAAGAGGTCATGGAAAATGAAGCTACATGATTTGAAACCGGATAAAGGCTCGAAGCGCAAGCGGACCCGCGTTGGGCGGGGGATTGCCGCGGGCAAGGGCAAAACCGCCGGGCGCGGTCACAAGGGGCAGGGCGCACGGAGTGGCGGCGGCAAAGGGCCTTATTTTGAGGGCGGGCAGCTGCCGCTGGTGCGGCGTCTGCCATTCAAACGCGGCTTTACCAATATCTTTGGCATTCGCTATCAGGAAGTGAATGTGGATATGCTCGAGGCTCGTTTTGAGGAGGGCGCGGTTGTGAATGGCGCATCTCTGGCTGGCGTCGGGCTGGTGCGGGATGCTGGCAAGCCCATCAAAGTGCTGGGGCGCGGCGACCTGGGCAAGAAGCTCGACGTTCATGCCAACAAGTTCAGCAAGAGCGCCGTCGAGAAAATCGAAAAAGCGGGTGGCAGCGTCAATCGACATGCGCTGAAAGTGACGGGCGCCCGCGCCACCGTGAAGAAACTCCGTAAAGTGGATATGGAACGGCTTTATGGCGATGCCGAGCGCTGACAAAGGGGATGTCCCTGTTTTGCAACCTCGGCGCCTGCCCTGCGTATATCAAGGGGCGTATGACAAGCGAATGATGAGGAATGAGTTCCTATGATACAGGCATTGCGAAACGCATGGCGGTTGCCGGATGTACGCAACAAGCTGCTTTTTACCGGATTTATCCTGGTGGTCTACCAATTCGCGGCGCATGTGCCGGTGGTGGGTGTGGATCGTTTTGCCTTGCAGCAGGTCTTTGAGGGCAACAGCAGCGCCGGGAATTTGATTCAGGTCTTAAATCTGCTTTCTGGCGGCGCGGTTGCCAATTTCAGCGTGATTGCGAACGGCGTCTATCCGTATATCACCGCCTCGATTATTTTCCAACTCTTGGTGCCGATTGTCCCCGCGCTGGAACGGATTCAACGCGAGCCGGGCGGGCAGGAGAAAATCCAGCGTTATACCTATTATGTTTCGATTCCGATGGCGATCTTGCAGGCTTTGGGTCAAATCAGCATTTTCAATTTGGCTGGCGGCAGCACCGGGCAGGTCTTCGAGATTATTCCGGGATTTGGCAGTGATGTTTTGCTGACGGTATCGGTGCTGGCGACGATGACGGCTGGCACGATGTTTGCCATCTGGCTGGGTGAACTGATTACCGAGCAGGGGATTGGCAATGGCATCTCGATTATCATTTTTGCGGGCATTGTGGCCCAGGCGCCGCAAAATCTGGTTCAGCTATTGACGCAGCAGCCCGACCGCAGCCTGTATAATCTGGTGCTTTTTGTCATCATCACCATCTTGAGCGTGCTGGCGGTGGTGGTTATTCAAGAGGGCGTGCGGCGCATTCCGGTGCAGTACGGGCGGCGCGTGCGGGGGAATCGGCAGTTTGCCCAGCAGGACAGTTTTATCCCCCTGCGGGTTAATCCGGTGGGGATGATTCCGTTGATTTTCGCGCAGTCCATCATTACCTTTCCGGCGATTATCGCCAGCCTGTTCCCGCCGGGCGCGGTGGGCAATACCATACAATCCACCTTCGGCAATCAGCAGGGTTTGCTCTATTGGGGTACATTTTTCCTGATGACGGTTGGCTTCACCTTCTTTTATGCCGAGGTGATGGTCGGCAACCAGAATCTTGCGGAGACCTTGCAGCGCAATGGCGGTTTTATTCCGGGCATTCGTCCGGGCAAGCGCACCGAAGATTACATCAAGACGACGACGCGCCGCATTACCTTTGTGGGCGCATTTTTCTTGGGTGTGATTGCGATTATTCCTGGGATGGTGGACTTTGTGAATCGCATTATTTTCCCGCTGGAGGCATCGGCTTCGGGGGGCGTCATCAATGCCGGGCTGGTGATTTCGGGCTCGGGGCTGATTATTGTGGTGGGTGTGGTCATCGACACGATGCGCCAACTGGAAGCGCAGCTGGTGATGCGCAATTACGAAGGTTTCATGCGTTAAGCGGTTCGAATTTGGATGTACGGCTGCCGAGTATGCCTGATATGCTCGGCTTTCTGCTGCTTGGAGATGGCAAGATGAGCCTTTATGTTATTCTGATGGGGGTTCAGGGCGCGGGCAAGGGCTTGCAGGCTCGGTTTATTGAGGAAACCTATGGCATCCCGCAGGTTTCCACGGGTGACCTTTTTCGCGCGATGAAAACGCGGACGGATAAGCTGGCGCGCAGGGTGCAGGATATTATGGCCGCCGGGCAGCTGGTGGATGACGACACGACCAACGCGATTGTGGTCGAGCGTCTGGCGCAGACGGATGCGAAGCGGGGCGTCATCCTGGACGGGTATCCGCGCAATCGGGTGCAGGCGGAGTTTTTGGAAGGGCATCTGGGGGAAAAGGGCGCCCGGGTCAGTGCGGTTCTGCTGCTCGAGCTTGATTTGTATATCGCCTTCAAACGGGCTTTTGGGCGCGTGACCGATGACGATGGCAGCAGCTACAATTATTATTACCATCATAGCGGCGTTGATTTTCGCTGGGTGCCGGATGAGGATAAGGTCTTTCCGCCGCGCCTGGAGGCTTGCATCGCTGGCGCGGACAGGCTGCTCAAGCGGCGCCCCGATGATGCCAGCGCCGATGCCATAGTCAAGCGGATTGACACTTTTTTGGAGACGACCCAGCCATTGATACGTTATTTTGAGGCGAAGGGCAGCCTCACGAGGATCAAGGCGCATCAATCGATTGAGGCGGTGAGGGCGGATATTAAGAACGTGCTGGATTCCCTGTTATGAATTCGTTTATGCGAGCAAGCTAGATGGCGCCTGTTCTAAAAACGGCAGATGAGCTTGAAATTATGCGTCAGGCCGGCCGCATCGTGGCGGCGGCGCATGAGGAAATGCGCCAAGCCATCCGGCCGGGGATAACAACCAAGTCCCTGGATGTCATCGCCGCGGCTGTCTTGCGGGATTATGGCGCAGAACCCTGCTTTCTTGGTTATGCGCCAGGGGCTCACCCGCCTTTTCCGGCGACCATTACCGCATCCATCAATCAGGAGCTTGTGCATGGCATCCCTTCGGAAGGGCGGGTTTTGCAGGCGGGCGATGTGATTGGGCTTGACCTCGCCTGTTTTTATCAGGGTTATGTGGGCGATGCGGCTTTTACGCATCCGGTTGGCGAGGTATCGCGGTCGGCGCGGCGCCTGCTGGAGGCGACCGAAGCGGCGCTGATGGAAGCGATCAAGGCATCGGTGGCGGGCAACCGGATTAGCGATGTCGCCAAAGCGACCGCCCGATTCGCGGGCAGAATGGGTTACAGCGTGGCGCGCGAGTACACTGGGCATGGCGTCGGGCGGGCGATGCACGAAGAGCCGCAGGTGCCCAACTGGTGGCCGGGCAGAAACAGCCGTCATCAGTGGGTGGATTATGATTTGCAGGTGGGTATGACCTATGCGATTGAGCCGATGCTGATTGCGGGGCGGAGCGATTTGGCTGAATTGGATGATGGCTGGACAGTCGTCACCAAAGATGGGTCTTTGGCGGCGCATTTTGAGCATACGGTGGCGATTACAGAGGGCGGGCCGCGGATACTGACGCTGCCGTGATTGCTGATAAAACATCCTTTTACAAAGTCAAATTGTGTGATACACTGGGGGTTCGCTGTCAGGCGGCCCCGCACAGGATGGGGGCATTTCTGAATTGGATGGTGAGTAAGGAAGAGGCATGAAGGTATCAGCCAGTGTCAAGCGCCGTTGTCCCAAGTGCCGCGTCATCAAGCGCAAGGGACGGGTGATGATTATCTGTGAAAATCCAAAGCACAAACAGCGGCAGGGCTAAAGCTGGGGGAGTGTGATTGATGGCTCGTATTGAAGGTGTAGATTTGCCCCGTGACAAGCGGGTTGTG
>DAOUKA010000274.1:0-5546 GCA_034421915.1 Anaerolineae bacterium
ACATCGCCTCATACAGGCGCCGCCGATAGACTTGCATCCTTCTTTGCAGCCCAATGCCCGCCTCAGAATGGACGGCCTGGAATTTTTATCTTTACTGCCGGCGGCTGGCATACCCGTTGCTTTTCTTGACCCGCAGTACCGCGGTGTTTTGGATAAGCTGGCGTATGGCAATGAAGGCAAGAACCGCGGCCGGCGAAGAAGCGCTTTGATGCAGATGGATGAAGGCAAAATCGCCAAGTTTGTGCAATATATCGACAGGGCGCTTATCCCCTGCGGGCATTTGTTTTTGTGGATGGACAAGTTTCATCTTTGTCAGGGATTCAAGCCCTGGCTTGAAGGGACACAGTTGGATGTCGTGGACTTGATTGTATGGGACAAGGGGAAAATGGGGATGGGCTATCGCTCGCGGCGCGTGAGTGAGTATTGCTTGGCGCTGCAAAAGCGGCCCAGACGCGCCAAGGGCGTGTGGAAAATCCACACTATCCCCGACGTCTGGCGCGAAAAAGTTTCGTCCGGCGAACACCCTCACCAAAAACCGGTAGCATTGCAAGCCGAACTTATCGCCGCTGTCAGTCAGGCGGGGGATTATGTCATCGACCCCGCCGCCGGCTCATTCTCCGTGATGAAAGCCGCCCGCGAGAAAGGCCGAAACTTTATCGGCTGCGACCTGGAGGGATAAATGCCCATTATTGAGGCCCAGGATATTGTCAAGGTCTACCCCAACGGCGTCCGCGCCAACGAAGACATCGACTTTTCGGTCGAACAGGGCGAGATTCATGCGATTGTCGGTGAAAACGGCGCCGGCAAATCGACGCTGATGAAAATTCTCTATGGCCTGGAGCAGCCGACTGCCGGGCAGATTTTCATTCGCGGTCAACCGGTGCAAATCACCAATCCCCAAGTCGCCATCGAACAGGGCATCGGCATGGTGCATCAGAACTTTATGCTGGTGAACTCCTTCACGGTGGCGCAAAACATCATCTTGAACCGCGAAACCAAAAAGGGATTCGCCATCGATTTCCAGCAGGCCGTCACCGATACGGCCAAGCTGTCAGAAGCCTATGGGCTGTATGTTGACCCCAAGGCCAAGATTGAGGATATTCCGGTGGGGATGCGCCAGCGGGTGGAAATCCTCAAGGCGCTCTATCGCGGCGCCGAAATCCTGATTTTGGATGAGCCTACCGCCGTCCTGACGCCCAGCGAAACCCAGGATCTGTTCGCTGCCATACGCAATCTGGTCGATGGCGGCAAAACCGTCATTTTCATCACCCACAAACTGAAGGAGGTCATCGCCATTTCGGACCGCGTGACCGTGATGCGGGACGCACGCAAAATCGGCATGGTGAAGACCAGCCAGACCAATGAGCGCGAACTGGCGCGGATGATGGTCGGGCGCGAGGTGTTTATGGTGGTGGATCGGCCCAAAGTCCAGCGCGGCGCATCGGTGCTGGCGGTGCGGGATTTGACCTATGCCGACGACAGCGGCCACCAGCTGCTGAAGCAGGTCAGCTTTCATGTGTATCAAAATGAAATTCTGGGCATCGCCGGGGTCGAGGGCAACGGACAGACCGAGCTTGCCGAGGTGCTGACGGGCCTGCGCCCGCCGACCAGTGGCGAGGCCTATATCAATGAGACGGCCATTTTGGGGCGGGGGCCGCGCCAGGTGCGCGAACATCAAGTCGCGCATATCCCCGAAGACCGCCTGACCAACGGCGTCGCCGTCCGCTCCTCGATTGAGGACAATCTGATTATCGACCGCTATTATCGCGAACCTTATACGCGGCGCGGCCTGCTCAATATCCAGGCCATCGCAGCCAACGGCAGACGTCTGATTCGAGCATTCAATATCATCGCCCCCAGCGGCGCCATCCCCGTCAGCGCCCTTTCGGGCGGCAATATGCAGAAGGTCATTGTCGCGCGTGAACTGTCTTCGTCGCCCCGCCTGCTCATCGCGGCGCAGCCGACCCGCGGCGTGGACATCGGCGCGATTGAGTTTATTCATCAGGAATTGGTGGATCGGCGCACGAAAGGGCTCGCCATCCTGTTAATTTCGGCAGATTTGCAGGAGGTGATGAAGTTGTCGGATCGGATTATGGTCATGTATGAGGGTGAGATTGTCGGCATCTTCCCCAATGACGAAAGCCTGACGGAAGAGCGCATCGGCTATTATATGCTGGGCGCCGAGCGCCAGCCCAAGCAAGAAATGGAGCGGTTCGCATGATATGGATGAGGAAACATCTGCTGCTTCTGATTGGCCTGCTGGCTGGAATTGTCATCACCTGGTTCATTGCCAGCACCCTGTTTGATGCCTCTATCGAAAAGATGACAAAAACAGCCACCTGGCAAAATATCCTGCTGGTCAATGTGCTGGTCGGCATGTCTATTCTGCTGTTTGTGATTGAATTGAAAGCGCAGGCGATTCGCGTTTTGCTGACCGTCATCGTCGCGCTTGGTTTGGGTTTTCTGGTTACGTTTGTGTTTAATCTGGATGCCGCCAGCCGCTTTGAACGCGGCGAGTTCCGCGTGCAGCTGCTGTCCGATGCCGCCAGCATCGAGAATGAGGATGCTGACCTTGAATACGGTCAAAGGCGCGGCGGCGAGTTTAATAAGCCCAATGTCGTCGAACCCCTTGCCGAAGTCGCTTATACTTTTGCCGGCCGCGCCGATGATGTGGTTTCGGTGCTGGCTTATGCCAAGAATCGCCGCTCCGAAGTGGATGTTCTGGTCGAGCTTCGTGACAATGCCGGCGATGTGCTGGCAGCCAGCAACTCCGCCACCCGATTGCAGGTCAAGGAAACCTTTGACGATTTGGTCAGCCAAAAAGATGCGGTCATCGAAAATTATCAGCTGCCAGCCGATGGCATCTACACCATCTACGCCCGCCCTGAAGATGTCCCGCTTGGGACGGTGCTGTCCGAGGCGATGGATCAATCGCGCCTGGCATTCGAGGCGCTGCTGCTGGGACCGATTGAACGGGTGAATCGCTGGGGGGTTTGGATTCAGGATGCCATCACCCTGATTCTGCTGGGGCTGTCCTTTGCGATTGTGTTTCGGGCGCAGCAGTTCAGCCTCGGCGCCGAAGGGCAGCTGTACTTTGGCGCGCTGGTCTCGGGCATCATCGCCCTCAACTCCCCGAATATCCCCGGCTTTCTGCTGATTCCGATCATTATTCTGGCGTCGGGTACGGCCGGCTTTATCTATGGCTTGGTGCCCGGCGCGCTGAAAGCCTACTTGGGCGCGAACGAACTGGTCTCGACCTTGATGCTCAATGTGATTGCGACCCGCTTTTATGAAATGGTGCTTAATTTCCAGCTAAAACCGCCCGATGCCGGTTATGTCGCCACCGACCGCTTTGGCGAAAATGCGGTGCTGCCCGTGATTGTCGAAAGCACCCAGGTCACCATGGCCGTCTTTGTCCTGGTGATGGTCATTGTGATTTCGTGGCTGCTGATTCGCCGCACGCCCTTGGGCTATGAAATCCGCATCATCGGCTCGAACCTCAAGTTTGCCGATTATGGCGGCGTCAATTCGCGGCGCACGATTATGCTGGTGATGGCCATCAGCGGGATTGTCGCCGGGCTGGCGGGCATGCACCTGGCATCCGGCATCCACCGCCAGCTGATTCTCAATATCTCCTTTGCCCTGGCCTTTGAAGGGGTGGTGGTGGCGCTGCTGGCGCGGCTGAATGTGCTGGTGGTGCCTTTTACTGGCCTGCTGTATGCCTATTTGCGGGCGGGGGCGCAGTTTATGGAGCGGGATGCCAACGTGAGCTTCGAGGTGGTGCGGATGATTCAGGCGATTATTATCCTGCTCATCACGGCCGAGGCGCTGGTGACATTCTTCCAGCAGCGGCAAAAACGCGCCGATGCCGATGACAAGGCCAAGCCGGCCGCGGCCCTGGAGGCAAGCGATGTTTGAAAATGTGATTGATGGTATTTTCAGCGCCGCCTTTCTGGCGGCTATCCTGCGCGTGACCACGCCCATTCTGCTGCCATCGCTGGGCGCGCTCGTCTCCGAAAAAGCCGGCGTCCTGAACATCGGCCTCGAAGGCATGATGCTGTCGGCCGCCTTTACCGGCGTGGTGGTCAGCGCATTCGCCCAGGATTGGTTTGGCGCCGAGACCGGCCTGGCCGTCGGGCCCTGGCTGGGGCTGGTTCTGGGCGTGGCTGTATCCCTGCTGATGTCCTTCATCCTGGCCTTCTTTCATCTGGATTTGAAAGGGGATTTGTTCCTGTCGGGGATTGCCCTTAATATCCTCGGCTCATCGGCAACTGTGGCGATTATGTTTGAACTGACCGGCGACCGCGGCAATACCAGCACCCTCGCCAGCTTGCAGATGCCCTTCATCCAACTGCCGGAGTTTATCAGCGAGATTCCGCTTGTGGGCGGATTTGTCTTCGAGGTGTTTGACAACCAGAGTGTGATGACCTGGGTAGCCGTAATTTCGGTGGCGCTGGTCTCCTATTTTCTCTATCGCACCCCGATTGGCATGCACCTGCGCGCTGTGGGCGAAAATCCGGAGGCGGCGGCATCGCTCGGCATCCCCGTCAAGCGGGTTCGCTATCTGGCCCTGCTGATTAGCGGCCTCTTTGCCGGGCTGGGCGGGATTCACATGAGCATGGGTTATTTGCAGCTTTTCCAGCGCGATATGACCAATGGGCGCGGCTTCATCGCGCTGGTGACGCCTTCGCTGGGCGGCGGCACACCGACCGGCACGATGGTCGCCTCGTCGATATTTGGCTTCTTTGACGCGCTGGGCATCCGCATCGGCTCGCTGGAAATCCCGTCCCAGCTGCCGCAGTCCATCCCCTACTTCGCCACCGTTCTGGCGTTGGTGACCTATGCCCTTCAGCGCCGCATTTCGCAACGCGTCAGCGCGATGCGCACCGCTTCTGGCGCCGCTTTTGATGCCGCCTTCTGGCGCTCCATCCAGCGCATCAGCACCTTGCACATGCTGCTGATGATGGTGGCGGTGATTGGCCTTGTCACCAGTGGCAGCATGCTGGCGGCGCCGAATGGCTTTGGCGGCGCCGAAAGCGCCATACCCATAGCCTTGCTCATTGGCTTGGTGTCCATCCTCCTCTTCGGGATGAGCCTACCCTTCGTGACCGATATTTTTCGGATTCAAAAACGCTGGGCAGCCAGCGCGCTGGTGACGACCGTTTCCCTGGGGCTGTATCTCACGCTCCTGTTTGCGCTCTTCTTCGAGCCGCTGATGGCGCTGGTCATTGGGCTGGCTGTCAGCGGAATCATCTGGCTGCTGGTCGGCGGCCGGGTGCTGATGACCGCCGACTGATTGGAAGGGGAAAGGGGATTAAAATGAAAGGACTCCACCCAAGGCGAGGCCACACAACACGCGTCATCGCAACGGGCGTCATTACTTTGCTCTTGGTCGCAGTGCTGATGACGCAGGCGGTTGACAGGAGCCGCGCCTTGCAGTGCTATGTGATGCAGCAGGCCTCCAAGCACCGACTGGTTTATGACCAGGGCTTTGCCGCGCCCGACGAAATCCGCGAAATCGTCTGGAATCATACGGTCGCCGCTTT
>DAOUKA010000275.1:0-3303 GCA_034421915.1 Anaerolineae bacterium
GCCGCCTTTGCCATCGGCGTCACTGGCAGATTGGCATAGGCATGAAGCTCCTGACCGGCAACCGCGCTGATGAGCCTGAGATAAATCTCGCTCTCATGGGCGCGGTCAGTCGGGTCAAGCGGCAGCCGCAGGTTATAGCCAAAGCCGCGCCCCGCGCTGTCCAGGCCGGCGCGAATGGGAATGCCCGCCAAATACACCGCCAGGCTCATCAAAGGCGAACGCACCAGCGATACCGCCATATCATAATGCCCCGCCCGCAGCTGCCGCACAAAGCGCAGCATCTCCCCCAGCGACCGCACTGGCATATCCGCGGCGCCAGTATCGAGAATCGCATCAACCGCCCCGTGATGCGCCACCGCCCCTGCCGACCACGACCCGACCGCCCAGGTGATGTGCGCCTGCGGAAAGGCCTGGCGCAAAGCCGACAGCGCCGCCGTTGCCATCACCACATCCCCAATGCAGCAGGGGCGAATGAACACGATTCGCTGCGGCTCCGTCGCCACAGGTTTCGCCGGCAGCAGCCTCCCCAAAACCGAATAAACCATCAGATCCCCCCTTCCCCTGCCATCCACCTGAACCACGCAAAATGTAACGCATCGCGCAAGGCAGGCATAGAGGAATCCCAAGAATGGTCTAAACAGCAAAAGATGCTAAACTGGAACCACCATTGAGGCTGTCCCCGAAAGACAGGACTTCGGCTGATGCCATTCAGACGCGCATTCATTTATCCCTTCAGCGACAAAGGCTGGCCAGGCAAGCTGGCGCGGACCGCCCTGCTGACCCTCCTCTGCGGCCTGCCGGTCATCGGTCTTGTCGCGCTCTGCGCCTTGCTCGGCTGCCTGACCGAGCTCGTCCACAATGTCATCAGCGGTCATCCGCGCCCGCTCCCGAATTGGAATCGCTTCGGCAGAAAAGTCAATCAGGGCGCCGCCGTTTTGCTGGCGGTCCTGGTCTACCACCTGCCACCCGTGATGGCGCTGTGCCTGTTATACGGCTTTAGCCAGATGCTTGCCCTCAGCCTCTTCGGCGGCCTCGCCTTTGTCGGGATTGTGGCCGGCATTTTGCCGCTCCTGTTCATCTATATGGCCCTCACCTGGCCCATGCTGGCAGTCGGGCTGATGCGCTATGCCGAAACCGGCGACCAAGGCGAGTTTTTTCGCTTCAGCAAACTCTTCCGCAGCTTGCAGACCGACGCCGAACTGACCTTGCAATGGCTGCTGTACGCCCTGGCCGCCAATATCGCCCTCTTCATCCTGATGCCCTTCGCCCTGCTGGGGCTTGTCCTGTATTTTCCGGTGCATGGTTATCTAATCGGCAGCTATGGCCGCCGGCTGCAAGCGGCCGAACAGGCTTATCGCCAAGGCCCGCGCTGAGGGCCGCCCGCGCCCTTTCAACTTCATCCATTGCAGCCACTGGGCTGAAGCCGTATAATAATATAAAGTCTCCGCGCAAATATCACTGCGAACATAAGAGATCATCTTATGTCTGGCTGTTTTCGTATGTAAGTCCTCAAGTACAGGAGAAACAAGCCCATGCTCCCCTTTTTTATCGCCCGCATCATCGGTCTGATAATATTCTCTACTGTGGGCATCCGCGTTGGTCACAGCCTCGCCGACTTCATCCAGCTGGGCGCATCCGAATCCGCGTTTATCTTCTGCTGGCTCGGGGCGCTCTTTGGGCTGATAGCAACACCCTGGATAACCATCCTGCCGCTGCGGCGTGTGCAGCAGGCGAGCAGCGAAGTGCCCGCCCCCAAACTCATGCTGTCCATCCTGGGCGCCGCCGTCGGTTTGCTGCTGGCCCTGCTGCTGGCATTCCCCCTCTCCCTGCTGGAAAAGCCCATCGGGGAAGTCAGCCCGATTATCGTTTCGCTTGCCTTGGGTTATCTGGGCATGGCGATTTTCGGCCTCCGCGCCAACGAAATCCTGGAGATGCTGGGCGAACAGTGGCCCGCTCGCTCGCGGCGCGCCCAGCCTTATGCCGCGCGTCAGCTGCTGCTGGATACCAGCGTCCTGATTGACGGGCGCATCGTGGAAATCGCCGCCACCGGCTTTATCGGCGGCACCCTGGCCGTCCCCCGCTTTATCCTGAGCGAACTCCAGCACGTAGCCGATTCGCCCGACCCCCTGCGCCGCAACCGCGGGCGGCGCGGCTTGGCCAAACTGAACGAACTCCAGCGCAGCAGCGATCTACCCCTCAAAATCATCGAGGACAACCCTAAAAACTTTGACGCGGTCGATGCCAAGCTGGTCGCGCTCTCGCTCCAACTCAACAACCCGCTGGTGACCAACGACTTCAGCCTGAATCAGGTTGCCGATGCCCAGGGGGTGGATGTGCTGAATATCAACGAGCTCGCCAATGCCGTCCGCTCGATTTATATCCCCGGCGAAACCTTCGACATCCGCATCATTCAGGAAGGCCGCGACCCCAATCAGGGCATTGGCTATCTGGATGATGGCACGATGGTCGTGGTCGAATCCGGGCAGGAGTATATGAACCGCCAGCTTGTCGTCGAAGTCACCAAACTGATCAACCGCCCGACCGGCCGTATGATTTTCGCTGTCGCCAAATACGCGGCGCCGTCCTAGCCGCCCCTTTCTCATGGGATTCCAAGTATGAAGCTGCCCCCTCATCTGATAGGATAAAGCTGTTTGGACTTTGTTGAATCGAATGCGAAAGAGGATGCGATGACCGAGACAGTGCAAAACCGCCCCACCGGCGCCGAGAACGTCATCTGGGATTTGTCCGTCTTTTATGACAGCCCCAACGACCCAGCCATCGAAGCCGATATCGAAAAACTTACCGGACAGGTCGATGATTTCCAGCGCAGCTACCGCGGGGCTGTCGCCAAGATGAGCGCCGCCGAATTCGCCGCCGCTTATCAGGCCATGGAAGCCATCTATGACATGCGCGGGCGGCTGCAATCTTATGCTTTCCTGAACTTTTCCACCGATACCGCCAACACCGCCTATCAGGCTTTGGTCGCAAAAATGCAGGAGTTGGGCGCGGCGCTGAGCCAAAAAATGGTGTTCTTCGATTTGGAATGGAATGCGCTCGATGATGAGCAGGCGCAGGCCATCCTCGACGACCCCGCCCTGGCGGATTACCGCTACTTTATGGAAGCCGCCCGCCGCTACCGGCCCTATAACCTGACCGAAGCCGAAGAGCGAATCATCATCGAAAAAGACGTCACCGGCAGCCAAGCCTGGACGCGGTTTTTCACGCAGCTGACCAGCGCCTTCACCCTCGACTGGCTGGGCGAGGAAGTCAATATGACGTTCGTACTCAACAAACTGCACCATG
>DAOUKA010000276.1:0-2466 GCA_034421915.1 Anaerolineae bacterium
CAACTCGGCTGATTTTGGTGGCGCGATTGCCAACTGGGGAGAGGTAAGCATCAGCAACAGCACTTTTAGCGACAACTCGGCTAATTTGGGGGGTGGCGCGATCACCAACTGGGGGGAACTAAACACCATCAACAGCAGTTTCAATGGCAACTCGGCTATTGGGGACGAGAATGATCCGAATTCTATTAGCTGGGGTGGTGCGATCCTCAACTGGGGAGAGCTAAGCATCAGCAACAGCACTTTCAGTAGCAACTCGGCTGATTGGGGTGGTGCGATCGGCAACGGAGAGGATGGAGAGCTAAGTACCATCAACAGCACTTTCAGCGACAACTTGGCAGACAGACTTGGCGGCGCGATCGACAACGAGGGAGATCTAAGCATCATCAACAGCATCATCGCTGGCGGTAGCGGGGACGCTTGTTACTCTCTTGGCAGGCTGAAACAGAATGTCAACAATCTTATTGAGGATGGCTCTTGTTCGTCCGCACTCCGAGGGATTTCCGGGCTGGGCGAACTGGTTGTGCCGGCGGATGGCTCGCCTTCGTATTATCCGCTTCTGGCGAGCAGCCGCGCTATTGATGCGGCTGATGATGCCTATTGTTCGGAGACTGACCAGATAGGGACAGCCAGACCGCAAGGGGCTGCCTGTGATATTGGAGCGTATGAATACGTGGCGCCTTAATCGGCATAGCCGCCGGTTCAAACAAGCTGTTGACAATCGCTGTATCATCTCTTATACTTCGGCAAACGGGTCAAGGACAGCGGACATGACTTGCCAAGACCATCACCATCACAGAACTATCCATCCCAGGAGCGTGCTGCTTGGCTCTTAGCGCTTTACCTTGCCAGATTTGCTGCTTTGCCTCGCTCTTTTGCGAGGCTTTTTATTTTCATAGAGGAGTAACCCATGCTGGCGGTTATTGATTATGGCGCAGGCAATTTGCGGAGTGTGCTGCACGCGCTCAAGCATCTGGAAGTGCGGGAATGGCGCCTGGTGCAGAAGCCCGAACAGCTTGCGGGCGCTCGCAAAATCATTCTGCCCGGCGTCGGTGCTTTTGGCGCTGGCATGTCTCAAATGCGGGCGCAGGGTCTGGTTGAGCCGCTGCGGGAGGCGCTGGCGCAAGGCATCCCGTATCTCGGCATTTGTGTTGGCATGCAAATGCTGTATGAGGTTGGCGAAGAAATGGGCGAACACGAAGGCTTGGGGATTCTTGGCGGTCGCGTCGTGCGGTTTCCGCAGTTCCAAGACCGCAAAGTGCCACACATGGGCTGGAATCAACTGGATGTCAAAGCCGAATCCGAACTGACGATGAACTTGGGAGAGCAGGATTATGCCTATTTTGTGCATAGCTACTACTGCGCTCCAACAAATCCCGATACGATAGTCGCCTCGGTGGATTACGGCATGGAGTTCGCTGCGATTGTACAGCAGGATAACATTTATGGGGTGCAGTTCCATCCTGAGAAGAGTCAACATACCGGCTTGCAGATTTTGTCGAATTTTCTGCGCCTCCAGGAGTGAAACATGATTATTTATCCAGCGATTGACCTGCGAGATGGAAAAGTTGTGCGCCTGCGGGCGGGCGATCCGGCACGTCAGCTGACATTCAGCGATGACCCGCTATCGACAGCGCAGCAGTGGATTGACCAGGGGGCGGAATGGATTCACATGGTCAACCTGGATGGCGCATTGGATACCGCCAATCAAAACAGCAAAATACTGGCGGCAGTCGCCAAACTGGATGTCAAGGTGCAATTTGGGGGTGGCTTGCGGGATATGGCTGCCTTGCAGAACGCCCATGATTCGGGGGCGAGCCGATTGGTCTTGGGCACCTTGGCGGTCAAGCAGCCGGAGTCCATCGCGGAAGCGGTTGAACGTTTTGGCAGCGAAGCGGTTTGCATCGCGCTGGACGCGAAGGATGGCAAGGTTGCCACACATGGATGGACGGAATTATCCGCACACGCGCCTGTCGAATTCGGTCAGTTCATTCGCAGGCAGGGTGTCGAACATGCCCTTTATACGGATGTCAAACGGGACGGCAGCATGACTGGGGTGAATATACATGATACCATCGCGCTGGGCCGCCATACGGGTCTCAAAGTCATCGCATCTGGCGGTGTCAGCCGCCTGTCAGAAATTGAGCAGCTTGCAAAGAGCGGGGCTGTTGCCGGCGCTGTTATCGGCATGGCATTGTATCAACACAAAATATCGCTGGGCGCGGCGCTGCTCGCCGCAAAGGAGAAATGATTCATGCTGGCAAAACGAATGATTCCTTGTCTGGATGTCAAGGACGGGCGGGTCGTCAAGGGCGTCAATTTTGTTGATTTGCGCGATGCTGGCGATCCAATAGTGCAGGCGATGATTTATGACCGCGAAGGCGCGGATGAACTCGTTTTCCTTGATATAACCGCCTCGCACGAGGCACGCAAAACACGCCTGACGATGGTCAGACAGGTGGCGGACAG
>DAOUKA010000277.1:0-4822 GCA_034421915.1 Anaerolineae bacterium
CGCGCCTGTCAGCGATGGCTGACGCAAATTCACCTTCACCGACGCAGATTTCTCTTTTCTAATTGGTCTTGCATTTCACACAGGATACCCAACCCATGACCGTTTCCCATTGGCAGCAGGTGCAGCAAAAAGAACGCGATGTCGATTTTTTGGTGGTTGGCGCGGGTCTGGCAGGCAGCGCGGCCGCCTATTTCGCCAAACAGGTGCATCAGCGAGAGGTGGTCGTTACCGATGCCCGCGATGTCGGGCTGGGCGCGAGCGGCCGCAACGCCGGCTTTATGATTAGCGGGCTGGATACCTATTATCACCGCGCGATTGAACGGTATGGACGAGCCACCGCCCGCGAAATGTGGGCGCTTTCAAGGCGCAGCCTGGCCTATTGGCGCGAGTTCATCAAAAACAGCCCCTTCGAGGTGCCGCTGAACAACAGCGGCTCGATGCTGCTGGCAGAAACGCCGCAAGAGGCCAAAGAACTCGAAAGGGCGGCGGCAGCCTTATCCGCAGACAACATCGATATGGAATACTACAGCCAAGACCCGCTGGGGCGCGGTTATTATGCGGGCATTGAACAGCCCGCTGATGCCGCTGTTCAGCCCTATTTGCTGGCAAAGTCGGTCATGGCGCAAAGCGGCGCCGAGCTCATCCCCAACAACGAGCTTTATCGCATTCAGCAGGACGAGGCGGATTGTGTGCGCGTCTATACCCGTCAGTTTCGCTTCAAGGCGCGTTATGTCATCTTATGCACCAACGCTTGGTCGCCCTTGATTGACCCCTATTTTATCGGCAAGGTCATACCCACCCGCGCCCAATGTCTGGTCACCGAAAGGCTGGAGCATGTCCCGATTCCCTACTGTGGCTATAGTGACTATGGCTATATGTATTATCGCAGCACCTTTGACGGACGCTTTTTGCTGGGCGGCGGCCGCCAGCGCTTCAAGACAGAAGAAGCCAACACCACCGAAGACCGTCTCAACCCCCATGTCCACGCCTACCTCGACGATTATCGGGCAAAATACTTCCCCGATGTGACGGCCGCCGTTGCCCATCGCTGGAGCGGCATCATGGGTTTTAGCATCGATGGTCTGCCGCTGGCTGGCAGCCTGCCGGGCAAACCGCGGGTTGGCTTCGCGGTGGGATTCACGGGACACGGGCTGGCGATGGGCGCCGGCACAGTCGAACGGGCGGTGGACAGGCTCTTGAATGGCGGTTCTGCCGGCGCGGTCGATGCTGCCCGTTTTGATTAGGCTTCGCGCAAAACATAGCCGACGCCGCGCACCGTATGAATGAGACGGCTGCCTGCCTCCCCTTCGATTTTTTGGCGCAGATAGCGCACATAGACCTCGATAATGTTGCTTTCGCCGCCAAAATCGTAGCCCCATATACGGTCAAAAATCACATCGCGGGTCAGCACCTGGCGCGGATTGCGCATGAACAAGGCCAGCAATTCATACTCTTTGGCAGTTAAATCGATGGCGCGCTCATTGCGATAGGCGCGGTGCGTCCCGGTATCCAGCGACAAATCGTCAAAGCGCAGCACTTGGGGACGGGATGTCGGCGCGGCGCGGCGAAACAGCGCCCGCACCCGAGCGATCAATTCATCAATCGAAAAGGGCTTCACCAAATAATCATCGGCGCCGGCATCCAGCCCGACCACGCGGTCTCTGACATCATCTTTCGCCGTCAGCATCAATATCGGCATATCACCGGCCGCACGCAGGCGCTTGCAAACTTCCAACCCGTCCAGCCCCGGCAGCATCCAGTCCAATATGACCAAATCGGGTGGATTGTCGCGGGCAACCGCGAGACCTGTTTGACCGTCGGGCGCCACACTGACGCGATAGCCCTCATAAATCAGCCCGCGCTCGACAAACTGGGCAATCCGCGCCTCGTCTTCAATAATGAGTATCCGCTCTCTCGCCACGATTTCCCCCGTGACAGGAATCCATACTGACATTTTAATCGCCTTCTATGAGTAACAGTTAAGGATTAGACCGAAAAAACATTAAGTTCTCAGGAGATTCAGCCAACATAACTACCACTCGGCAACCGAGCCGTCCTTTCGCCGCCAGAGGGGGCTGCGCCAGCGAAAGCTGTCATCCGCAGCCGCCCGCACTTTGCCTTCATCCATCTCAATGCCGAGCCCAGCCCCAGTCGGCACAGACACATAACCCGCCTGATAATCGAAGACCGACCTGTCTTGCAGATAATCGAGCAGATCGGTCCCCTGATGATAATGAATGCCGAGACTCTGTTCCTGAATCAGCGCGTTGTAGGCGAGCGCATCCACCTGCAAGCAGGCGGCAAAGGCAATCGGACCCAAGGGGCAATGCGGCGCCAGAGCCACATCATAAGCCTCGGCCATCGCCGCAATCCGCACCACTTCGGAGATGCCGCCGGCATGGGACACATCAGGCTGAATAATATCCACGCTGCCCGCAGCCAGAATGCTCTTGAAATCCCAGCGCGAATACATCCGCTCGCCAGTGGCAATCGGAATCGAGCTCGCCCGTTTAAGCTCCAGCAGCGCCTCGTTGTGCGTCGGCAAGACTGGCTCTTCGACAAACATCAGATGATAGGGCTCCAACTCCTGGATAAGCATCTTCGCCATGGGTTTATGGACGCGTCCATGAAAATCGACGGCAATGCTGAAATCGTTGCCCACCTGCTCCCGCACCGATGCCACGCGGGCAACCGCCTCATCAATATGCCGATAGGCATCCATATAGTGGACCTCGTTCACGGCGTTCATCTTGACCGCATTCAATCCGCTGTCCTTGCGTTCCTGTGCCTGCCGCGCCACATCTGTCGGGCGGTCTCCCCCGACCCAAGCATAGATTTGCACTTTGTCGCGCACTTTGCCGCCCAGCAATTCATAGACAGGCACATCGTGGTATTTCCCCTTGATGTCCCACAAAGCCTGATTGACGCCGGCTATCGCGCTCATCATCACGGGACCCCCGCGATAAAAGCGCCCCCGATACAGCGTTTGCCAAATGTCCTCGATTTGACGCGGGTCGCGCCCCAGCAGATAATCCGACATATCTTCCACCGCGCCGCGGACGGTGGCGGCCTGCCCCTCCACAATCGGCTCTCCCCAGCCATCATAGCCGTTATCCGTGGAAATTTTGAGAAACAGCCAGCGCGGCGGGACATTAAAAAGTTCGAGTTGTGCTATTTTCATCCCTGCGACCTGTGATTATCCTTACCTAATTTTACAACGTTGAATTATAATGAAGTGGCGAACGCTTTCCAAATCTGTAGTGAAAGGTGTTTTTCCTTGAATCCTTTGAGTGGGCTATTTTCAAAGCGGTTCACCCTGCCACTGACTTTTGTCTGGCTTTTTCTGATGACGCAAGTCGCCACTCTGGCAGAAGGCAATGAAGACCATGCAGCCGCAGTCAACTCGTTTGTTCCCTTGATGTTTGCCCTGGGGATTATCCTGCTGGCATCCCGCGTCGGGGGCGCGCTTGCCCGCCGCTTCAATCAGCCGCGGGTGCTGGGACAGCTTATTATCGGCGTCGTATTGGGCCCCACCATGCTGGACATGCTGCACTGGAGCATCTTGCAGGGCGTCGATTTGCAGCATACCATCAAGGAATTTGCCGAACTGGGCGTCTTGCTGCTGATGTTCAATATCGGCTTGGAAGTCCACCTGAGCGAACTGGCGAAAGTGGGCAAGGTGGCATTGTTTGCCGGTTTTCTGGGTGTGGCTGTACCGGTCGCATTAACCGTCTTGGTGGTGGTGCCGGCCGGATATGGCTGGCTGCCAGCTTTGTTTGCCGGTGTGACCCTGGCGGCGACCTCGGTCAGCATCTCGGCGCAGGTGCTGCTGGAACTCGGATATTTGCGGACGAAAGAAGGCAATGCCCTGCTCGCCACCGCCTTGATCGACGATGTGCTGGCGATTCTGGCGGTGTCGCTGACCCTGGTGCTGGCTGGCGCGAACACGGCTGACGGCAGCAGCGACCTCAGCCAACTCATCATCATTATTGTACAGATGGCCGCTTACATCATCGTCGCCTTTTTGATTGCCTGGTATGTTCTGCCGCGCCTGCTGGAGTGGATACAGCGGCGGCCGGAAGCATCGCAATCTTACGGGATTCCGATTTTCGCCTTGATGGCCGCCCTGCTCTTTGGCTGGTCGGCCGAGTTTCTGGGGGGCGTGGCGGCGATTACCGGCGCGTTTATCGCTGGCGTCGGCTTGAGCAAGCTGCAAAACCGCAACGTGAAACACGAAATGGAACAGGCGATGAGTCATCTCGCCTATGTCTTCCTCGTCCCGATATTTTTTGTTGATGTCGGTTTGGAAACCGACCTGAGCGCCTTCCCGCTGGAAGCGATCCCCTTTATGCTGGTTTTGCTGGTGATGGCTGTCATCAGCAAGGTCTTCGGCGCCGGATTGGGCGCACGGATGGGCGGCTTCAATATCTGGGAATCGCTGCGGGTTGGCGTGTGCATGGTATCGCGCGGGGAAGTCGGCCTGATTATCATTTCGATTGGCCTGTCAAGCGGCATCATTGACGGCAGCAGCGAACTTTATGCCGCGCTCTTTATGGTGATTCTATTAACAACCGTGCTGACACCGCCTTTGGTGCGCTGGGTATTCCAAACCAATCCGCAAAGCCCAGCCGGCAGCGCGGCGCTGGCGGATGCAGCCACAGGAGAATAATGTATGAAAATGATTATCCTTATCACCTCTGATATTGAAAGCGGACTGGAAGTCGCCAATCGCTGGCAGGATGTCGGCGCGCCAGGGGTTACGGTCATCAAAAGCGTCGGGCTTTACAGCCTCCAGCAAAGAATCAAACGCAACCGCGTAGAA
>DAOUKA010000278.1:0-2190 GCA_034421915.1 Anaerolineae bacterium
AGATGATGCCCGGCTTTGGCGAACTGATGCGCCAGGTCTCGCTGGAGGTGGTGCCGACGGCGATTCTGTCGCGCCAGACAGCCGGGATTCGCGGCAAGGCGCTCATCGTGAACCTGCCCGGCAAGCCCAGCGCCATCCGCGATTGTCTGAACGCGGTTATGCCGGCGATTCCCTATTGCATCGACTTGATTGAAGGCGCGTATCTGACGACAGACGCGAGCAAAATCGCTGCCTTCCGTCCGAAGGGAAAGTAGACCTGACCTGCTCGCTTGCATGCGCGTCCGCAGCGGCGGCAATGTCTGAATCCGCCAGCGCGCGGCAGCCCTCCGATATGGGCGGGACGTAGGCCTCTGAGATTTCAGTTTCCACCATTGCGTAGCCCTCGTCACGGGACAGCGTCATAAACAGCAGCGACAAGCAGATAAAGGGCGCAAACAGCGGCATAACGAGCAGGGCGATGCCGAATGCGGAAATCCATTTTGGTTCGCTTTCGATTCTTGTATGCTTCATAGGCTGTCCTCCCTAAGTGACCAAGCGCTAGGCCTGTTGACAGGAGATATGCAGATAGTGTAATATATAAATACACATAGGTCTATTGCCAGCACTTTAGGAGCTAAGAAACATGGCAAGCAAGCTCAGACGGCTCAAGCACACCTACTTGTTTCCAACGCCAACCTTTTGGACGGGCATTGGCAGCCTGATAGATGTGTGCGGGGCGCTAAACATGTATGATGTTTCACCTGTGGCAGCCAAGACAGATTATGACCCTGCATCGGCAGCGAAAGCTGATTATGACGCCCTGCGCTCGGACTGGGAAGTGGTAGGAGAGCGTATGCGTTGGGCAATCAGTCAGCACGAAAAAGAAATCAGTAAGAACAATCGCTAATGAATAGTGAAAACCCCTCGGTAGACACATTGCCCGAGGATGACAAATCCCTTTCCATATCATCGGAGTATATCGAATACATACCTGAAGAAAAACGCGAGGCGTTTATTCGTGAACTTACCCGCGTTCAGCTTCAGTATCATTATTCAGGGCCAATACCGCCTCCAAATATGTTTAGGGATTACGAAGGGATTATGCTCGGAAGCGGTGACCGTATTTTGGCTCTGGTGGAAAAACAGCAGGAACACAGCATAAAAATGCAAGAAATGGAACTCAAGGCTGTCATTCAAATAGAATCAACACAGCTTGACGCAGCCATTCAGCGCGATAGACGCGGGATGTGGCTGGGATTTGCATTGGCGCTGGGGCTGATTGGATTGGGTTTTCATGCTATTTCATTAGGATATTCCCTCGAAAGTGTTGGGCTGGTAGGCGGGGGCATAGCAACATTAGCGGGTGTATTCGTCTACAGTCACCGCAGCAGCCGCAAAAATCTGCAAGAAAAGCGCGCGGCATTGAAGCAGCCCCCGCCTCTCGAATCATCTGATGGCGGGTAGAAGGATGAAGCAGCGTGACGATTGCGGCTGTAACCCTGGGGATTTGCGCCCCTAAGTGACCAAGCGCTAGGCCTGCTGGTGCCGCCGCCAGCTGCCATCGGCCAGAATCTCGGGGATGGCGGCCATCGCCTGCTCCACCTCCTCATCGAGCGTATAAAAATGGGGCGCAATCCGAATGCCGGCATTGGGGCGATAGTCCACTTTGATGCCCCGCGCCAGCAGCTCGCAGGCGACCTCATAGGCATGTGGTGGATTGACCGTCACGGTGCCAGCCCGCGCCGTCGGGTCGCGCGGGGACGCAACCTCATACCCCGCCCTGTCCGCCAAATCAACAATCATGCTGGTCTGACGAATCGACTTTTCGCGGATGGCGGGGACGCCAATCTGGGCAATAATATCCACGCCGGGCTGAACCGCATGGAGCGAGGCGATGCCGGGCGTGCCGTTCATCAGGCGGTAGGCATCGGCGCGCAGTTCAAAGTTTTCGACATCAAAGGCAAAGGGGCTCTGGTGGGCAAACCAGCCCGTCACCTTCGGCTCCAGCGCGGGCAGCCGGTCGGGGCGCACATACATAAACACGCCGCCCGGCCCGCCACAGAGCCACTTGAGCACGCCGCCGATATAATAATCGACATTCATCGCGCCGACATCCACCGGAACCGCGCCGACGCTGTGATAGCCATTGAAGACCACTTCCGCGCCGACATGATGCGCCTTGTCGACGATGGCTTTTGTCGGCATAATATA
>DAOUKA010000279.1:0-5685 GCA_034421915.1 Anaerolineae bacterium
ACCTGGACCGAAATCGGTCCCTGCAACTTCCACTTGCGCAAGCTGGCGCATGATGTCAAACGCGGGATTCGGGCTGCTGGCGGCACACCCTTTGAATTCAACACGGTCAGCATCTCCGATGGCATCACGATGGGCACCGAGGGGATGAAAGGCTCGCTGATTAGCCGCGAGGTGATTGCCGACAGCATTGAGTTGGTGGCGATGTCCAATATGCTGGATGGCGTGGTGGCGCTTTCCGCCTGTGACAAAACCATCCCTGGCACTATCATGGCGCTCATTCGCCTCAACCTGCCCTCACTGATGCTCTATGGCGGCACGATTTATCCAGGGCGGCTCAAGGGGCAGGATATTGACTTGGTGAGCGTGTTCGAGGCTTTGGGCAAGTTTCAGGCGGGTCAAATCAGCTATGAAGAACTGATGGAAGTCGAAAATCTCGCCTGCCCGGGACCAGGCGCCTGTGGCGGACAATTTACAGCGAACACGATGGCGATGATAAGCGAGATTATCGGCATTTGTCCGATGGGCATGGGGGATGTCCCGGCTGAAGACCCCGAAAAGGAAAATGTTGCCTTCAGCGCCGGCCAGCTGATGCTCAAGATTTTGGAAAATAACATTCGCCCATCGGATTTGGTGACGCGGGGTTCGCTGGAAAATGCTATCGCTGCCTCCGCCGCAACTGCTGGCAGCACCAACAGCATCCTGCACACCCTGGCATTCGCCCGCGAAGCCGGCATCGAGTTTTCCCTGGATAACATTGAAGCCATCAGCCGGCGCACCCCCATTATTGGCGATATGCGCCCGACTGGAAAATATGTCGCGCTGGACTTGTATCAGGCAGGCGGTGTCCCGATTCTGCTCAATCGCCTGATTGACGGCGGCTATATGACCGGGGATACCCTGACCGTGACCGGCCAGAGTTTGGCAGAAGCCTGCGCCGATGCCCGCGAAACCGAAGGGCAGGATGTCGTCCGCGACCTGGACAATCCCATTAAAGAAAGTGGCGGGCTGGTGGTGCTGAAGGGCAATCTGGCGCCAGATGGCGCTGTGGTCAAACTCAAGGATACCCCCGCCCCGCTGACAGGTCCCGCACGGGTCTTTGATACCGAAGAAGATGCCTTTGAGGCGGTCAAAAACCAGCAGATTGTCGAGGGGGATGTGGTCATCATCCGTTACGAAGGACCTGTTGGCGGTCCGGGGATGCGCGAGATGCTGCAAATTACGGCGGCGCTGTTTGGACAGGGTTTGGGCAGCAAAGTCGGCTTAATCACCGATGGACGTTTCTCCGGTGGCACACGCGGGCTGATGATTGGTCATACCGCACCCGAAGCAGCCGTTGGCGGTCCGATTGCCCTGCTGGCAGAAGGGGATATGATTACGATTGATGTGCCCCGCCGACTGATTCATGTCGATTTGAGCGATGAGGAACTGGAGGCGCGCCGCGCCAAATGGCAGCCACCCGCAGCGAATTACCGCAAGGGTGTCATGGCAAAGTATGCCAGGCTGGTCTCACAGGCGAATGATGGCGCGATTACGGGTGCCTAGGGCAGCGACAGAGACTATTCAATCAACAAGAGGCGGGTCTTATAAGGGCTCGCCTTTTTGTTTGTCATCGGCCGCTTTCTCCTGTTAAAAGTCGATTCTTATCCAAAATCAATTCTAAACTTATGCTTTCTTTGGCAAATGGGCTTTCTAATACATCAAAAATATGATCATCCGCTTTAGACGAAGCTGTCATACTGTCTGTTTCTGTTTGGTGTAATCTCTAACATATAGTGCCAGCTGCACCGACCACCACAGGCTGCCGGTCTTCAAAACCAGATTGCTGGCGTCCAAGGCGGCGGCTGGATCCACGCGCGAAAGGCAGAACAAATAGGCGGCAATGCTTTCGTCATAAGATACCTCAGTGTCGGTCGCAGCGTTGGGCAGCAAACGACTTATTCGCTTATAAATCTCTTGAGTTAGACTTGAGTCGTCATGTAACACCGCTATCAAATTCTTGATAGTCGGATTATGAGAAAATGCCACTCGCAGCAATTCAAAACCGCTTATGACTGAAAATTGAGTTTGAAATGAAAGCGTCTCCATTTCCTCAAAATACGCAGATAATCTCATAAGACCTTCTCGCTCCAATATGAACTTGGTCTTCCGCAATAAGACGGGACATCTTCAGAGTGATGTTCGATCTCACCATCTTTGCCCCACTTGCTTAGGACCCTTATGCTCGGGATTTGCCCAAGAGGGGAATGTACAATCGTTACCAAGCCAATGTGAGACGGCATGTTAGAAAATGTATAAAGCACAAGATCGCCCGTGACTACATGCTCCAAGGGAATCTTATTATATCCATCTTCTCTAAGAATATCATATATTTGCTCAATATCAATCCAGGCACGGCGATTGGCAAAAATCATTCCCACACAATTATACATATATGGCGAAACTGAACGGATTTTCAGGTTGCTTCCGGCCTTTGCCATCTCGTCAATGAGTGTTTTTGTGCGAAGGCGGACAAGTTCGGGCTTCTGTGATTGCCGTTCCGCTCCAATTTCAATCGGTTTCGGCTGTGGGATTTCCCAACCCGAACGGGCATAAATAGGTTTGGGGGATTTAGAATCGCCGCCGAATGAGAGAAGCGTCATGCAATAGATCCTAATAAAGTCCGCATCAACCCGGCAATGATAGCAAGGAGCAAACTATATTGCCATTCCCCCGGCTTCCGGCAAGAATCGGCTGCTTCCTCTTGTTAAAAGTCGATTATTATCCAAAATCAATTCTAAATTCATACTTTCTTTGGCAAATGGTTCGCGCTCCGTAGACCCTTGTCTTTATATTTATATGGGAAGCGCGATGGAAAAAATCGGGGGCTATGAAGAGGTCAAGTATGAATATCTATTTAGACCCATTTGCAGCAGGTTTGATTACAGGTTTTATCTTGGGTATCATTTCGCTTGTTGCGTTTGCACTTTTTTATGAAAGACGTGAAAAGAAGAAGTGAGGCTATATGGCATTAAGGGAAACCGTCAAAATTATTTTTGACATTATCTATCATCTGGCGAATACTCCGGATGGCATGAGCCGCAGCGAAATTGCCGAAAAATACAAAATTGGCAAGTCCACCGCCAGCAAATATATCAGTATCATTGAAAATATGGGCGTGCCTATTTACCTCGAGGGACAAAGGTACTGTGTGGATGAGGATTATTTCGTCAATCTCAAGCTGACCACCGAGGAAAGCGAATTTCTGTTTCTGGCATTGGAACGCTCGCTCACTTACTACACATCGCAATGGCAGATTGTCCATTCTTTGATTGATAAAATCAGTCATAAATTAAACCCGGACTTGGCTGGTTATCTACAAGGGCGATTTGATGTTGAACGCGGCAACCTGGAAACGGCTCGATTTTTTACCACGCTGGCTCAAGCCAAGAAACAGCGCCGCGAAGTCCGGGTCGATTATCATCCGCTCAATCGAGAGGCCCCATCTCGCTGGCTGGTTCGCCCCTATCGGTTTGTCAGCAACCCCTTGTCGGATGGCTTCTATGTCCTGTGCGAAGGGACGCGCGATGAGCAGCAATATATTGGGCTTAGCCTGAAATTTGACCGCATTCAGGATGTCCGATTAACGAATCGACGTTTTGAGCTTATCGATCAAGCCCGTTTTCAGTCTCATTTTGGGCGGGCTTGGGGGGTATGGAGCAGCCAGCGCAGCCCGAGACGCGTGGTTCTGCGCTTTGAGCCGCGGCACTATGACCGCCTGCTCGAAAGCATCTGGCATCCTTCACAGCGCATACATACCGACGCGGACGGATACATCAGCTATACAGTCGATGTCTCGGAACCGGAGGAGATGGTGCCTTGGATACGCAGTTGGGGTTCAGGCGTGGTGGTCGAAGAGCCGAAGAAGCTGCGCCAGCGCGTCATCCGCAGCCTGATGCGTCAAGTTCGGAATTATGGTCTGACGCTTGGCAGCACAGAGCAAGAATCCCTGCTGCATCTTTTGTGGGCAAAATACGATAGGAAGAGCGGCGCCTGGCATCCCCTCATCTATCATCTGCTGGATGTGGCGGCAGTTGCCTGTTGTATGTGGGATCAGTTTCTCGGCAGGGGGCAGAAGGCTTGGCTGACGAGGCTGTCGGGTTTGGATGAACAATCCACGCGGGGGCTGCTGGCGCTGCTGGCGGGCTTGCACGACATTGGCAAGGCGACCCCAGCATTTCAGAAGAAAGTTAAACCGCTCTATCAGCATATCATTCAGGCTGACGATGGCTTGCATGAACGCAGTTCTTTAGATGTAGATGACCACGGCATCCTGTCAGCGGTCATACTGCGCCAATGGCTAATCGACCAAGGCATTAACAAACGTCAGGCAACGCAAATGGCTAATGTCATAGGCGGACATCATGGCGCCTGGATATCGGGGGTGCAAACATCTCCCAAGCCACGAATCGGCAGGGAAAAATGGCAAGCGCTCCAAAACCAACTCGGCCAAGGGCTGCAAAAAGCGCTGGGCGTCGCTGAAATCAGCTTGCCGCAATCATCGGAGCAATTTAACGTCTTCGCGGCTTCCCTGTCCGGGTTTATCTCGGTTTGTGACTGGATTGGCTCGAACGAAACCTATTTCCCTTACGAAGAAGCGATGATGAACCCGCAGGATTATTTCCAGCGAGCCCAGGAACAGGCAGCGACCGCCTTGCATAACCTGGGTTGGCTGGCGTGGCCAGCGGATGGGCGCAAACCCGCGTTTAACTCTGTTTTTCCATTTCAAGCCAACGATTTGCAGCGCGAAGGCATCCAACATCTGCAAGGGTTCAAGCAGGCGCCGCGGCTCATCCTGGTCGAATATCTGACCGGCGGTGGCAAGACCGAACTGGCGCTGCATATTGGCGACTTGCTGGTCAACCGATTTGACCTGGCGGGGACGTATATCGCCATGCCAACGCAAGCCACCAGCAATCAGATGTTTGAGCGCGTCGGCGATTATCTGCAAAGGCGCTATTCGCATGACAACATCAATCTGCGATTGATTCACGGGGGTTCGGAGCGGCGGTCGTCTTATCCCCAAACTCAAGCAGAATCCAATCGTGAGGGCGATGAGAGCGCTCCGACTGCTGAAGACTGGTTTCAGAATCGCAAACGCGCCTTACTGACACCCTATGCGGTCGGCACGATTGACCAGGTGATGTTAAGTGTCTTGCAAGCCAAGCACCATTTCGTCCGTCAGTTTGGATTAAGCCGCAAAGTGATTGTCTTTGACGAGATTCACAGCTACGACACCTACATGGATACGATTATCGAGCGCTTGTTCAACTGGCTTCACGCGCTGGACTCGCCCATGATTCTGCTGTCGGCAACCCTGTCACGGCAAGGCCGCACAGATATATTGAAGGCAGTCGGCGCATCCAAGTGGGACGAAGCGCCTGATGTTTGTTATCCGCGCCTGACGGTCGTCGAAAACGATGGCGCGGTGCGGGTTCATCCTCTGCCGCTGCCGAAAAACGGACGCGTTATGCAAATCAAGCCGATTCCGCCCGACCTGGACAATCTGGTGGATACGGTTCGGGTCTGGTACGAGCAGGGCGGCTGCATCGCCATTGTTTGCAATACAGTCAATGAATCGATTGAAGTGGCACGCTGTCTGCGCGAAGCCGAGGGGATTGACAAGAACGAAGTATGGCTCTTTCATGC
>DAOUKA010000280.1:0-2429 GCA_034421915.1 Anaerolineae bacterium
CTTGGCCATGCCTGCGCCGATGAGGTCTGGCACTGTCGGCTGACCCAGGGCCGCTCGACCCTGATTGTGCTGGATGGCATGGGTTATCATGCCGCCAATGTCGCCGGAACGCTCGACCCCATCAGCCGCCGCAAAGTCGCCGCGCAGGTGACGATGGCTCTGGTCGATGATTCACAGGATTGGCATTATCAGATTCCGCCCGTCGCCGATACGAGCATCACGGCCGCCCTCCACCCGAAAGACCCAAGCGCCCGCCTGCAAATCTGCCTGTCGCCAGCCGCCGCGACCGCGGTTCAGGATAACATCCTTTATCTGCGCGATGTCCGCGGCGGGCAAATTGGCTGTGTGCATCTGACGCTGCATCCCCGGCCGCGCCTGGTCACGGCGGCGGTGCATGACCTGCCCCCCCATATGCCCGCCAACCCCAGCCTGGCCGCGGCAGTCGAATTCGTCGAAAGCGAAGCGCATTATTATCAGCAGAAGCGCTGATTTCTTTACCACAGAGGCGCGAAGGACGCGGAGAGGGCTATCTCCCCTCCACAATCGCAATCTCATCGTCCGTCAGCCCATACAAACGATATACCAGCGCATCAATCTCGGCATCGGTGCGCTCAATCCGCGCCTCGATGATTTCGCGTCGAGCGACCGACAAGTCGGACAGCTGCTTGTGCAAATCGAGCATGGCATCAACGAGGACGACCATCTTGTCGTGCATGGCTTTGTCAGTGGGGTCGTCGAAGTCGATGGTGCGGATTGGAAGGCGTGCCAAGTATTGATATACGAAACGCAAGTACCCACCACGATACGTGGAGGAAATGTTTTCATAGATAAAAGTTATAAGTTTAGAGTTTAATATGCCGAGTAAATATTTATCGTCTACGGGGATAATATATGCAGTATTTGCACAATAGACATTATCTGCATCGTATGTAAAATTACCCCTCAAAGATATGTCAGGCAGAATAATCTTTCTTTTCTCAAAACCACCCCAGTAATCAACAGTATCTTGAATTTCAAACCACTTATAATTGCCAGGTTTCCGCCCTTTCCAAGAATTACCTTTCCAGTTAGCTGGTTTGGGTTTTAATTGGGTTCTAAATTGACTTAAGTATGAGAAAATTGCTGGATAGCTTTCGATGTCAACACCTCGCCGCGTAAAGATCAGATATTTGTTTGGTTCAAGTTTTCTATACTTTTTTACTTCTCTGCCTGTTACGAAAGGTTTAATCAATTCTGTACTATTGGGATTTGCTTTAATCAGTCGAGTTTTTGTTTCGCCATCAATTACGAACGCCCTATTTAGACCAGTTGTCACACCTCGATATATCTCCTTTTGTACATAACCTTCTAATGACTGCATAGCTCCCAAAACACGATTGATAAGCAATTGAATTTCTTGGCGAGCAAGTGACCATCCACTGTCATTTAGTAAGGATTTGTCAACAAAATATCTGCGGGACTCAGTATGCTCTGCTAGGTCTGAAAATTCTAATGTATCAATCCGAGTGGCTGTAAATGTATTTTGAGGTGTGTTTTTCCCGATAACCAAAATACTTGGATATGTTGAGGCATCTTGAAAGACAGGCAAATCACCAAAATCAACAATTTCTCTGATATCGCGCTGTTTCAACCATATCCTTAATGATTTTCCGTATCTTGCACGCAGCCATTTATTTGCAACAATAATCCCAAACAGTCCATTCTCGTTAAGTAACTTCACACCTCTTTCGATAAAATAAATATACAAATCAGCCGTACCTGCAAAAGTTTCGTATTTCCGCTTGGCATAATCCTTAAACGGCTTGCCCAAAATCTCCTGACGCACATAAGGCGGATTCCCAATCACCGCATCAAAGCCGCCCTGCGCCATAATCTCGCCAAAGCCGCGCGCTCTGCTCTCCCAATCGAAGGCCTTGACGCGGTATATCTCTTCCTCATCAAACATCGCCATCTGCTTGCCGCGATAAAAATCCGTGCCAATCAGCGAATTGCCCCATTTGATATGGCTGCTCAGATCGGGCAGGATGCGCCCGCCAGCGCTGAACATAAGCGTTTGCCGACCAGTCGCTTCAGACTCGTTTTCCAGCATCTTGAGAAGCAGCGCCAGCTTGCTGACCTCTACAGCGTTTTGGTCAAGGTCGACGCCATAGATATTGTTGAGCAGAATGCGCCGCTTTTCGGCTGTGGTCAGGATAAATCCCTGCGCCGTCTCGCGCCGGCGATTTCTGAACTGTTTGGGATGCTGGCGATAATAATCCAGATGCCAGTCCAGCAAATACTGATAGGCGCCAGTCAAAAAGGAGCCGCTGCCACAAGCCGGATCCAACACTCGCAGTTTGGCCGCTTGTGCCGGCGTTTTGCCTTCCAATAATTTGCCGACGGTGTTGGCGACGATGTAATCGACGATATAAGTGGGCGTATAATAGACG
>DAOUKA010000281.1:0-2453 GCA_034421915.1 Anaerolineae bacterium
CCGGCATACAATACGGACAGCGAAAGTTGCAGCGGTCAGTCACAGAAATCCGCAAATCGCGAAGCGGTCGGTCTAATTTGTCGTGAAGGCTCATCATCCATCGTCAACCGAGCTCATTGGCTCATCAGTGTATGGCTTATAGAAAGTATAACAGACTTCGCTTAGAATGAGATAGGAATCGCGATGAGATAGACGGGATGAGCGATGGCGAGGATGCAATGCAACGATTGCGGCCGGTTCGCCGCCGCGCTGGCATGGCGGTGTCGGGCATGTGGCGGCTCACTGGATTTAACCGACCTGCCGCCCTTTGATGCCGCCCAGATTGACCGGGGTGATTTTTCCCTGTGGCGCTATGCCGCCATGCTGCCAGTCAGCCGGCGCTTTACTTTGGGGGAAGGCATGACGCCGCTGGTGGCAGCTTCGCTGGATGGCTGGCCCTTTCATGCCAAGCTCGAATATCTGAACCCGACCGGCTCTTATAAAGACCGCGGCACGACAACCCTGCTGAATTATATCGCCGGCTTTGATGTGTCCGAAGTTATCGACAATTCATCCGGCAATGCGGGCGCATCCCTGGCTGCCTTTGCCAGTGTCGCGGGCATGGCAGCCACCATCTTTGTCCCCGCGAAAACCGCCGCCGCCAGCAAGAAAGCGCTGATTCGCGCCTTTGGCGGCCGCATCATCGAATCGCAGCAGCCGACCCAAGATGTGTATGCCGCCGCCGAAGAAACCACCTATGCCAGCCATGCCTGGAATCCCTATTTTGTGCTGGGTCAGATGACCGCCGCCTGGGAAACCTGGGAGCAGCTGGGGCGGCGGATACCCGATGCGATTGCGGCGCCCGTCGGACATGGGGGTTTATTTCTCGGATTTTACCGCGGCTTCAAGGCGCTGCTGGAGGCGGGGCTGAGCGACAGCATGCCGCGGATGATTGCGGTGCAGTCCGTCGGCGTTGACCCGATTGTGCGCGGCTGGGAACAGGGTTCGGCCAGCCCTCCCCTCATCACCCCGCAGCACAGCATCGCTGACGGCATCCTGGTGGATGTGCCGGTGCGCGGCCGACAGATTTTGGCAGCGCTTTATGAGACGGGCGGCTATGCCTTTCGGGTGGGCAATGATGCTATTCGGAGCGCCCAGCAGCGAATGACATCACGCGGCTTGATGATTGAAGCGACCAGTGCGGTCACGGCCGCGGCGCTGCCACAAATCCGTGAGCGGCTTGGGGATAAGTCCGAACTTGTGCTGGCTTTTACTGGCAGCGGTCTGAAGAATATCGGGGCAGCGCGGTAAGTGCCGAGCGTAGCCCCGCTTTTGGATTCTGCGGTATAATGGCGCGTCAGTCGTTTGCACAGCAACGGGGATGAGCGTTTATGTCCATGGATTTGTTTCGCCAGCTGCTGGAGGCGCAGCGCGTGTCGCAGGAAGATTTGCTGCGGCGGCGCGGCGTGGTCGGGGTGGCGATTGGCTTTCGCAACTACAAGGAAGAATTGACTGACCAACTGGCTGTTGCTGTGCTGGTCGAGCAGAAGAAACCCATTGAAACGCTTCAGGAAGAAGACATCGTCCCCTCCGATTTGGATGGCGCTCGTACCGATGTCATCGAAGTCGGACGGCTCGAGGCACAGATTAACCCCCGCGACCGCTTTCGCCCCAATGTGCCGGCGGGGGTCAGCATCGGGCATTACAAAGTCACGGCGGGGACCATCGGCGCTATTGTATTCGACCGCAGCACCGGCGAGCCTTTGATTCTGTCGAATAATCATGTGCTGGCCAACAGCAACGATGCGGTGATAGGCGATGCCATCCTCCAGCCAGGCCCCACCGACCACGGCGTCCGTCCCGATGATGCCGTCGCCAAACTGCATCGCTTTGAAATGATTCGCTATTATGGACAATCCCCTGGAACAAGTCCCCCGCCGGGCAGCCCGCCCTCGCCGCCGAACAACTGCGACATTGTCGACGTGTTTGTGACTGTCGGCAACGCGTTGGCAAGAATCAATGGCTCGGCAAGGCGGCTGACCGTGATCCCCGCGCCGCAGGCAGAAGCGCCCAATCCCGTTGTTTTTCCAAATCGGCTGGATGCCGCGCTCGCCCGCCCCAACAATCCCATGCTCTTCCAGCAAAGCATTGCCACCATTGGCCGCCCCAGCGGCACCAAACTGGCGCGGCTGGGGATGCAGGTCAGAAAGCACGGCCGCACAACTGGCTATACTGAAGGCGTTGTCACGCTGATGAATGCGACGGTGGATGTCGCCTATGGCGATAACCAGCAGGCGCGTTTTGTGGGCCAGATCATCGCAACGCCGATGAGCCAGGGGGGGGATTCGGGCGCTTTGGTTATCGAGGTCGGCAGCCTGGATGCGGTGGGGCTGCTGTTTGCCGGCTCGCGCCGCGCCACGATCTTCACGCCCATTGATTTGGTGCTCAAGACCATGGAGGTGACCCTTTGACAA
>DAOUKA010000282.1:0-15170 GCA_034421915.1 Anaerolineae bacterium
GCGTGAGAGTGGACAGACTGCTATCGAGGTTGCGCCATTGACCTTTGATCTGATGGATTATATGCGTCTCTCAGCAGTAATACGCGCAAATGACCCGTATTATCGTTGTGCTGAACGTTATTATGCTGTAGATTCTATCCTTGTCTCTGATCCTTAGATAACTGCTGTGGAAATGCTGACGGACAGCCATTTTACCGAGCGATTTGAATCCATTTACAATCGTGCTGTCAATAGCTGGCTGCCGCCGGTTTTTGTTGTCTTTGTTGCATTTGCCATTGCCGTCACCCTGATTGATGATTTTCCGATACAGGCAGATGGCCTGCTCTCGATTCATACGGCCGGTTATACCGATGGCTACCCCGATTTATTGTCCGTGTTTGACCGCCTCATCAACAAAAGTCAGCAGCACGTCCCCGCCTATTTCCTGGCGCTGTTTGTCTGGGGCAATGCAACCGAGTGGTCGCTCATGATGATGCGGGTGCTGTCGGTGTTTTATGGCATCCTTAGCCTGGCGCTGATCTACCGACTTGGGCGCGATTTTATCTCAAAGGAAGCCGGCTTCTTTGCGATTGTCATGCTGGCATCGCTGACCTTTTACAACATCTGGTATTTGCCTATCCGTATGTACACGATGTTTGTCGCCGCCGAATTGCTGCTGTTTTGGGTCTACTTTCGCACACTTCATCGCAAGCAAACCACCCGACAAGATTATATCCTGCTGTTTTTGGCGGGTCTTTTGTTTGTCAATACGCATACCTTTAGCCTGGCAATCCTGTTGGGGCTGGGCGTATATCACCTGCTGCTGGTGGAAAAAACGCGCCGATGGTACAGCATGACGGCTGCTGCCCTGCTTGTTGTGCTTATCATCCTGCCCTGGTTCGTGATATTGTTTCAAGGCGCTGAGTATTATGCCAGCAATCCTGAACGAACCTATCGGGCATTGAATCCCATCGAGATGACTGTCAAGATTTTCGAACTGGGAGTGAATGCGAGCATACTGTTTATTGGTGCCCTGCTGCTTTCGGTCAAGCAAGCGCTGGACCGAGACAAAATGACCATCGCTCTCTGGGTGATTCTGATTGTTGCTGTCGGGGCTTATGCGCTCATCAATCTGGTTGTACAAGTCGCTGACCCTACGCGATTCCGCTACTTTGTCCCCCTGTTTCCACTCATCATCCTGCTGATCGTCAAGGGACTGGAGCTACTGAAAAGGTGGAAGTTTGTAACCCTGTGCCTGCTGCTGTTCTGGGTTGCGAGTGGCTTGCTCTATCATCGGCGGGTGGGGCCCGATTATTATGTTCGCTCTTATGATACGATTCCGATTCATCTTATCGAGCGCCACCTGCGAGATGAGTTGGGTCATGGCGACCTGATCACGGGCTGGACGGATGGCCTGGACTTTGATTTCGCCTCCGATTTTTATGGCAAGATTACCGATGTCTACTTTGCCGAACATGATGTGGACATCGCCATTCAGCACGTCTATCAACTGGGACAAGTCAGCGATGAAGCCGTCACGGCAATCGTCGCCGACCTCACGCAAGACCGCAAGCGCATCTGGCTGACATACGAGCCCGACAATCGGCATACAGCGCGATTATACGAACTGTATCACCATGTGCTGATGTCCCGTTATGAGCGCTGTCTCGTCGATGATGCCGTAGCGAATGTCGTCATCGAGTTGTATCAAACGGCAGACTGTGGCTGATTTGACAGGCCTGCCCAAGTTCTATCTTCAAAGCTCACCCCCCAGGAAAAAGGTTCGACAAAAATAAACAAACATAAGAAACCCGTTTTATTTTTGGCAAACTCCCTTGTTCTTTGCTAAATCTGTTGACTTTAATATCGATTTATGCTAGATTGTAGGTGGTAAATCTGGCACTCGATGCCGACAAGTGCTAAAAGTTTGCCAGATGATGTGTCTTACTCACTAAATGTATTCGTAGTTCAAGAGGGAATAAAGACAATGACTGTGAACATTCGTCCGCTTGGCGACCGCGTGCTGGTCGAACCTGTAGAATCTGAAGAGACCTTTGCTGGCGGCGCTTTTGTCTTGCCGGAAACCGCTAAGGAAAAGCCCCAACAGGGTTTGGTCCGCGCTGCTGGTCCTGGCAAGTATGACGAAGATGGCGAAAAACGCATCCCTATGGATGTGAAGACCGGCGACCGCGTCCTCTTCGCCAAATACGCTGGCACTGAAGTCAAACTTGATGGCATCAAGATGCTCATCATGAAAGAATCCGACATCCTCGGCATTGTCGAAGTCTGATTGCGGACTTGGGCAAGGCGAGGACTTTTTGTTTCCTGCTCACTCAACACAAACATTTCTGGAGGAATCCATGGCAAAGCAACTCATATTTAAGGAAGATGCCCGCCGCAAACTGCAAACTGGCGTTGATAAAGTCGCCAATGCAGTCAGCACCACGCTGGGTCCCAAGGGGCGCAATGTTGCGCTGGACAAGAAATTCGGTGCGCCCACGGTGACCCATGATGGCGTGACCGTCGCCAAAGAAATTGAACTCGAAGACCCCTATGAAAATATGGGCGCCCAACTGCTGAAGGAAGCCGCGACCAAAACCAACGACATCGCTGGCGATGGGACGACGACCGCTACCGTGCTGGCGCAGGCTATCGTCAGCGAAGGGCTGAAGAATGTCGCCGCTGGCGCGAACCCGATGCTCCTGAAGCGCGGCATCATCCATGCCGCTGACGTCGTTTCCCGCAACATTCTCGAGCAATCGACCCCCATCGAAACCAAAGAAGAAATCGCCAATGTCGCCAGTGTCTCGGCACAGGATACCGAAATTGGCGACTTGATTGCCGAGGTGATGGACAAGGTTGGCAAAGATGGCGTCGTCACCGTTGAAGAGAGCCGCGGGCTGGAATTTGAAACCGAATATGTCGAGGGCATGCAGTTCGACCGCGGTTACATCAGCCCCTACTTCGTAACCAACAGCGAAAGCATGGAAGCCGATATCGAAGAACCCTATATCCTGATCCATGACAAGAAGGTCAGCGCGGCGCAGGACATCATCCCGATTCTGGAAAAGCTGCACCAGATTGGCAAGCGCGAACTGGTCATCATTGCCGAAGATGTTGATGGTGAGGCCTTGGCGACGATGGTTGTCAACAAGCTGCGCGGCGCTATCAATGTTTTGGCTGTCAAAGCGCCCGGTTTTGGCGACAGACGCAAGGCAATGCTGCGCGACATCGCTGTTCTGACCGGCGGTACGGTCATCAGCGAGGAGACCGGCCGCAAGCTCGACAGTGTCACCATTCAGGATTTGGGGCGGGCTGCCAAAGTTGCCAGCACCAAAGACAATACCGTGATCGTCGATGGCGCAGGTGAAGAAAGGACAATCGCCGGGCGCATCGAAGAAATCCGCCGCGAAATCGACAACAGCACCAGCGATTATGACCGCGAAAAATTGCAGGAACGTCTGGCAAAACTCAGCGGCGGCGTGGCTGTGATTCGCGTTGGCGCAGCAACCGAGACCGAACTGAAAGAAAAGAAACACCGCGTTGAGGATGCCCTCAGCGCCACCCGCGCGGCTGTCGAAGAGGGCATTGTGCCTGGTGGCGGTGTTGCCCTGATTAACGCCGTCAGTTCACTCGACGGGGTCAACCTCGGTGTAACCGACGAAAACACCGGCATTACCATTATGCGCCGCGCTTTGGAGATGCCGATGCGCAAAATCGCAGCCAACGCCGGCGAAGATGGCGCAGTCATTATCCAAAACGTCCGCCGCGCACAAGAAGACGGCAATAACCATCGCATCGGTTTCAATGTGATGACCGGCGAATATGGCGACATGATTGAAGCCGGCATCCCCGACCCAGCCAAGGTCACTCGCGGCGCGATTGAAAACTCCGCTTCGATTGCGGCGATGATCCTGACCACCGAAGCGCTCATCACCGATGTTCCCGAAGAAACCCCGCCCCCGATGCCCGGCGGCGGTATGGATGGCATGGGTGGCATGGGCGGCATGATGTAAGCTGGCTTTTTGCCAAACGCCATTTTCACAGGGGACTGCCACCGGGCAGTCCTCTTTTGATTTCTGTTTGATTTCTGATTGTACAGCGCTGTTTAGTGATGTTTATCGAATAGCGAACACTTGAGTTTGTGATAACAGCCGCTCTGGGATATACCACCATATCTGCCAACTCATAGATGGGCGCAAAGAAAACCTGACACCATATCTGTTCTCTTATATGCCAGCCACTTATTCGCAAAATCCACAAATTCAGGATTAAGCTCTATGCCCAGATAGCTTACTCCTAACTCTTTTGCAACCACACATTCCGACCCGGAGCCCGCAAATGGAATCAGAACGCTGCCTTCGGCGCCATTTATCCGAGATTTTAGCAAGCGTCTGGTTAATTCCATCGGCTTTTGGGTGGGGTGCTTTAGTATATCGTGCGTTCTATGTTCAGATAGGAACTTTGGCGGATAAATACGGCATCCGCAGGTTCTGCATAAAAACCATCGTTCCGATCTCCCAGCGCCACCAGCCAAAGCTGGAATCTTGATGACATCTCTTGGCAATGCCCCGTTCTTGTGTGCGTTATACACCGTATCCTTCCCAGAAGAGCCGAAGCGGGATGGCGTGTTTTTTCGCTTTTTACCCGCGCATTTCAAATAACTGTCTGTATAAGGCTCTCTGATTTGATCTACTTCAAGATCAACCCGTTGGACACCGGGTTTCCAAAGACATAATATCGTTTCGTGCGACCTTTGCCAGAACTTCGACGATGGCACTGTTTTATTTGTGTAATGCCAGACCAGCCACCTTTGCTGCTCAATCGGGAATTGTGCTGATATTCTGGCAACAATTTCAGGAAAACCATATAAATACAATAACCCGTCATCTTTCAATAATTCCAGGCAATCTGTCAGCCAGCTTTTCGCCCAGTCAACATAATCATCTACCGGCATCATTGAACTGTTATTGCCAAAATTCTTGCCGATATTATAGGGTGGGTCAGCGATAATGACATCATAGGCCCCGCCAGCATGGATGAGATCGGGCAAGACTTGCGTAGTTTCACCGAGAATAATGCGATTCTTGCATGCACTCTGCACCGCCCAAAGACTGCGCTGCACAGTTTTCATAGTTCACCCTCCACAGATGCCAACTATTTTAATACATTTGTGCTATGACTCCGAGTTTATTATAAGGAATAATATGCAAAAAAGCTACCTGCTTTGAGACAAGGTAGCTTATGCGATTAAACGATAGCGATGGCTCTTACTTAGACCCGCGCCTCCAATTCGTCGGCGATTTCATCGTCTTCGACCTTGCTCAGGACAAGCTGGTCTTGCTCGTCCACATCAATGCGCACCACGCTTGCCAATCCGAAATCACCGGAGAGGATGCCATCCGACAGGGCATCTTCCACTTCGTTTTGAATCAGGCGGCGCAGGGGGCGCGCACCAAATTCGGGATTGTAGCCATTTTCAGCCAGCCATTCGATGGCGGCATCGGTGGTTTCGAGCGTCATGGCATGTTCCAGCAGTCGTTCCCGCACCTTGTTCAGTTCCAATTCAACGATTTGCTTGATTTCGCCGCGGGTGAGCGAGCGGAAAATGATGGTCGCATCCACGCGGTTCAAAAACTCGGGCCGGAACAGACGTTGCAGTTGGTCGAGGACATTTCGGCTCATATCTTCATAAGCCTCTTCGTCCCGCCGGTCATGATCAAGCGGCATATTAAAGCCCAAACCGGAATTCGGTTTAATCAGTTCGGCGCCGACATTGCTGGTCATCACAATCATCGCATTGCGGAAGTCCACCCGACGCCCCCGCGCATCAGCTAAAGTGCCTTCTTCCATCACTTGAAGCAGCATATTGAAGGCTTCGGGATGTGCTTTTTCGACCTCATCAAAGACAACGATGCTGTAAGGGCGGCGGCGCACCGCTTCGGTCAGCTGGCCGGCATCTTCATAACCCACATACCCTGGCGGCGCACCCACCAAACGCGCGACTGAGTGCCGTTCCATAAATTCGCTCATATCGAGTTGAATCAGGGCGTCCTCGCTGCCAAACAGGAACTCCGCCAGCGCCTTGGTCAATTCCGTCTTGCCGACGCCAGTCGGGCCCAAGAACATAAAAGAGCCAATCGGACGGCGGGGGTCTTTCAGACCAGCCCGAGCCCGCCGCACTGCCTTGCTGATGGAGACAATCGCATCATGCTGCCCCACGATGCGCTCGTGCAGCTTTTCTTCCATCTCCATCAAACGTTCGCTTTCTTCATTGGCAATGCGAGTCACGGGGATGCCTGTCCACATCGCCGCCACTTCGGAGATGTCTTCCCCGACCAGACGCGGCTGTCCAGTCTCTTCGTTCCAGTTGACGCGAATATCGGTCAAGGCCGCATTCAGTGATTCCCGCCGCCGTCTGAGCGTCTCCGCTTCGTCTTGTTCGCCAGCGACCTCCGCCAGTTCGATTTCGTCGCGCAGGACTTCAAGCTCATCCATCACGCGGCGGACTGTCGCCGCTTCGGGACTTTTGTACATCCGCAAACGGGCAGCAGCTTCGTCAATCAGGTCAATGGCTTTATCAGGCAGGAAGCGGTCGGGGATATAACGCGCCGACAGGTTGGCCGCTGTTTCGATAGCATCGTCGGTGATTTCGACATTGTGATGATCTTGATAAGGGAATTTGATGCCTTGCAGAATTTCAATCGTCTCTTCAATGGTGGGTTCATCGACTTGTATCTGCTGAAAACGGCGTTCGAGCGCCGCATCACTCTCGATATGCTTGCGATATTCATCCAGGGTCGTCGCGCCAATACATTGCAATTCGCCGCGTGCCAGCGCCGGCTTGAGGATATTGGCGGCATCCACGCTGCTGCCAGCCGAACCAGCGCCGACAAGCATGTGAACCTCGTCGATAAACAGGATGGTGTCGGATGCTTTGAGTTCTTCGATCACCCGCTTGAGCCGCTCCTCAAATTGACCGCGATACATCGTACCCGCGACCAGCGACCCGACATCCAGCTGCAAAACGCGTTTGTTGAGCAGGGGTTTGGGGGTATCGCCCTCGATGATGCGCTGTGCCAGCCCTTCGACAATAGCGGTCTTGCCGACGCCAGGCTCACCGATTAAAGCCGGATTATTCTTGCGGCGGCGGCTAAGCACCTGAATCACCCGTTCGATTTCCATTTCGCGCCCCACCACCGGATCCAGCTTGCCATCCTGCGCCAAGGTGGTCAGGTCGGTCGCCAGCTGATCCACCATGGGGGTGCTGTCCTTGCGCGAGCTTTTGCCTTGCGGTCGGTCTTGTGATTTTTGCGCCGACTGCACCGGGCTTTCCTGCAAGACTTTGCGGGTTTGGCGGCGAACCTCTTCCGAACTGACGCCCAGACGGCGCAGCACATCCAGCGCGATGCCTTCGTGCTGACGAACCAAACCCAAAAGCAGATGTTCCGTGCCAATATAGTGATGCCCCATCCGGCGAGCTTCATCGACAGCCAATTCCAATACCTTCTTGGTGCCAGGCGATAAATCAAGCGGGGAATGACCCATTCTGCCTTCTGAAGTTGACAGACGGGTCACCAATTCTTCCACACGGCGCAAGTCCAGCCCCAAATCACGAAGAACTCGACCCGCGACGCCGCCTTCTTCGCGCATCAAGCCAAGCAGCAGATGTTCCGTGCCAATCTGATGATGCTGCAAACGTTCCGCCTCTTCCTGCGCCAGGCTCAATACGCGCCGCGCCCGTTGGGTAAAACGTTCCATTTTATTCGGCACAATCCATACCTCCCCATCAATCATTCAAACCGGGCACTTATCGAATTTATCGTAAAAATCATTATAACACGCAGTCTGACTTGGGGCATCGTCAATACTTTGTTAGAAAACGTCCCCCAGTCACCACTTGTCTATGTATGCTAATGGAGGCGCGGAAAATAATCAACTTGCAACCCGCAGCATGTCCAAATTCTCAAAGACAAAAAGAGACACCCGGCGGGATGTCTCTCTTGCTGTGTTCCTGTTTGCGGGCGCGGTTCAGTCCTGGTTTGGCAGTTCTGCTTTCGCTTCGGCAGGCATATCTTCTTTCACAGCTTCGGCTGCGGGTTCTGACGGCAGCGCCGCCGATTCCTGTATCGCCATTTCCCAGTCCAAATCGAGATACTCGGTCGAGTTGACGGATTTCAGGCTCAAACCGAGCCGCCGCTCCTTGATGTCAATCTTGACGATGCGCAAGACCAACTCATCGCCGCGTTTGACCACTTCGCGCGGATGGCTGACGCGTTCGCTGGCCAATTCCGAGATATGGATTAAGCCTTCGACCGCCTGATTATCGACCAGGCGGGCAAACGCGCCGAACTTGGTCAGCTTGGTCACACGACCGCGCACCAGTTGACCGCGGCGCATGGAAGTGGCGATTTCATCCCAGGGGTCGCGCAGAATCCGCCGCCGACTTAGACCGATGCGTCTGGCTTGCGGATTGATGCTGATGACCTCGACCTCAACGCTGTCGCCAACAGCGACCGCCTGGCGCGGGTGGGTGATATGCCCCCAAGCCAATTCAGTCAGATGCACCAGCCCCTCGGCGCCGCCAATGTCAACAAAAGCGCCAAAGTTCTCCAGGCTGACGACCGTGCCACTGCGGATTTCGCCCAGAGTCAATTCTGCAATCAGAGCTTCTTTGCGGCGCTGGCGGACTTCACGCATCGCCGCCCGCTCTGACAGAATCAGACGATTGCGATTGCGCTCCACCTCCATCACCTTGACCCCAATCGGCTGGTTAATCATCGGGCTGTAGCGCTCTTCGGGCGTATCGCCGCTCATGTTCCGCACGCGGTCGTCTGCCAGCTGGCTTTGGGGGACAAACCCGCGCAAACGACCAAAGCGCACAATCAAGCCACCCTTGTTGTAACCGCCAATCAAGGCATCGTACAACTCTTTGGATTTGGCAAATTCTTTCGCCCTGCGCCAATCCAGTTCTTCCAGAGCATGGTTAATCGACAGGACAATCTCGCCGCGGTGATTGTGCGGATTAACCACATAGACATCGACCTCGGCGCCTGTCGTCAGGGATTCCAGCATCTTGCGCGTCATTAACTCCAGTTCGCGCCCTGGCACCACGCCCACATCACCATCGCCAAGTTCAACATAGACGGCAGTTGGCATGGTTTCGCCAATCACCCCATGATAAATCTTTCCGCGCTGGTACTTGGGCTTTTCGTCCTTGTCATCGGGCGATTCATCCGCCGACGCCTTGTCTTTGCTGGAGTCCGCTGTCGGCTCTGGCTCGCCGCGGGCTGCCTCTTCGATTGCTGCTGTCTCTTCTGCCGCCGCTTCAGTTGCTTCTGCAGCGCCAGCCAATTCTGATGACGACAACTCGGCAGACGAAGCACCCTCAAGCATCTCTTCGTTCTTGCCCGGTTCTTCTGCACTCATACCCTATATCCGTTTTCTGCTCACTGTATCGGCTACAATTATATCGTCATAGGACAGGTATAGTCAAAGGATAAATTGACAATTTGGGGAGATTGGGTGTTCCATTCGGGAATGGCGAGCGTTTCTTGCCCTTTGTTACGGTTCGCAAGTGGACGCAAGGGACGTATCATCGGTCTTTCGAGCGGCAAACTGCGCCGCGCTGACGGCAAAAACAACAGCCCCCGCGAAGAGGGCTGTTTTGCTTTAATTACAGGCAACAAAAATGTTGTAATCAACTCGTTCCGTCATGTTCCACGCCATTTTATAGACCTTGCGGTCTATTTTTACTTCAATGGTATAGATTCCATTCGGAAACCATTGATTCCAGCGATAATACTGATGGAGGTACGACTCTCCGGTGTCAATAAAGGTTTTGTCTAGCTGACCTTCCACTCGTAGAGGGTTAGTCTCATTTGGACGATACAAATCGACGGTCACATCGCTCAGACGTTCCCCGGTGATAATGATATTGATATCTATATCGCCACGCCTAGAGTCAACAATAACGCGACAGCCTGTATCCTCAATAATAAATAGTTCTCCAGTCTCGATAACTACCTCTGGCAAGCGGTTCGTCAGCCACCCGGCGATAAAGGCAGTCCCACCTTCAAATTTCACCTCGTACCAGTCGCCGTCTTCCGCCACAACCTCAAGAACCTCGCCAGCTTTCGCCTGCCCAACACGGCTGAAGGACGTGCCAGCGCCTTCCCGCAAGTTCACATTCTGATTGACAGACACCTTGAAGTCAGTCGCGGCTGTCTGTATATCGGCATCATCACTTGACATACATCCTGACGCCTGAATGGCATGGAACTCGGCAAATGTCAACACTTCGCCATCTTGCCTTATGTACTCTTGGTCGCCATATTCCTCGATGATTGCGTTGACAAGCTCACAGTTGTATTCCGTATCCCTGTCAGAGCCTTCTACCCAATCTTGGGCAAATATCGATGCCGCACTCATCAAGATGACCGCGACCATGATGAATAACTTCTTCATTTGGTAAATCCTTTCAGTTTGGTAGATAAGCGACATTTTAGTATATCAGCAAAACCTTCCTGCTCCCCAACTTTCAAACACGTTGTCAATCATAATGCTCGATGCCTGCCGAACGCCCCCTGGAAGACGTCTGATAATCATCGTCCTCGCCTGGCGATGAGAAATCCGACAAATCGTAGCCATCGTCATCATATTCGTCATCCTCATAGATTTCATCATAATAGGCCTCAAGGTCGGCATGGAAGGGTTCGGATGCTTCCGCGAAATTGCTTTGCTGGTCGATATGACCGGTGAATTGAAGTTCATCCTGACGTTCGTCAATGACAATCAAATCGCCAGCGCTGAAGTCCCCCTTGAGCAGCTGTATGCTAAGAGGGTTTTCAATATGGCGCTGAATGGCGCGGCGCAGGGGACGGGCGCCATATTGCGGGTCGTATCCGTTTTTTGCCAGCCAGTGCCGCGCTGGCTCGGTCAGATGAATCGCCAAGCCAGACTCGTTCATCCGTTCCGCCAGACCGCGTATCTGCAAATCCACCATTTGCTCAACTGCCTTCAGGGTCAGCGGCTCAAAGATGATGATTTCGTCGATGCGGTTCAAAAATTCGGGACGGAAAGTATCGCGCATGGATCTTTCAATCTCTTGATGACCGGCGAGCGCCTGCTCGTCGCCGCGGATGAAACCCAGTGCGCCGCCTTTCTTGGCAAACCCCGTGCCGAGGTTGCTGGTCATAATCAGCACGGTGTTGCGGAAATTGACGATATGTCCCTGTCCATCGGTCATGCGCCCGTCTTCCAGCACTTGCAGCAGCGCGCTCCATACATCGGGATGCGCTTTTTCGATCTCGTCGAACAAAATCACGCGATAGGGGCGGCGGCGGACGGCTTCGGTCAACTGGCCGCCAGCTTCATAACCGATATAGCCGGGCGGAGCGCCAAACAGACGGCTGACGGTATGCTTCTCGCGGTATTCGCTCATATCCACCTGCACCAGCGTATCCTCATCGTCAAACAAGAACTCGGCAAGCGCTTTTGCCAATTCTGTTTTGCCAACACCGCTCGACCCAAGAAAGATAAACGAGCCAATCGGACGTTTGGGATCTTTCAAGCCACTTCGGGCGCGGCGAATGGCATCCGAAAGGGCAGAGACCGCCTTGGCCTGACCGATGACGCGCTCGTTGATGACCTCTTCCATGCGTAGCAGCTTCTCCGATTCTGTTTCGAGCATACTCTGCACCGGGATGCCCGTCCAGCTTTCGACAACCTGTGCGACATCATTGGCGGACACCAATTCGTCCAGCGTGTTTTCCTGCTGCCAGATATACCGCGCCTGTTCAAATTCCGCTTCCAGTTGGATGCGCTGCATTTTGCAGTCGGCGGCGCGTTCATAATCGCGCGAAAGCCCGGCCGCCTGTTCTTCCATCGCCAGCTGGTCAATCGTTTCCCGCATGTCTTTCAAGCGAGGCGGCATTGAAAATAAAGCCACCCGCAGTTTGGCAGCGGCTTCATCCAGCAGGTCAATGGCCTTGTCCGGCAGTTTGCGTTCGCTGAGATAACGCGCCGACAGCCGAGCGGCGGCTTCAATCGCATTGTCGGCGATGGTCACGTTGTGATGCGCCTCGTAGCGGTCTCGAATGCCATATAGCATCTCAATCGTGTCCTCGACCGAGGGCTCCTCGACGAAAACTGGGGCAAAACGTCTGTCTAGGGCGCTGTCCTTTTCGACATGCTGCCGATACTCATCTATCGTTGTCGCGCCAACCGCTTGCAGTTCGCCGCGCGCCAGCGCCGGTTTCATCATATTGCCGGCATCCAGCGCCCCCGAGGCCGCGCCAGCGCCCACAACCTGATGCAGTTCGTCAATAAACAGAATGATTTCGCCCTTGGAACGCTGTATCTCGTCGATGGTGGCTTTCAGCCGTTCCTCAAACTCGCCGCGGAAACGGCTGCCCGCCAGCATGCCGCTCAAATCGAGACTGAGGACGCGCTTGCCCAGCAGAAGCTCCGGCACATCAGCGCTGGCGATTTTCTGCGCCAGCCCTTCCACAATGGCAGTCTTGCCGACCCCCGCCTCGCCTATAAGCACCGGATTGTTTTTGGTGCGGCGGCTCAAAACCTGGATGACGCGCAAAATCTCGCTGTCCCGTCCAATCACCGGGTCGAGTTTGCCTGCCTGCGCCATGCGGGTCAGGTCGCGGCTGTATTTTTCCAGGGTGCGGTAACGGCTTTCTGCCTGTGGATCCGTGACACGATGCCCGCCGCGAATATCTTTCACAGCATCGGCAACAAGGTCGCGCGTGATATGATAATCCGCCATCATCTTGGAAACGGCGGTGCTGCGTTCGGCCAGCAGCGCCAAAAAGATGTGTTCGGTGCTGATATACTCATCGCGCAGACGGTTGGCTTCTTCATTGGCGCGGTCAATGATGCTCTTGAGGCGAGGCGTGATGAAGACTTGATTAGTGCCTTGACCATAAATGGTCGCTGTGCGCGGGCTTTGCCGCAGAATATCATCCACCCGCGAGCGCAGCGCCGGCACATCCACGGACAAATGCTCCAATATCTGCGGGATAACCCCGTCAGTCTGCTCCAGCAGCGCCAGCAAAATATGCTCGGTATCGACTTGCGTATGCCCGTAACGCTGCAGGATTTCGTAGGCACGCGCCGCGGCATCCTGTGCCCGTTCCGTAAATCTGTCAAATCTTAGCATGGATATTTCCTTGGACCTCGAGGCTGTTTTGTCATTGTATTCCGATTATAGCTGATTATTGTAGTCTGGCTTTGTATTGTGTGGAAACGCATTGGCATCCGCAGCCTTTAGTGGCTGGCTCAGGTTTTCGCTGGTGAATAACCGATGCAAAATGCAATAGTTTCGGCAATCAGGTTTAACTGAGCAGCAGTGACGACACCAATCTTTTGATTGAAGCGTTGCTGCGATACCGATTTGATTTGAAAAGCATTCGCCGCCGAGTCGAAAGTCAAATGATTGCTGTTGTCCTTTGGCAACTCAACCATCCAAAAGTAATTATTGGTCTTAAAACGCACCTGCCATTTTGTGACAGGCACGACAATATGCAATTTCAGATTCCAATGTGCGGGGATATCCATCACAACAGCAGGGCGCAGTTTGTAGATTTCGTCGCCAACCGCCGGATTGAAATTCACCGACCAGATTTCGCCTCGCTGTGGTCTGGTTGATGTGTTAGATTGCCTCATCATCGAAATCCTCATCGCCCATGCCATAGGCTTCAAATATCTCAAAATCTTCATTTTCCGCCAGGGCAAATGCCGCTTGCACAACGGCGTTTCTTTCTGCTTCGGGCATCTTGAGCAAATCGTACACCGTCAGATGACCGCTTTCCGCCGCCTCATCGCCAAAGTCCAGGCATTCCACGCCCACCCGCGTGATGCGATCCGGACTCATCAAACCCTCGGCAGCTGCTCTTACAGCCATCTGCTCCAGTTGAAGCGGCTCTTCATCACCCATGTATTCGCCCGGTTCTTTTTGATGCCACCCGCGTGTTTTGATTTCGATATTGAGTTCGGTGTAGTGACGCTCGCTGATGATGCCCAGGTCTTTGGCGCGGCGAATCCAGGCGCTCATGCTCAAGCCGTATTTTCGTTTAAGCACCTTCAATTCGCCCCAATCCAGTCGGCTGCGCTTCGGGCCCAACTCATGGAAGGCATGTTGGGCAGGCACCAGAAACGCCGCCGCAAAGCGATGCGCCAATTTTTCCGCCTCCCTGTCGGAAACCGCCCTGGTATCCATCACCAGATGCCCTATCTCATGCGCCAGGTTAAATCGTATGCGTTCGGTGCTTCTGCTTGTGTTGATTACGGCAACCGGATACTTGCCACACCATCCCGACAGACCATCGAACTTGCCACTCTCATCATCCCAGCCAATGACAACCACGCCTCGGTCTTCAGCCATCTGAACGAGATTGTCCAGGGGGCGGTCTCCCAAATCCCATTTTGTGCGCAGGCGACTCGCAGCTGCTTCCGCATCCTCAAGATTGTGTACTGGCACCGGCGGCAATAAATCGGGGGACTTGTCGGGATGCAGCAGCGAATGCAATTCTATATGCAATTCAGCGAGGTCGGCGGCATACGCTTTGACTGCATCCTGTTTTGTTCTGCTTAAAGCGCTGTGGCGGCGGAAGGACTGCCATTCGATGGTCTTGGCCGGTTGATGGGTAAAGTAAGTGCTGCGGACACCCAGCACCGTGCTGGCAGCCAACAAAAACCCGGCCGGCGGGGAACTCTTGTTATTCTCGTATTTTGAAATCGCCGCTTTTGTCACGCGGTATCCCCGCGCTTCCAGCTGACTGGCAAGCTCCTGCTGTGTCAGACCTGCCAGCAAACGCGCCTGCTTGACTCGGGCGCCAATCATGTTCAGCCTCCTTTCGCTTGTTGACAAATTTACCATATTTTGAACAAAAATCAACGGCCTTCAGTCTTTATTCAGGCACATCTGGCCGCAGACTTTGGTAGAGGGCTTCCAGTTGAATGCCGATGGCATCCCAGTTGTAGGTCTCGGCGACCAGTCGACGCGCGGCTTTCCCCATCCGCGCCCGCAAGTCCCTGTCCCTTAGCAGGAGACGGAGCTTATCGGCAAAGGCATCGGCCGCAGCCGCCGCCACATAACCGGCGCCGACCGCTTCGACTTCGTTCATGTGACAGCCCGGCGACAAGATGACCGGCATCTCGGCTGCCATCGCCTCCAG
>DAOUKA010000283.1:0-6873 GCA_034421915.1 Anaerolineae bacterium
GGCCCTTGCCATCTTGGCCAAGCCGGCCATCCTGAATCGCCTGTTCCAGATAAAGCAGCACGCGCAATTCGCGGCCGGGGTCGCCCTTATCGACCAGCACCGCGCCCTGCCGCAGCGCCCCGCGCTCCCGTTGCAGTATCAGGCTGATGGCGGCGTCCAGCAGGGGATGCCCCGGGCAGACAAAGGTCGCCGGCGGCTTGTCGGGCAGGTCAATCAGAGCCTTGTCGAAGCAGATGCGCCGGTACTTCCTTGAGATGGGTCCGTGTCCGCTGGCTTCGGCCTGGCGCCGAATGCGCTCTGGCACGTGGTTGATGGCATAGCGGCCGGGCTCGCGCTCGTGGATGGCGCCGCCCAAATGCTCAAAGGCCTGGCAGAAAAACGCTTTGATGTAATACGGCTGCAAGCGCCGCGCCGCCGCCCGCTCCATATCTTCGCGCACCCGCGTCACCTGGCTGGTGTCCATCTGCGACTGGCTGAGGAACTGCTCTTCCAGCAGGTCGCGCACGCGCTCCTGGTCGGCGGCCTGGTCAACCGCCTGCTCCAGCCTGGCCCGCACCCAGGGGGCATCGCCATAGCGCACCGCCTCGACCAGCAGTTCCCGCAGCGGGGTTTCCCGAAACAGCTTGCCCAGCACATCAAAGACTTGGCCATCCAGGGTAGCGCGCTCGGCCTGCAGTTTCTCCAGCAGGCGCTGATACACCGCGCCTTCGCGCGTTTCCCCCGCCACCAGATTCCAAAGATGACAGACTTCCTTCTGCCCGATGCGATGAATCCGCCCGAAACGCTGTTCGATGCGGTTTGGATTCCAGGGCAAATCATAATTGACCATCAAATGCGCCCGCTGCAAATTGATGCCTTCGCCAGCGGCGTCTGTCGCCACCAGAATCAGCACATCAGGGTCATTGCGGAAGCTGTCTTCGATCTGATGACGCTTGCCTCGTTGGACGCCGCCATGAATGCTGACAATCGCTTCCGGGCGGCCCAGCAGGGTTTTCAGCTTCTCTTCCAGATAATTCAGGGTGTCGCGGTGTTCGGTAAAAATGACCAGCTTGCGCTGCTGTCCGGCGCGGTTTTTCATGGACGGGTTATCTTGCAGCAAACGGAGCAGTTCATTCCATTTGCGATCCTTGCCACTGCGGCGCACGCTTAGGGCCTGCGCCTCCAGCCGTTCCAGGGTGGCGATTTCGGCCCGGAGTTCCTGGATGCTGCTGGCGGCGGTCGCCATGTCAATCAGCCTGTCTTCAAGCTCTTCGATCTCGGCTTGGGGAGACTCCTCAAGGTCTTCCCAGTCATCCTCACGATAAGCCCTATCCGCCGCCAAAATCGGCTCGCGGCTTTCTTGCGCCTGCTTAAGACGGTCTTGCAGGCGCAGGCGGCGGCGCTTCAGGGATTGATGGATGGCCTCTGGCGAAGATGCCAGCCGCCGCTGGAGGATGGTCAGCGCGAAGCCGACGGTGCCTCTGCGCCCGCCATGTTCGAGCTTTTCGGCGCGGTCAAATTCTTGGCGCACATATTCGCTTACCCGTTCATACAAAGCCGCTTCGTCAGGGGAAAGTTCGTAATGGAGGGTAGATGCCCGTCGTTTGGGAAACAGGGGTGTGCCGTCAAATTTCAGCAGCCTTTCCTTGACCATCCGCCGCATCAGGTCAGAGACATCGACCTCATGGACGCCATCCCGAAAGCGCCCCTCGAAGCGGTCGGCATCCAGCAGTTTCATAAACAACTGAAAATCTTCTTCCTTGCCATTATGAGGCGTGGCCGTCATCAGCAGGAAGTGGCGGGTGATTTCGCCCAGGAGCTTGCCCAGCTTGTAGCGTTTGGTCTCTTTCAGCTGATTGCCAAAGAACGATGCCGACATTTTATGGGCCTCATCACAGACAATCAAATCCCAATCGCTTTGTTCCAGCTGCGCCTGGAGGTCTTCGCTGCGGCTGATTTGATCCAGCCTCACGATGATTCTGTCATGTTCAGCGAAGGGATTGCCGCCGGGCGGTGCTTCCATCATGTCGCGGCGGAAGATGGCGAACTTGAGTTGGAACTTCGTCCAAAGCTCATCCTGCCACTGTTCCGTCAGGTTGCCCGGCGCACAAACCAGACAGCGGCGCAAATCGCCACGCGCCATCAATTCACGAATCAGCAGGCCGGCCATAATAGTCTTGCCGGCGCCGGGATCATCTGCCAGCAGAAAACGCAGCGGCTGGCGCGTCAGCATCTCTTCATAAACAGCGATAATCTGGTGGGGCAGGGGTTCAATCAGCGAGGTATGAACGGCCAGCAGGGGGTCAAACAGATAGGCGAGGTCAATGCGATAGGCTTCCGAAACCAGACGCAGCAGCTGGCCATCAGCCTGAAACCCCCAAAGCCGCTCGGCCTGCGGTATCTCCAGCGCGGCTTCATCTTCACGATAAAGCAGCCGTTCTTCCAGCTGGCCATCCTCACGCCTGTAGACGACCGACACGGCGCTGTTGCCGTTCCATTCTATGTCAATCAGAGTCACGGTTTGCCGCGGCGTCAATCCACGCAGGCGAAGGCCGCGCTTTAGTGCTTCCAGTTTGGTCATGTCTTTTCCTTAAAGTAAAGTCGAATATCATTAAAAGTCTACTCAGATGTCCTGTGCCTGTCGATGAGGTTTCGGGGATTCAGGCAGATGCGGTGCCCTTCACAAACTTTGCCTTCGTCAATTGTGCGACTATACTTATGTAATAGCTAAGGAGGATTGAAATGGAACAGCGCACTTTCGGCAATACGGACCTGTCCTGCTCTGTGCTTGGCTTTGGCACTTGGGAGATGGGCACCACGCAATATGGAGAAATCGACATTGCAGAGGCAGTGCGGGCGGTGCAAATGGCTATCGATTATGGCATCACCCTCTTCGATACAGCAGAAGTCTATGGCCCTTTCACTTCAGAAGAGTTGTTGGCGCGTGGTTTGGGAAATCGGCGTCAGGGTGTCGTGGTCGTTACCAAAGTCGGCTTTACTTTCCATGACAATCCAGCGATTCGAGGAAATGCGGCGGTAACAGGCAGAGATGCCTCTGCCGCCAACATCACCCAACATACCGAGGGCTGCTTACGGCGGCTTAACACCGATTACATTGACCTGTTGCTGATTCATTGGCCCGACCACAAGACCCCGCATGAAGAGACCATGGCTGGGCTGGAGGCGCTGAAAGAGGCCGGCAAAATTCGGCATTACGGCGTCTCGAATTACAATGTCCCGATGATGGCGGAATGCCAGAAATACGGCAATCTGGCAGCCAATCAGGTGGGTTATCACCTCTTTGACCGACGCATGGAAGCAGCGGTACTGCCTTATTGCTTGGAGCAGGAAATCGGCTTTATGGCTTATGGCAGCCTCGGCTTCGGCTTGCTCAGCGGTGCTTTGACGCCCGAAACCCGCTTTGTGGATTGGGATTGGCGCAGCAAGGGGCTTGCCTTTGGCTTGCCCCTGTTCACGCGTGAAAACTTCCTCAAGGCCTTGCGCGTGACCGAAAGGCTCAAGGTCTTGGCGGCGGATTATGACAAGTCGGTCGCGCAGTTGGCAATCGCCTGGCTGTTGGGTCAGCCGGCGGTGACGGTGGCTTTGGTGGGTATGCGCAACGAACGCGAACTCAAGGAAAACGCCGCCGCCACCGATTGGCGCTTGACGGATGCTGATCGGTCTGAGATTGACCGCATCTTCGCTGAAGAGGGTGTGCCGACCTACGTTGATGCCGAGCAAATCATAGTCCCTGATAACCGCGCAGGCAAGCCATCAAAATAGCGAAAAAGCGCTTGTGTTAACATTTTTGCATACAGCGCCCATAGATTTTCTGGGGCGCTTGCCAGCTTGGCCGCTACCTGGATTAACGCTGAAAGGTTGGGTCAAAGGCATCCCGCAAGCCGTCGCCGATAAGATAAAAACATAAAACTGTGAGAAAAATCATCAAGCCCGGAACGATAATCAGATGCGGGCCGTGGCGGAAGAATTGCTGTGACTTGGTCAGCATATTGCCCCAGGTGGCTTGCGGCGGCTGCACCCCCAATCCGAGATAACTCAGCGCCGATTCTGCCAAAATCAGACCGGCGATGCCCAATGTCAGGTCAATTATGATAACAGAAATCAGATTTGGCAGGATATGCTGGAATATAATTCGAAAGGGCTCAGCACCCAGCGCCTGTGCAGCGGCGATGTATTCTGTGGCGCGGATGGACAAGGTTTGACCACGGGCCAAGCGGTAGGTGCCGACCCAGCCAATAAACGTAACGGCGAGCACCAGTGTTTGGGCTGAAAACCCAAATACAGCCGAAAACAGGATCAGCAGATAAAGCCCCGGTATCGCACCAATTATGATAGCAAGGAAGTACACAAGATCGTCGATGATGCCGCCAAAATAACCACCAATCATGCCCAAAACTAAACCGACGGTTAAGGCGAAGAGCGAGCCAAAAAAACCAATCGCCATCGAAATGCCGCCGGCGTGCAAGGTCCGTGCAAGTTGGTCACGCCCGATATCATCGGCACCCAGGATATACCCATCCACCCCGGGAGGGGTAAATTTTGCCGGCCCGTTGGGTTCATTGGGGTCGACCTGCATGATGTAATCGGTAATCAGCGGCGCCATCATGGATATGACAGTTAATACCAAAACGAAACTCAAAGCGACCAAGGTCAGTTTATCGCGCCGTATCGAACGTAGCGCCTTGCTTGTCAGTGATTCACCGACAAGTTGTTCTTCCTTATTTTTTAGTTTTGCAACAGTTGTGTTGTTTGTCATGATGGATACCTAATTAAAGCGGATGCGGGGATCAATAAGCGCATAGAGAATATCAGACAGCAAATAGCCGAGAATGCTTGCAATGGCTGCGTAGACGACTACAGTCAGCGCAATCGGATAATCTCGCTGACCAACGGCATTAACAGCTAATCGTCCGACACCAGGCCAAGAGAACACCGTTTCAGTCACAGCGGCGCCACCCAGCAAAGATGTGATGGATGGACCCAAAAAAGTTGCAATCGGAATGAAGGCGTTGCGCATTCCGTGACGCAGCCAGATTTGTCGTTCTTGTATGCCTTTGGAACGGACAGTGCGGATATAATCCTGATTAACCACATCTAGCATTGAGGCGCGCATAAAGCGGGAATAATTGGCGACGAACCCTGCTGCTAGCACAATCGTTGGTAGCAGGATATACTCAAGACGTTCCGACATGGGTGGACAGGACGGATCTAGAGTGGTTTTACAACGACCACCTAAGGGTAAGATCTGAAGTTCTGACCCAAAAAACAACAACAGCAACAGCCCTAGCCAAAAATTGGGCAGAGCATTGACGATGACGGCAAAAATACGACTAAGTTGATCGAATAAACGTCCATGATAGACAGCAGCCAGAATACCGACAACAATACCCAGAAATGCTCCGACAAAGAGTGAAGTTATCCCCAACTCCAAGGTTGCTGGCAGACGTTCGACAAGCACGTCCAACACTGGGCGTTTGTAAAAAAAGGAGTTGCCAAAATCGCCGCGCAGGGCGCCATAGCTATCGCCGGGCGGCAGGCGGCGCAAAACCACCTCGCCAGTGCTTTCGTCGATGAGGGGCTTGCCGCGTTCATTCAATTCCGGACCATAAAGATCAATAAAAAAGACGGAAGCATCTGCCAAGCCGTCGCCATCGCTGTCCCAGCGCATCCAGTCGTCGCCCAGCAGCCAGCGAAGATATTGAATCAGCCAAGGGTCACCGACACCCAAGATGCTCTTAAGTTCTTCGATTTCGCGCGGTTTCATGCGGTTGTTAAACGCCAGCGCCCCGACCGGACCCCCTGGTGTAAGGGATACTATGAAATACGTCAAAATAGTGACGCCAAAAAAAGTGGGAATCGCTTGCAGCAAGCGTCGGATAACATATTTAGTCATAATATCTATCCTTCTAAAATAGTCCCCCCAGGCAACTGAGGGGACTTCTGATACAGATGCAATGAAAACAGCAATGGGGCTATTGCTCAGCAATAGTCCAGGCGTCAATGTTCCAGCGTGAACCGCCGACCCGCGGCGCCCAGTTTTCAACATCAGCTTGTGCCGCCAGCAGAACGTTGCCGGTGCTGATCCAAATCCAGGGTGAGTCGTCACGCAGGATCTGATAGGCCTCGCCATACATCTCACGGCGGGTGTCCACATCACAGCCGGGGACGTTACGGGCGGACTCAATCAGTTCCGTTAGACGGGGGTTGTTGTAGGATTGGGTGTTGTAACCCGAACCAACGACATCCGCGGCTGGCAGAAAAATGGAAGCGATGCCATTGGGATCCGCCGGCGTGGCAAGCCCCCAGAAGACGCCGATAGCGTCATAAGTCTGTGCCGTAAATTCACTCACCAGGGTGCCGAATTCGACAAATTGAACGGTGATGTCGAAGCCGAGTTCGTTCCATTGGTCTTGCAGGATGGTGTACAACGCCTCCTGTGAAGTATTGCCAGCGTTGGTTTTGACGGTCAGCGCTAGTGGCGAGCCCTCTTCAGCGTACATGCAGCCGTTGCATTCGCGCACACCATCGCCATCAGCATCGGTAAAGCCAGCTTCGTCCAGCAGTGCCATCGCTTTTTCAGCATCAAATGGATAGGGTTCAAGGCCCGCCGGGAAGCTCCAGTCGGTTGGGCGAACGTGGGAGGCGACCGGGACGCCGGTGCCAAAGAACGCACCCTCGTTGACTTCGACGAAGTCCATGCCGTAATTCAGCGCCTGACGAACGCGAACATCACCGAGAATAGGATGATGTCCCTGGTCGATGGGGTTGCCGTCTTCATCAAGGCCGTCTTGCGGGTTGTTAGGGTCGGCAGTATTGAGCGAGAGGAAACGGATGGTGCCAGCCGGGGTTTCAAAGATCTGGAACTCGCCGGCT
>DAOUKA010000284.1:0-3448 GCA_034421915.1 Anaerolineae bacterium
TGGATCATTTAAGGTCTTGCTAAGATACAACAGGCGGTAAAATCTTATGCAAGGCTACTTTTATGCAGGGAGACAGGATAAATGACAGCGATAGATACGATTATTGTTGGAGCGGGTGGACGCGGGAACGCTTATGGACAATTTGCCCTGGAATATCCGCAGGAGCTTCGGGTGACAGGTGTGGCAGAGCCAGATCCGATTCGGCGCGACCGCATGGTGACGCACCATGATATTGCCCCGCAGATGATTTACGATGATTGGGAGTCCTTGCTGGCGGCGCCAGAAAAAAAGGCGTCCACGATTATGAATTGCACGATGGACCGCTATCACTATGCTTCTACGATGAAGATGCTCGATTTGGGATATGATGTCTTGCTGGAAAAACCCATGACGCCCGTACTGCATGAAAATCTGCGTCTGGTGCAGAAAGCGGAAGAAACGGGGCGCCTGCTGCAAGTGTGTCATGTCTTGCGTTACACGCCATTTTGGCAGACATTGCGTGCGGTTGTCCATTCAGGCAAGCTGGGGCGCATTGTCAGTGTCACGCATCGTGAGAATTTGATTTATTATCACATGGCACACAGTTTTGTACGCGGAAACTGGCGCAACGAGGCAACTTCAGGCCCGATGATTTTATCGAAGTGCTGCCATGATTTTGATATTTTATTATGGATTCTGGGCAAGGATGTGGTTTATCTCAATTCTTTTGGTTCACTGACGCACTTCCGACCCGAATATGCGCCGCCAGGTGCGACTCAGCGCTGCACCGATGGCTGCCCGGCGGCGGAAATCTGCAAATATGAGGCGACCAGGCTCTACGCGCGAGACGGAAACGGCTGGCCCCACAATGCGGTATCCTATATCCCAACGCGGGAAGCACGGCTGGAAGCGTTGAAAACAGGTTGGTACGGGCGCTGCGTTTATCATTGTGACAATGATGTTGTCGATCATCAGACTGTCAACATGGAGCTTGAAGACGGCACGACTGTGACCCTGATTATGAATGGACAGGGAGATGAAGAATGCCGAACCATGCGCTGGGATGGTACGAAAGCGACCTTGTATGGCAAGTTTTCTTCAAAGGGCGATGAGATGCGGGTTCATCACCATTTAAGCGGTGAAATCGAGGATATTCCTGTGATTGACCGCGACAGCAGCGGGCACGGCGGCGGTGACTTTGGCATTATTCGCAGTTTTCTGAATTCGGTCAGGGGCCGGCCGGACGACAGTGTGACGACCGCGCGGGAATCATTGGAGAGTCACTTGCTGGCTTTCGCCGCCGAAGAATCCCGCCTGAAGAAAAGTGTCATCCACATGGAAGAATTTCGCAGACGGCTTGAAACCGAGAATCCATGACAGTTCATTTTGGCGGAGTACCCCCGACAGGATTCGAACCTGTGCACCTGGTTCCGGAAACCAATGCTCTATCCCCTGAGCTACGGGGGCGACTTCAACAAGTGTAACAGATTTATGCGGGCTTCGCAAGCCCGACGACTTGTGAAGCAGGGCAGTCGAGCCGTGACATGGCAGAATAGGACGCATCGGCTGGAGCGCGGAACTTGAATCAGAACGGACAAGCAGGGTTGATTGTTTTTTTGCTGGGACTGTTCCTGCTGGCTGGATGTCAGACGCTGACTAGCGGTGACCATTCGGAAACCCTGGTTGCAGAGATGGCTTTGTTCACAGCCGAAGCCGCCGCCATTCGACAGGCTGCCGCCCTCAGCCAGACGCGGGCTGTTGAAACCTTGTCGGCCGCCAGCACCAAAGTTGCTGAACTCTCTGCTGTCAATGGGGCATTGGCTGCCACTGTCCGCGCCAATTTCACGGCAACGTCAGTGATGCGCGTTGCTGTTGTCAGTGCAGCTGATATGGGGAGTTCCCTGGAGATGATGGATGATATGGCTGAAGGCGATGGCAATCTGGCTGTGATGCGCGTTTCCAATGTAGAAACAGCAAGGCACATTAATTCTGCCAATGGCTGTTCAAGCGGGAATGTGACCCGTTTCATCGATAATGATGAGCTCATTTATGTGACAGCGCGGGTCTCCGGGCTGCGGGATGGGACTCATTTTATGGTGGATTGGTTATATGAAAATCGGACAGTCTATCGCCTTAACTGGCTGGCAGATTACTCGGCACTCTTTGAGTGCATCTGGTTTTATGTCACACCGGACGACTTCCCGTTTTTGCCTGGCACCTATACCGCGACTTTGTATGTCAATGGCCAACCTGAACCTTCAACGCGGTTTTCAATTCACGCGGGTTAATTCGGGCTTGTCTATGCTGGCGAACTCATGTATGTCTAAGAGGTTATGACAGGTCATTTTATGTTACCAGCCATTCGGCTTCTGCCATGGATAATTATCTTTTTCTGCTTGTTTGCGCTCTCGATGTGGACGGCTGCCCAAGCTGAAGGGGACGCCACGCTGACTGTGACGGCCGCGCCGCCAGTGGATTTGACCCTCATCAGTCCAACTTCGGCAGCGGCGACCGAAATCGCTTTGTCAGACCTTGAACCAAGGGAACATCACCTGCTGCGGCGCCCCATCGAATTGTCGGCGGATAAAGTCCATTGGGCTGACCGCACGTACCCCTATGGCAGCACGCAATGGGATACCCGCGATGTTCATCTTGGGATTGAGTTTGTCAATCCGCGCTTTACACCCGTTTACGCGGCGGCGGCAGGCAGAGTGGTGTTTGCGGGGGACGACTCTGATTTTTTGTTGGGTCCCTATGAAGGCTATTACGGCAAGACTGTTGTCCTGGCGCATGACATTCGGTCATTGGACAATCGTCCAATTTTTACGCTTTATGCCCATCTCGACCGCGTTGAAGTTGAAAACGGGCAGGAAGTCGAAGCTGCCCAGCGCTTGGGGCGCGTGGGCTCGTCTGGCATCGCGCTGGGGGCGCATCTGCATTTTGAAGTTCGCGTCGATGATCCCTTCGATTATCGCCTGACGCGCAATCCGGAATTGTGGCTGCAATACTATATTGACCACGGCATGATTGCCGGATTTGTGCATGACGCTGAAGGCAACCCGATTGATGGCAAGCGGATTGTCGTGCGCTCGGACACGGTGCAGCGGGAAGTTTATTCATACGGCGGCGACCGCGTAAACCGCGACCCGGTCTGGGGTGAGAATTTCACCGTGAGCGACCTGCCGCCAGGCAGTTATGAGATGGTGATTCTTGATGAAGTCGGCCGCCTGGCATATCGTGACTCGGTCATGGTGGAAGCCTATCAAACCGCATTCGTTGATGTACTCATCGAAAACTAGGGGATAATCTGATATAATTGATGCTCTTTAGCCGCTTGCCGGGATGCAGGTTCATCAAAAAAGACGGGACTGGGCTGGCAATACAGAATAGATGCAAGGAATTGGATAATGGCATCAGAACAGACCTACTTAACCAAAGAGGGTGAAGCCGAGCTTCGCAATGAACTCAA
>DAOUKA010000285.1:0-2163 GCA_034421915.1 Anaerolineae bacterium
TGTTCTTCCTTATTTTTTAGTTTTGCAACAGTTGTGTTGTTTGTCATGATGGATACCTAATTAAAGCGGATGCGGGGGTCAATAAGCGCATAGAGAATATCCGACAGCAAATAACCGAGAATGTTTGCGATTGATGCGTAGACAACCACAGTCATCACAATCGGATAATCCCGTTGACCGGGGGCAGCCACAACCAGACGCCCGACACCGGGCCAAGAGAAGACCGCTTCAGTTACAGCAGCGCCACTTAGCAAAAATGTGATGGATGGACCCAGAAAGACAGCAATCGGGATAAAGGCGTTGCGCATCCCGTGACGCAGCCAGATTTGTCGCTCTTGGATGCCTTTGGAACGAGCGGTGCGGATATAATCCTGATTAACCACATCCAGCATTGAACCGCGCATAAAGCGCGAATAACCGGCGACACCACCGGCTGACAGGACAATGACTGGCAGGATGAGATACTCAAGCCGTTCCGGTAAAGGTGGACAAGAGGGATCCAAAGTGGTTTTACAGCGACCTCCCAGTGGCAGGATTTGAAGTGCCGAACCAAAAAACAGCAGCAAAAGCAGCCCAAGCCCAAAATTAGGCATGGAATTAACGATGACAGCGCCAACGCGACTGGTTTGATCGAATAATCCGCCATAATTAACAGCTGCCAGAATCCCTACCGCCACACCCAGAATCAAACCGATTAAAAACGATGACAGGCTTAATTCCAGGGTTGCCGGCAGACGTTCGACGAGAACATCCAAGACCGGGCGCTTATAGAAAAAGGAATTGCCAAAATCGCCGCGCAGGATGCCATAGTTATCCCCGGGAGGCAGGGGGCGCAAAACCACCTCGCCAGTGCTTTCGTTGATAAGGGGTTTGCCTTGCTCATTCAATTCCGGACCATAAAGATCAATAAAAAAGACGGAAGCATCTGCCAAGCCGTCGCCATCGCTGTCCCAGCGCATCCAGTCATCACCGAGCAGCCAGCGCAGATATTGAACTGGCAAAGGGTCGCTGACACCCAGCTTGATCTTGAGTTCTTCTATTTCACGCGGTTTCATGCGGTTGTTAAACGCCAGTGCCCCGACAGGCCCTCCTGGCGCCATCCCGATCAATACATATGACAAAATAGTGACCCCGAAAAAGATGGGAATCGCTTGAATTAAGCGGCGGATAATATATTTAGTCATAATATCTATCCTTCTAAAACAGTCCCCCCAGACAACTGAGGGGACTTCTGATACAGATGCGGTGAAAACAGCAATGGACTATTGCTGGGCAACAGTCCAGGCGTCAATGTTCCAGCGCGAACCGCCGACCCGCGGCGCCCAGTTTTCAACATCGGCTTGTGCCGCCAGCAGAACGTTGCCGGTGCTGATCCAAATCCAGGGTGAGTCGTCACGCAGGATCTGATAGGCCTCGCCATACATCTCACGGCGAGTCTCCACATCACAGCCAGGGACGTTACGGGCGGACTCAATCAGTTCCGTCAGGCGGGGGTTGTTGTAGGACTGGGTGTTGTAACCCGAACCAACGACATCCGCGGCTGGCAGAAAGATGGAGGCGATGCCATTGGGATCCGCCGGTGTGGCAAGCCCCCAGAAGACTCCGATGGCGTCATACTTCTGTCCCGTAAATTCAGTCACCAGGGTACTGAATTCGACAAATTGAACGGTGATGTCGAAGCCGAGTTCGTTCCATTGGTCTTGCAGAATGGTGTACAACGCTTCTTGTGAAGTATTGCCGGCGTTAGTTTTGACGGTCAGCGCCAGCGGCGAACCCTCTTCAGCATACATGCAGCCGTTGCATTCACGCACGCCATCGCCGTCAGCATCGGTAAAGCCGGCTTCGTCCAGCAGTGCCATCGCTTTTTCAGCGTCAAAGGGATAGGGTTCAAGACCTGCCGGGAAGCTCCAGTCGGTTGGGCGGACATGAGAGGCGACCGGGACGCCGGTGCCAAAGAACGCACCTTCGTTGACTTCGTCGAAGTCCATGCCGTAATTCAGCGCCTGACGAACGCGAACATCACCGAGAATAGGATGATGTCCCTGGTCGATGGGGTTGCCGTCTTCATCAAGGCCGTCTTGCGGGTTGTTAGGGTCGGCAGTATTGAGCGAGAGGAAACGGATGGTGCCAGCCGGGGTTTCAAAGATCTGGAACTCGCCGGCT
>DAOUKA010000286.1:0-11470 GCA_034421915.1 Anaerolineae bacterium
GGTTCATCCCTGAACGTCCGCCCCAGCTGCCCTTTCACGCTGAACATCACCCAGGCATTCTTTTCGGGAATCAGAAAATCCTCCACCCGCTCCGATTTCGCCTCGCTCGGCACGATAATGCTGCGGCGGATGTCGCCATACTCGCCCTTCACCTCGACCAACTCCTCCGAGATGCGCTGACGCTGTTTCTGCGGGCTTGCCAGCAAGTCCTGCAAAGACTGAATCAGCTTGAGTTTTTCTCGATACTCTTGCTTGATTCTTCGGATTTCCAGCGAGGCGAGACGGCGCAGGGGCATATCCAGTATCGCCTGTGCCTGAAGCTCGGTCACTTTGAATTTTTTCATCAAGTTGCTGCGAGCAGAATCAACATGGCGCGACTTGCGAATGGTCGCAATCACCTCGTCAAGATCATCCAGCGCAATCAACAGCCCTTGCAATATATGCGCCCGCTCTTCCGCCTGCGCCAAATCAAAACGGCTGCGGCGCTGAACAACCTCCAGCCGATGTTCCAGATAGACGCGCAATGCCTGCTTCAGGGTCAGCAGGCGCGGCTGCCCATCCACCAGCGCCAGCATAATAATCCCAAAAGTGGCTTGCAGCGGGGTCAGCTTGAAGAGCGCCGCCATCACTTGGGGCACATCGACCCCGCGCTGCAATTCAATCACCAGGCGAACCGGATTCTGGCGGTCGGATTCATCGCGCAAATCCGCCAATCCCTTCAGTTTGCCGGAGCTTACCAGCGATGCGATGCGCTCAATCAGGGCGGCGCGATTGGTCTGATAGGGCAATTCGCTGACAATAATGCGCGGTTTGCCACGCCCCAAATCTTCGATATGTATCTTGGCGCGGATGGTGATTTTCCCCCGACCCGTCGCAAATGCCAACCGCAGCATGTCCTCGCCGCCGCGCATCTTGTAAATCAGGCCGCCTGTCGGGAAATCGGGCCCCTTGATGTAACGCATCAGTTCCTCAACATCAATGCCGTCCAGCCGCTCCCAATGATCCAGCATATAAACCAGCGCATCACAGACTTCGCCCAGATTGTGCGGCGGAATATGGGTGGACATCCCGACCGCAATGCCCGAAGCGCCATTCACCAGCAGATTGGGGACAACCGCCGGCAAAACAGCCGGCTCACGCAATGTCCCGTCAAAGTTCTCGACAAAATCAACCGTGTCCTTGTTGATGTCAACCAGCAGTTCGCCGCCGATACTCGCCATCCTGGCTTCGGTATAGCGCATAGCGGCCGCCCCATCCCCGTCGATGCTGCCGAAGTTGCCCTGACCATCAATCAGCATATAGCGCATGGAGAAATCCTGCGCCATGCGCACCATCGTGTCATAGACGGCCCCATCCCCATGCGGATGATATTTGCCCAGGACCTCGCCAACAATGCGGGCGCTCTTTTTATGTGAACTGGCTGGATGAACCCCCATATCGTGCATCGCAAACAAAATGCGGCGATGCACCGGTTTGAGGCCATCGCGGGCATCGGGCAAGGCCCGCGCTACGATGACGCTCATAGCATAATCGAGATAGGCATCACGCATCTCGCGTTCGATATTCACTTGATGAATAGCACCGTCTGTCATGGAATATCCTTAAAAGGTTGGTATTGGGCAAGCTGCTTCAGGTTATCATTGTAAAGGGCAATTTGACCCAGTGTCAAATTAAGTTGTTGGCGGCAGCATCGTTTTCAGTCAAAACAGAGAAACTTTGCCACAGAGTGAAATGAATGATTGGAGTTCCAGCCGACTTCGATACACTCCCTTGCATCGGGTAAATTTGACTTGCCGGATTTTGAGTGATACCATCTACATACATAAGATATCAAGAGATATACATTGCCTCGTGGATATGATTTTCGCTGTATCCACAAAGTCATTGTCCGCAAAAAATTCTGTTTTGGAAAGGAGTTTTATTCTAATGAACAAGAGACTTGTCTTTTTATTGCTCATCCTGAGTTTTGTATTGCCACTGGGTCTACAGGCACAAGACGAAGATATGAGTCTCGATTTGGGCGAACCCTTCATTGGCGAATTGGTGGATGTCAACGGACGCAACGTTTTGGTTCATTGTGTCGGCGAAGGCAGTCCTGCTATCTGGCTCGAAAATGGCTGGGCAGCTATGGTCGTAACATGGCAACCCTTCCAGGAACAATTGTCGGAACATGCTCGTGTTTGCGCCTACGACCGCGCTGGCATGGGCTGGAGTGCCCCAAATGGTTCTGACCGCACAGCTTATAATTCTGCTGCTGAATTTGCTGAACTGCTCGATGTCCTCGGCGAAACCGAAGCATTCATACTGCTGGCATGGTCTTGTGGCGCTCCGATTGCCCAGATTTATGCCGCTCAACACCCTGATATGGTACTCGGTTTGATTCTCATGGATGCCTGCGGTTTGAATTATGACCGTTGGGTTATGGAAACCTATCCCTTTGGCACCGGACAAAGCCCCGCCGGTCAAGTTAGCTGGCTGGAAACTGTTCGTGGTTATGCCGAGGCGGCGGCTGCCGGCGAATTGCTCTATGATGATATCTCGTGGTGGTTCAATTCAACTTCATCAGAACTCTATGGAGAACGGTACTATAACCTCATCCTGCACAACCCGAACTACTGGTACACCTATATGTGGGAAACCCTGTATGGTGTCATGGGTGTCCATTCCGACCAGGCTAAAGCTGTGATTACGCAAACCGACATGCCCATTACTGCCATTATAGCCGCCGATGACCCAACTGCCGATCCAGTTGCGCAGTCTCGTTCATGGATGTTCAGCACTGCACAGATCGCCAATACGACTTATTCCAGTAACCCCAGGGTCATTTGGGCGGAGACATCACAACATGCTATCTTCCGTGCCGAGCCCGAACTGGTTATCAATGCGGTTCTCGATATGATTGAGGCTGTAAGCGCCGAAGACTAACAAACCCGGAATCCGTACAATTTTGAGTGAGCCATCTAACCATGATGGCTCATTTTAATGGTAATCCGATTCCCAAACCCACCAATTCACATCACATCAATTCTGTTCAAGTCCGATTTACAACCCTTGTCCTACCTTGACAACCCATTATAGAAAGTCCAGATTCGCTGTGGTAGACTGGCTGCCATGTTCAGACAGCATATCAAACCGATTGCGGCCATTGTCTTAGTCGCCAGCATCATCGGGATTCTTGTCAATCGACTGGTGGAAAACGGATTGCCGACCTCCGCTCCACCCGCCGCGCCGCACCCGGTTGCCATCCTGCCCACCCATACATCGGCAGCATTTATTGGCCCCATCATAGGGGGCAGCCCTGCCCCGCCGCCTGCCAGCGCAGTGTCATCTGCGACATCCATCCCCGCCACCCTGCCGCCCGCAGAGCCACTGCCGATTGACACATTCAGGCTCGACAGTTCGCAGATGGGCATCCAGGTGCATTACAATTTTGATGTCGCTGGCTGGGACCGAACGCTACATCAAATTGCCGCCCTTCGCGTCGGCTGGATTAAGATGCAGGCTGCCTGGAACTGGCTTCAGCCGGATGCGCCCGGCCAATTTGACCAAAATTTTCGCCTGTTTCAGCTGCATGTGCAAGAAGCGGACAAGCGCGGCTTCAACATCCTGTTGAGCATCGCCAAGGCGCCAGCCTGGGCCCGCAATATCAATCGCAATGAAGATGGTCCCCCGGACGATTTCAGCCAATTCGCCAGATTCATCAGCCTGCTGCTGGAAAAAATCGGTCCCTATATTGACGCTATCGAAATCTGGAATGAGCCAAATCTAAAGCGCGAGTGGACAGGCTATCGGGCGATGGATGGCGGCGCTTATATGGAGTTGTTCCGCGTCGGTTATGAGGCCGTTCGCGCCTACTCGCCCAGTATCGCTGTTATTACCGCCGGACTGGCGCCGACTGGCGATACACCCAATATCTCGGTCAACGACCGCACTTTCCTCCAGCAGATGTACCATGCCGGGCTGGCGCGGTATGCCGATGTCGTTATCGGCATTCACCCCTATAGCTGGGGCAATTCACCCGACCTGCTATGCTGCGACAATGTTGTCGGACAGGGCTGGGACGACCGACCGCAATTCTTCTTTCGGCAAAACATTGAGGATTATCGCCATATCATCGTCGCCAATGGCGACAATGCACAGATGTGGGCAACCGAATTTGGCTGGGCAACCTGGCAGGATTATCCCAGCCCGCCGCCTGACCCATGGATGAGCTACAACTCACCCATCGACCAGATGAATTATACATTGCGCGCCTTTCAAATCGGGCAGGCACACTCGGACATCGGGGTTATGATCCTTTGGAATCTGAGCTACGCCAACGAAACCATCATCAGCCAGCGCAGCGAACTGGCGGGCTACAGCCTCTTGTACCCAGCATTCGACGGCAGCGGCGCCCTGCGCCAGCGTCCATTGTATGGCGCATTGGCGAATCGACTCTAAATGCCAGCAAAAAAGCGCGGGACTTTTATCGGCCTCGCGCTTTTGGTATTCACTTTGGTGCCAGCTTGCCTGGATTACAGTTCACTTAGCATATTTGCAAAGTCATCCTGATCGCCAAAATCCTCGACATCCAGAGTATCCTGTGCCTCCAGAGCAACGGCGGGAGCAGCCTCCTCGGGCTCCTGATAGGCATCGAAGCCCGTACCTGCTGGAATCAGCTTGCCGATAATGACATTTTCCTTCAGACCATGCAGGGGATCCACCTGACCCTCAATCGCTGCGCCGGCCAAGACCTTGATGGTATGCTGGAAACTGGCAGCCGACAGATAGCTTTCCGTGCTCAGGGCGGCTTTGGTGATGCCGAGCAGAACGGGCGTCCCCTTCGCCGGCGATTTGTCATTCTCAATCAAACCTTCGTTGATTTCGCGGAGTCTCAACTGGTCAACCAACTCGTCAGGCAGCAAATCACTGTCCCCGCTCTGGTCAATCCTTACCTTGCACATCATCTTGCGGATGACCGTCTCAAAGTGCTTGTCAGCGATATTCACGCCCTGGCTGCGATACACTTCCTGAATCTCGCTCAGGAGATAAAGCTGGGTGGCATCGGCCCCCAATACCCGCAGGATGCGATGCGGATTCTTGGAGCCTTCGGTTAGCTGCTCGCCAGGCTCGACTCGCATGCCATCTTTAATCGTCTTCTTCAAACGCGCATTGGCAGGGATCTCATATTCATACTCATCGCGGCGTTCAAAGCGGATATAGACGGCATCCTCTTCAATATGCACCCTGCCCGCCATCGAGGATTTAAGCGCTTCTCCATTATAGCTGGCGACAATTTCGCCTTCCTTGATGTCCTTCCCGTTCGTGACACGAACCTCCCAGCCGGGCGGAATCTCAAGCCTCTCGCTGGAAACCTCGCTGTCGATAACCGTGGCGATGCGGACGCCATCTTCACGTTCGGTCAGGCGCAAGATGCCGCCAAAATCGGTCATGACCGATTCGCCTTTGGGTTTCTGACGCGCCTCAAATAGCTCCTCGACACGCGGCAAACCACTGGTAATGTCTGCCCTCGACTCAAACCCGCCCGTATGGAAAGTCCGCAGGGTCAGCTGCGTGCCAGGCTCGCCAATCGACTGCGCCGCAATGATGCCAACTGCAGAGCCAATCCCGACCATATCGCCCGAACCCAAATCACGACCATAACACAAGGCGCAAACGCCATGAATAAGCTCACAGGTCAGCGGACTGCGGACTTCGACCTCTTCCAGCGGCGAATCCTGAATCATCGCGGCGATTTCTTCGTCGATAAGCTCATTGCGCCCCACCATCAACTCGCCCGTATCGGGGTGACACAAATCCTGTGATGCGCAGCGCCCGGCAATGCGGTCGGCAATCGTTTGGCCGGCAATATCATGCGAGCGATAGATAGTCAGCCCGCGCTCGGTATGGCAATCCCACTGATTGACAATCATATCCTGCGCCACATCAACCAGGCGGCGCGTCAGATAACCCGCATCCGCCGTCCGCAGCGCCGTATCTGCCAGGCCCTTGCGTGCGCCATGCGTCGAAAGGAAATACTCCAGCGCATTCAAACCCTCACGAAAATGGCTGCGAATCGGCAAATCAATGATGCGCCCCGATGGATCCGCCATCAAACCCCGCATCCCCGCCAACTGCGTAATCGGGCCAAACCCACCCTTGGTCGAACCCGAAACCACCATGTTGGCAATCGGTCCATAGGGGTCAAGCGAGCCGCGAATGCGCTCCTGCAAATCCTCCTTGGCACGATTCCACTCATCAATCGTAATTTGATACCGCTCTTCCTCGGTCATCAAACCCCGGCGGAAATCGCGTTCGGCACGAGTAACGACTTCGTCCGCCTGCCGCAAAATATCGTCCCGCTCCTCAGGAATCGTCAGGTCACTGACAGCGATGGTCGTCCCCGAAACAGTGGCATAGTGAAAGCCATAATTCTTGATTCCATCAACAACATCCGACGTGCGGTCAGCGCCAATCTTCTGATAACAGTCTGCAACCAGTTTTTGCAAGCCTTTCTTGCCCATCGTCTCCTGCACAAAGCGCATCTCGTCCGGCAGGATTCGGTTGAAGATAGCGCGGCCGACTGTGCAGATTTCTGGTTCAGCCTGAGGACCGCGCCCGTCATAAACATTGCCCAGCAAAATGGGCGTGTGCAGCTGAACCTGATCATCTCGGTACAGATATTCCACTTCATCCATATCCACCACGACGCGCCGTTCATGCAGGTTGGTAATCTCCAGTCGATCTTCCAGGCCGCTTTCACGCAGATACTTGCGCATCTCATAGGCATTCGCCAGCATACAATCCACCTGACCATCCAACACCGCCTGAATCGTCTGATCCACCGCCGTTTCGACCACTTTGGGACGACCATTCTCATCCGGAACGGTCTTGTCCAGGAAAAGTTGAATGTTAGGCACGCTGCGGGGCTGCGCGTAGTAGTAGCCATTGGAACGGAAAGCAATGCCGACTGTTTTACCGCCAGCATACAGGCTTTGCTCCGAACGGAACTCATCGGCCCGTGTTTTCAGGGCGATAATCTCAACAGTCGGATCCATGGTCAGATAATAATTGCCCAAGACCATATCCTTGGCGGGACCGACAATCGGCTCGCCATCCGATGGCTTGAGCAGGTTGCGCGTGCTCAGCATCAATTCGCGTGCCTCCTTGACAGCGGGCTCGCTCAAAGGCACATGAACCGCCATCTGGTCGCCATCAAAGTCGGCATTAAAAGCGGAACAGACCAAAGGATGAATCTGAATGGCTTTGCCCTCGACCAGCAGCGGCTCGAAAGCCTGGATGCCCAGCCGATGCAGGGTCGGCGCACGATTGAGCAGCACCGGGCGCTCTTTGATGACTTCCTCCAAGACTTCCCAGACCTCCGGCCGCTCGCGTTCAATGATGCGCTTGGCGCCCTTGACGTTGCTGGCGTAGTTGTACTGCACCAGGCGGCTGATCACAAAGGGGCGATAAAGTTCCAGCGCCATCGTTTTTGGCAGACCGCATTGATGCAGTTTCAGCTTGGGACCAATCACAATCACCGAACGGCCGGAATAATCGACGCGCTTCCCCAGCAGATTGCGGCGGAAACGCCCCTTCTTGCCCTTGAGCATATCGCTCAAAGATTTCAGTTCACGCCGTCCGCGCCGACTCAAGGCCTTGCCGCGCTGGCTGTTGTCAATCAAACTGTCCACAGCCTCTTGCAGCATGCGCTTTTCGTTGCGCACAATGACATCCGGTGCGCCCAAATCCAGCAAATGTCTGAGGCGATTGTTGCGGTTGATGACGCGGCGATACAAATCATTCAGGTCACTGGTAGCGAACCGCCCGCCGTCCAACTGAACCATCGGACGCAAATCAGGCGGAATCACGGGCAGCGCCTTCAGAATCATCCATTCAGGCCGATTGCCATTCGGTTCGTTTTCATCATTGGTTTCATCGGTATCAGTAACAGTCCGGCAGCTGTTGCGCAGGCTTTCAACGACGCCCAAGCGCTTGGTGGCTTTCTTGGCGCGCTGCTTGGATCTTGACCCCCGAACCTCTTTCCACAGCACTTCCTTCATCTTGGCCAAGTCCAGGGCGCCCAAAATCTCATAAAACGCTTCAGCCCCCATATTCGCCTGAAAGACATTGCCAAAACGACTTTTTAGCTCACGATAGCGGCTCTCCGAAAGAAAGGGAGAATCATACCCGCTTTTCTCCAGATCGGGGCTTTCAGCAAGAAACTGCAAGCTCTGAAGCCTTTCCAATTCCTTTATCTGTTCTTCGGCGCTGGCACGACGCTTTTCGGACTCGGCATGAAGCTCGGCACGACGCGCCTCCTGGCTGTCGTCAATCACCGCATTCTGCCCATCACTCCCGCCGCCTTGGATTTTGCTGACCTCCTCCCGAATCAAGTCAGCAATCTCGGACTGAAGACTGCTCAAATAGTCATTCACCAAGGTCTGAATCCGTGAAATATGCTCATTGGCAATCGTTTCGCCCTTCCCGACAATTACATCCTCGAACGATTCCAGTTTGATTGCCGCTGGCGCCGACTGCCCCAGCAGGCTTTCGATGCGGCGCTGCGCTGATTGCGCTTCGCTCATCACCTCATCGCTCAATCGAGCCAGTTCCGCCTCATAATGCTTGCGGATTTCGTCAGCCTCTTTATCCCTTTCTGCCTCAAGCAGGTCAAGTTTGCGGGCAATTTCCTGCTCCGCGTCTTCAAGCTCTTTCAGGATGCGATTGATGGCTTTCCTTCGCGCATCTTCGTCAACCCGAGTCACGACATACTGGGCAAAGTAAAGTACGCGATCCAGATTCCGCCGACTGACATCCAGCAGCAGCCCCAGATAACTCGGCACGCGACGGGTGTACCACACATGCGCCACCGGCGCCGCAAGCTCGATATGCCCCATTCGTTCGCGGCGGACAGACGAGCGCGTGACTTCCACACCGCATTTGTCACACACAACACCGCGATAGCGGATGTTCTTGTATTTCCCACAGTAACACTGCCAGTCACGAGTGGGACCGAAGATCCTTTCGCAAAATAAACCATCCATTTCTGGACGAAGACGGCGATAGTTAATGGTTTCGGGCTTCGTTACCTCGCCATACGACCAGGAACGAATCTGTTCCGGAGAAGCCAGGCTAATCCGTAGTGCGCTAAAGTCTTTCGCCTCCAAGGCGTAACCTCCTCTGCGCTATGATATTGTGGATAGAAAATTGATGAACAGATGAAACTCGAGTGATGCAGTCACAGCCAACACCAAACAGGCATCAGGTCTCTTCTCGCCCTGAGCCTCAAGCACAATGTGACATTCTCGGCACTTTCCATAGATACCCTATTATAAACTGACCCGACAGCGAATGTCAAGTCAGTTATTTCATCATTTCATCCGGAAAAATCGCACTGGAAAACGACGGGCGCTTCGATTGTCACCATGTTATGCTTCTGCAAGCGAGTCTCGCGTTTTCCCTAAGACTCCTTCGTCATCCTAGCCAATACTATCAGTAGCAGTAGGCTCCAGTGTAGGTGTAGATGTAGGCATCAACGTAAATGTGGGCGAAGGTGGCAATGTAGGTGTAGGCGAAGGCTGCGGTGTGAGTGTGGATTGTGGTATGAGTGTGGGCTGTGGTGTAGGCTGCGGCTGTCGTGATGACGATGAGGATGGGACAGACACCGCCCCCTCTTCTCCACCCATACACGCACTGAGCGATGCCGACACCGCGCCACGCTCAATAGCCGAAGTGCACCAGCCGAGCATCCAGTAATAGGCGTTTTCAGCTTCACTCCCCGAATTGCAAAAATCCCAGTCCGTATAGCACTTGTTATCATCTCCGGCTGCTAGCGCTGACGACGAGGGCGGGAAAGTCACCGTCCCCTCCTCTTGACCCATACACGCACTGGGCGATGCCGCCACCGCGCCGCGCTCAATAGCCGCAGCGCACCAGCCCAGCATCCAGTAATAGGCGTTTTCAGCTTCACTCCCCGAATTGCAGAAATCCCAGTCCGTATAGCACTTGTTATCACCTGGCGGGACAGCGGCTGCACCTGACGCGGCGCCCGCTGCTGGCAGGGCAACGACTGCGCCTGTCGCTTCAGTGTACACAATCGAACAGTCAAGCGCATGGAGCGCCGACCAGCCACGCGCATGTCTCGCCCAAAGATAGTCGCCAGCTTCAACCTGTTCTCCCATGAAAAAAGTTTCACCCACTGCTAACACCCCGATAATTTCCCCGGCGGGTGCGCTGCGGATACGCAAGGGACCAAAAATCACTCGAATTTCCCGACCACTGCCTGTCCCGTCTTGACAGGCCTGGACAGGCTCATCCTGTGCCAGCAAAACCAGCGCCGCACAGGCTGCAAACAAAATGACTGTAACCAACAAACGCGATAACTGCAAATTCATATTGACCACTTCCTGGCAAACAAAATTGACTTGGATTTAGTAAATATCAATGGTGGGCGGCATCACACTGCGAGCATCAAGCGCAATATGACATTGCACTTTCACAGGAAATATATTGTAAACCGACCCGACAGCGAATGTCAAGTCAGTTATTTCATCTGAAAGAAAATCCACTGGAAAACGACGGGCGCTTCAACGGGGAAGCAAAAAAGGGCGCTTGCGTTATGTACAAGCGCCCCTGCTTCAACTGTCAACATGTTATGCTTCTGCGAGCGAGTCTCGCACTTTCTCTAATTACCCTCTTGAGTCATCTCGGGAGTCATCTCGGGCCCAGGAGTCCTCTCAGGCTTTGGCCCACTTGACTCAGGCGCTTTAGTTGGCATCACCATTCGCACCGTTATAGAATCCATCTTTCCTTCGGCCAAATCTTTCGGCTCAGCATGCTCCGGCACCATGCCAGACTCCTGAGCCGCGGTCCAATAGCCCAGCCGCCATTTGTAGGCGATCTCATCGGGAGTGCCCGTATTACAGAAATCCCAGTCCGTGTAGCATTTGTTATCATCTCCGGCTGGTGGCGGTGGTGGCGCTGGCGCGTCTTCTGCTGCCGGCGCAGCGCTGGCACTGACTGCGCCAGTCGATTGAGTGAACACATCGGAACAGTCAAGCGCATGGAGCGCCGACCAGCCATGGGCATGTCCCGCCCACAGATAGCCGTTAGCTTCGATTTGTTCTGTGATGACAAAAGTTTTACCCACTGCTAACGTCCCGATAATATCCCCAGCAGGTGAGCTGCGGATAAGCAAGGGACCCACAACCACTTGAATTTCCTGACCGCCGCCTATCCCATCTTGACATGCCTGGACAGGCCCGCCCTGTGCCAGCAGAACCAACGCCACACAGGCTAAAAATAAAATGACCGTAACGAACGAACGCGACAACTGCAACTTCATCTTGACTGCCTCCTAGCAAACAAAATTGGCTTAGATTAACAAAGATACTACACTAATTGGTAGTTTAACACCTGTATTTTAGGATGTCAAGCGATTTGCGACCCAAAAAGCCACGAAATACAGGGAAAACTAGATATTTTACCC
>DAOUKA010000287.1:0-2067 GCA_034421915.1 Anaerolineae bacterium
CCATCCATCACTACGGTATAGTTGACTTGTATATTGTTGTCTGTGTTCCTTCTGGCTACATGTTCACTGTCAAAAGTCACGTCAGAAAGCCTGGGAGCTATGCACGCCAGCAGGAAACTGCTCTTTGGCCTACATAACTGTTGAAAGGCAGATAATTGCACAGAGTAAACTAAGCTGTACCGAACTAGTGGTAACACTAACTGAATTAGGTGCTTACACTGTTGTGTGTGTAGTTATTAACAGTCAAAGAGAGTTGTGGGTTGAGGACAACGTTTAGATAACGGCCTCTGAAGGTTAGGGTTGTCCCTCCACTGAAAATACATATGGTTTGGTAACTTTAAGAATCAGTTCATTATTATGCAAAGTACTACATGTATATGCACACCACATGTTCGCATAAACAATGTACAGTACTAGTTAGTACTGCTTACGCTGGGATAATGTTTTGAGGCTCCACTCCTGTGAACACCGGGTTTTCAGTGTAGCTGTACTCATATGTTTCTATTCTGGCGTTATCAATGGTGACACGTACTCTTCTTATGCCAGCAGATGGCGCTCTTTGAGATGTACATCTGATTTCTTCAGCTCCCACTGACCTGAAAAGATTGCAATATCAATATATATTCACTATATCGAAGTCAAACTGACTCCAACTGCATTAGTGAGTGGATGAATTGATCTGAAAGTATGTTCTCAATAGCTGGCACTAAGCAGGAGAGCAGTACCAGCACACACACACACTCTAGGTCTATTGTGGACTATTGTGGGGGGTGAATAGGTCACACTGCAGGCCTAGTTGACCAATGTCAACTTTGCCCGGCTGAGCTGCAGGAAGGACTAGATAATGAAGATTGAATGTTGGACGGCCGTCCGTGGTGACTCTGGGCGAGATTTCGCCCAAATCTCGCCCAAACTTGCCCGTTGTCCGTTCTCAGCCTAAAAGGGGGCGTGGTCCCGAAATGTCAACTTTGTCCGGCTGAGCTGCAGGAAGGACTACATAATGAAGATTGAATGTTGGACGGCCGTCCGTGGTGACTCTGGGCGAGATTTCGCCCAAATCTCGCCCAAACTTGCCCGTTGTCCGTTCTCAGCCTAAAAGGGGGCGTGGTCCCGAGCGTGAGGCCGGTTGAGGGTAGGGTTGCAGGCCTAGTTGACCAATGTCAACTTTGTCCGGCTGAGCTTCAGGAAGGACTAGATAATGAAGATTGAATGTTGGACGGCCGTCCGTGGTGAATCTGGGCGAGATTTCGCCCAAATCTCGCCCAAATTGGCCGTTGTCCGTTCTCAGCCTAAAAGGGGGCGTGGTCCCGAGCGTGCGGCCGGTTGAGGGCAGGGTTGCAGGCCTAGTTGACCATTGTCAACTTTGTCCGGCTGAGCTGCAGGAAGGACTAGATAATGAAGTTTGAATGTTGGACGGCCGTCCGTGGTGACTATGGGCGAGATTTCGCCCAAATCTGGCCCAAACTTGCCCGTTGTCCGTTCTCAGCCTAAAAGGGGGCGTGGTCCCGAGCGTGCGGCCGGTTGAGGGTAGGGTTGCAGGCCTAGTTGACCAATGTCAACTTTGTCCGGCTGAGCTGCAGGAAGGACTAGATAATGAAGATTGAATGTTGGACGGCCGTCCGTGGTGACTCTGGGCTAGATTTCGCCCAAATCTCGCCCAAACTTGCCCGTTGTCCATTCTCAGCCTAAATGGGGGCGTGGTGTTTCGCGTGCGGCCGGTTGAGGGTAGGGCTGCAGGCCTAGTTGACCAATGTCAACCTTGTCCGGCTGAGCTGCAGGAAGGACTAGATAATGAAGATTGAACGTTGGACGGCTGTCCGTGGTGACTCTGGGCGAGATTTCGCCCAAAGCTCGCCCAAACATGCCCGTGGTCCGTTCTCAGCCTAAAAGGGGGCGTGGTCCCGAGCGTGCGGCCGGTTGAGGGTAGGGTTGCAGGCCTAGTTGACCAATGTCAACTTTGTCCGGCTGAGCTGCAGGAAGGACTAGATAATGAAGATTGAATGTTGGACGGCCGTCCGTGGTGACTCTGGGCGAGATTTCGCCCAAATCTCGCCCAAACATGCCCGT
>DAOUKA010000288.1:0-3895 GCA_034421915.1 Anaerolineae bacterium
TCGTGCAGACGGCTTCGCTGGCGGTCATTCTCCCTCTGTCGGCGGGGCGCAAGGGCTGGCATACTGTGCAAGCCACACCGCACCAAGCGCTTTATCGCAAAGGCATTCGACTGGCGCGGCAGCGGCAGCATTTGCTTTTCAGCAGCGCGAGCCAGCGCCATGAATTTATTCAGGAATTCGAGGACATCATCTGAAAATGAGCTTTGCCGCAATTATCTTTGATATGGACGGACTGCTGGTGGATTCCGAGCCAGTCTGGTATGAAATCGAAGCGAGCATCATCGAAGCGGGCGGTTACAGCTACACCGATGAGGTGCGGGATTTAACCGTCGGCCTGCGGGTTGAGGAATTCGCCGCCATTATCTGCCGCCATTATCCCAAAGTCGCCCATTCACCGGCCGAAGCAGCGGCCCGACTGGTGGCGGGTATGATGGAGATGCCGCGGGAGAAAATCAAACCGCGTCCCGGCGCCGAGGATATCATCCGCTACGCCGCCGAAAAGGACATCCCGCGTGCGATTGCATCCAGTTCGCCGCAGTCCATCATCGAGCATTTTCTGGCTCTGCTCGGCTGGGACAAGCTCATTCCACAACGCTATTCGGCTGAATCTATGGCGCGGGGCAAACCGGCGCCCGACATCTATTTATATGCCGCCGCGCAAATCGGATGCCCGCCAGCGCAATGTCTGGCGCTGGAAGACAGCCCTGCTGGAACGCAGTCGGCGCTGGCTGCCGGCATGACCTGCTACACCGTGCCCGATTTATCCCATTCCAGCCTGGCTGACTTTGAAGGCATCAACGACAGGCTCTACCGCAGCCTGCACGAGGTATTGGATGAGTTCAAGACGAAAGGCTGGTTCTCTTGACCCAGCATCATATCCTGGTGGCGGCCGACCTCACGCCGGCAAGCATCGCACAGCTTCAAGCCAGCGATAACATCACTGTAACCAGCGTCCCGCCCAAGACCTCCAATGTGCGGCAGGCATTGCAGGATGCCACTGCCATTATCACCCGTGACGATTTCAAGCTGGATGCCCCGCTGCTCGAATATGCGCCCAACTTGAAACTGATTGCCCGCATGTCCGCCGGCTTAACCGGCATCGATATCGAATATGCGACCGAGCGCGGCATCCTGGTGATGAATATGCCGGGCGTGGGCGCCGTCGCGGCCGCCGAACACACCCTGACGCTGATGCTGGCGCTCAACCGCAATCTGCCAGCCATCCATGACAGCCTGCGCGAAGGCTGGTGGCTGTTTGACCGTCAGCAGCAGGTCGGCAGACAGCTGCATGGCAAAACCATCGGCATTGTCGGCTTGGGACGGGTCGGCCAGCGGGTGGCGCGGCTGTGCCTGGCATTCGGCATGACTGTCCGAGCCTATGACCCCTATATCAGCGAAGAGCAGGTCAGCGACCGGCGCATCCTGCTGGTTGGCCTGCGCGAACTGCTGGGTTCTGCCGATTATGTCAGCGTGCATGTGCCGGCAACCCGCGAGACACAAGACTTCCTCACGGCGGACAGCCTGAAACAGATGAAACCTGGCGCCCGCTTTATCAACACCTCGCACGGGGGCATCATTAAAGAGGCCTTGCTGGCAGAGGCGCTCAAAAGCGGGCATTTGGGCGGCATCGCGGTGGATGTCTGGAACGAAGAGCCTCCCTTCAACAGCCCTCTGATTGGCTTGGATAACGTCATTCACACACCGCACATTGGCGACAACACAGCCGAAGCCCAGCAGGATTTATCCATGCAAATTGTCAAGCAGGTTGTGGATGCCCTGAACGACCGCGATTATCGCAATGTGGTCAATATGCCGCTGCTGCCCGGCGTGAACTATGAGCATATTCGCCCCTATATGCAGCTGGCGGAAAGCATCGGCGCCTTGCATCACATTCTGGCGCGCAGTCCAATCAGGCGGGTTGCCATTGAGATTATAGGCGAGGATATGAACGGACTCATCAAACCGATGACCGTCGGCATCCTCAAGGGATTGCTGACTCCGATTTTGGGCGACAAGGTCGGCTTTGTCAATGCCCCCGTGCTGGCGACCGAGCGCGGCTGGCAGATTACTCAGGTGAAAGGCATCAAAATCAGTGAATACAGCAATGTCATCACCTGTCAGCTTTCACTGGAAGACCACGAAGACATCAGCATCGCCGGCACCCTGCTCGACCGTCAGAAACCCTACATTCTGCAAATCAATGACTATCGCATTCACTTTGAGCCGCGCGGTCATTTGCTCATCATGGGCAGTTATGACCAGCCCGGCGTGATTGGCAAGGTCGGCACGCTGATGGCCGAACACGGGGTCAACATCGCCAGTTGGCACACCGGCCGCGCCAAACCCGGCGGCCATACCCTGACCGTTCTCAACTTCGACGAAGCGCTCCCCGAGCCGCTGATGGACATCCTGCGGCAGCAAAACTTCATCCGTCATGTGCATCAGCTGAAAATCTAAGGGAATAATATCAAAAGCATCCGAGCTTACTTCCTTAACAAAAACAGGTATTCGATATTTTTACCTTCCTTCGGTCTTATCCATTCGTTTGTCCATCTCATTCCCGCCATCACATTCCGCTTATACTCGATTTCGGCAATCTCTTGGATCTCCCCGACTTCCTGAAGCATTTCCATCAGTTCGCTTGCGGTTGCTCTGCCACCTGAACTGTATGACAGCAAAACATACTTGGCAGGAATTTTCTTAATCAATCGTTCTATGGCTTCCACAGCCAAAAACCTGCCGCTCGGCCCGCGCCGAAATTCCTCAAAGATTGAACCTGCCACAGTATCGCGTGTATCTGCCCGCCGCAGCGCCTTGCCAAACACTTCGGGTCTGTCATTGAGACATACCGTTGTCCAGATATGATAATATGACGCATACCGCACTCGTGATGGTGGCATCTTCTCGTTGTTTGAACCGTATGGCGGGTCAAGATATGCGAGGTCTACTTCGGGCATATTTTCTATGATTTTGAATATATCGCCACACTCAACACGATGCTTGCCTGCTGTGGCAATAAAAAGAGGCTCTTTGAGAACGAGGCTGTTGAATGAGCGCGGCGCCCACGCTTTCAAATAGGACGCGAAGTGTCCTAAAGTGCTATCCACTCGGTCAAGCGCCAGCATAAGGCTGGTTAGCGCGGTTGCCTCTTCCACTGGGGCTAGATTCATCTGGCTTATTCGTTCTCGAATGGCATCCAGTTTGCGGGTGTTGTGTTTTTGCCAAGGTTTCTTGTACCCGTTCACCACGGGCGTTTGCGCCTCCCCGCCATAATGCTCGGTAAACCAGCCATCAATCGGCACGACGCCATTGAGTTCTTCCAGTATGTCTTTGATGCCTTTACCGCGCTCATTTCGCAGGTAGCAAGTCGCAAATACTTCCGACCACTTGGATATATCCGCGGCGACAACATCACAGCCGATTTGGGCAAATGCCTGTGCAACCCGCGTTGAGCCTGTAAAACCATCCAACACCGAACGCGCACCAATTCGCATCGCGATTTCAAGGATATAAGGAATCATTCGCAGCTTTGAGCCGATATATTTGATGCCTTCGGTTTTGACCTGTGGAACAGCGCGGTCTGAAAATAAATCATGCTGGATAAATACGCGGTTCACAAGCGCTCGCCTTCCATGATTTTCTGTATGTCCCGTTTAATTTCACGCAAGGCTTGCTGATGCCCACTCTCTGACGAAACCAGAGCATGAGAGAAGAGTTTAACCAGAACTAAATTATGAGCATAATCAATCCATCCATGGGTAATGCTGTCAAAATGTTTAACAGCCTTGCGTGTATGTGTCCACAATCCGCGTTGCAGTGCATTTGCAGTGGCATCACCATATCTTACCTCGCAGATGTATCCTGCTTCATCGTCGAGGAATCTAAACACCGGATG
>DAOUKA010000289.1:0-12403 GCA_034421915.1 Anaerolineae bacterium
AGCAAGCGCTCATACTCCGCTTGGCTGAGTTGGGGAAAACGCGAAAGATGATTCATGCTATCACTCCCTGTTCGCGCAGTTGACCGATTTCTGATGGGCTGTAACCGAGTTCAGCCAGCACTTCATCGCTATGTTCGCCCAATGCTGGCGGATGACGATGATACACCAAAGGGGTATCCGACAGATGAACCGGCGTTGCCAGCGATTTGACCCACCCCAGCGCTGGATGCTCCAGTTCAACAATCATGCCGCGCTCGATAACATGCGGGTCGCTCAATGCCTCTGCCACCGTGTTAATCCGTCCACAGGGGACACCGACCCGCCGTAACTCCGACAGCCATTCATCAGTTCTTTTGTGGCGGATAATCTCCCGTACAATCGGCAACAGGTCGTCGTAATGGGCAATCCTGCTGGCATTGGTGGCAAAGCGCTCATCCCTTGCCAGTTCATCATGCCCCACATACTGACAAAAAACATTCCAGATATTATCCGAGCCAACGCCCAAGATAAACCAGTCGCCATCGCTGCCCTGCACCGCTTCGTAAGGCACCACCTGGGGATGACGATTCCCGCGCCGTGGCGGATCCTGCCCGTCGGCGAAATACTCACCGGCATAATTCTCCAGCCAGGTCATCTGCCCCTCTTGCAGGGAGCTATCTAAAAATTGCCCTTTGCCGCTGTGATGGCGGACGTTCAGCGCTGCCAGAATGCCAATCAAGGTGAACAAGCCACAGGTCATATCGGCCATCGGCGTCGGGAAGCGCATCGGTGCGCCATCCACCTCGCCTGTCAGTGCCATCGTGCCTGATTCGGCTTGCGATACCAGATCATACCCTGGCTGTCCTGCCCGCGGTCCCGTGCGACCATAACCACTGATGGAGGCATAAATCAAACGCGGATTGATGCCGCGCAGGGTTTCGTAATCAATGCCGTATTTTTGGAGCGATGCCGCCGTCGCCAAATTGGTCAGGAACACATCGGCATCCTTGACCAGTCCATGGATAATCTCACGCCCGGCATCCGCACGGATATTCAAGGCGATGCCGCGCTTGTTGCGATTGACCGCCAGATAATAACAGCTTTGGTCGCCAATATAGGGGGGCGCCCATTGCCGTGATTGATCGCCAATCCCCGGACGTTCGATTTTGACAACCTCCGCGCCTAAATCACCCAATATCATCGCACAGTAAGGCCCAGCAAGTGCCTGCGTCTGGTCTACGACTTTCAAGCCCGTCAGTGGTGCCGCTTTTGTCATCATTCATCCCTTTGTCTGCTATTCTTTTTAATGAAGCCACGCCAGTGACAAACTTTATGATTTTTATGCCCGCAGGAACTTTTTACATCCCTGCCGCGTGGGCTTCATCACGCTTCAGCCAAATCAATAGCGATGCCAGCAGCAAAATCACCGCCCACAATCCAAATACAGCTTGCCACCCGCTCATCTCGACCAAAGCCCCAATAGTAAAACCCGCCATGCCGCCGAAAAAACCCGTCATCATATTGACGCTGCCAGTAATTGATGAAACACGTCCGGGCGCTGCCAGCAGTAAGGGAATCGAGCTAACCACCAGCCCAAATGCGCCATTGAGCATCATCAAGGCGACAGTAATGACAAACAGCGCCAACACACCTGTTGTCATCGTCAAGAGTAACAAAGCAAAAGCTGTCACCGCAAACATCCCAACCGTGGTGGCAAATACCTGATTGCTGCGCACGACCCAGTATCGCGCCAGAAGTAAACCCATGACAGCAATCACCTGCATGACCGCGGCAGCAAATCCAACAAGACTCTCCGATATGAAGCCGGTATCCAGGATATAGCTCGGCAGCCAAATCAACGTGCCATTAAACACAAAACCCACCAAGGACGCCGATACCAGCACAAACCAGACGGCACGCAAGTCGTCTGTGACATGGTCCAGGCGGAAGCCGGGCGATTTCATTTTGGGAGCATCAATTCCCGCCTTCCACCAGAATAGCAGCACCCCCAGCATGATCAATCCGGGCAGCCAGAAGGCAATCTGCCAATTTCCGCCCGTCGCCAGCGCCCCGATAAATGTCCAGGTAAAAGCAGTGCCGACCACATAACTGAAGGGCATGAGTGTAGATACCCGTTTGATTTGGCTTCTGTCCAAGCCTTCGGCGAGAATGCGGTGCATCGGCGCCCATCCCGCCGATTGGGCGATGCCGTTGATGCCCCATAACACCAGCATGACAGCCAGCGATGTTTGCAGGGCAAAGGCAAGGTTGACTAGGGCTATCGTTAATAATCCGGCGCTCACCATCCGAAAAGGGCTAAGATGGCTGCCGATTTCGCCATTGACAAAATGTCCAATCCCGCACACCCAGAAAAACACCGTCCCCAGCGCCCCCACTTCAGCGCGACTGGCATGCAATGCCACCACCAGACTCGGCAAAGCAACACTGAGGTTGACGCGCCCTAAATAAAATAGGGCATAGGTCATCCACAATGTCCCCACCATCAGGTTTTGCTGCTGTGTTAAGGGGGGTGCGCCAGAATTACTTCTGCTTCGGGACAATCCATATCCTGTCCGCCGGGAAATGAATATCGACCTCATCACCGACCTTGATTGCCCCTGGCAGGTCAGCGCTGCGGATTGCTTCGATTTCATGCTCGCCCAGCATAATCTTGTAGCGTGTATAAGTACCGACATAAATCCGCTCGCGGATGCGCCCCTTGACGGTATTGGAGGCGGTCCCCGCATTCAGTCGAATCTGCTCTGGGCGGATGGTCAGGGTGGTCGCGCCACTGGGCGCCTGGTCACGATGACGGGCATCGAAATGAAATTCGCCCACATCAGTTCGCACACGACCATTGTCACGGCGGGCGGGGATAAAATTCACGCCACCAAAAAAACGCGCCGCCCGCTCTGAGATGGGACGCTGATAAAACTCCGCCGGGGAGGCATATTGCAGCAGCAAGCCATCAAACATCAAGGCAATCTGATCCGCCAGCAAGACCGCTTCTTCCTGGTCGTGGGTCACAAATACGGTGGTAACAGCCAACTCGCGCTGAATGGTGAGGATGAGGTCACGCATTTCATCGCGGAGATGCGCATCCAGATTGCTCAAAGGCTCATCCAGCAGCAGGACGCGCGGCTCGGTAATCAGCGCACGTGCCAGAGCCACCCGCTGCTGCTGCCCGCCGGATAATTGCGACGGTCGGCGCTTGGCGATGTCGGGCAATTTGACCAGTTCCAGCATCTGCTGCACTTTCTTGGCAATCACCGCCTTCTTCACGCCGCGCATTTTAAGCCCAAAGCCTACATTGTCCCCCACCGACATATAGGGAAACAGCAGATAATTCTGAAACACCATCACCGCTCCCCGTTTTTCGGCAGGAATCGGCAAAATATCCTCGCCATCGAAGAGGATTCTTCCACCTGTTGGCTGAATCAAACCGGCAATCATTTTCAAGGTGGTTGTCTTGCCACAGCCAGAGGGCCCCAAAAACGCGACCAGCTTGCCGGTCGGTATCTCCAGCGAAAAGTCGTCAACCGCTGGGACATCCGCGCCAGGATAAATTTTTTGAATCTTGTCGAGGATAACCTGTGTCATACCAACAAAAAATCTCCTACGGTGCTGGCTTCTGCGAATCAAGAGGGTGCTGCCGAACACCCACGCGGATGCTCGGCAGCCATCAACCTATTGCAAAACGTTAGCTTCCCAATCCGTTTCGATGAGTGCCTGATATTCGGCAGCAATATCCGATACCAAAGCGCCCGCCAGCCTGGCTGGATCAGCCGCCGCCTCGCCCAAACTGCTGGCCGCTGCCTCCAGCGCCATCAAATCGCTTTCGTCTTCCACGCGGTTGACATCAATGGCAAATGCCAAGCCAAAGCCGTTTTCGGGAATAACCTGCAATGCCTGACGGTCAGGACGCAAAATCAAATCCGCCAGCAGCAAAGCCGCCGCTTTATTGGGCGCGTTGAAGGGAATGGCAACATAGTTGAAATCGCCAATCATGTTGTCATCAAACGAAAACGCGCGGCTGGTCGGCGGAATTAGCCCGGCGGCGATGTCCGGTGCAGCGCCCGAAATCCGTTGGGTAATCGTGAAGTCAACTTCGCCATTGGCAAAGAGTTCATGCAATTCACCGATATTGGCGGGATAGGTTTCGCCACCGCGCCACAAATTGGCTTCCCAGCTATTCAGCAAATCCCACAGCACAGGAGCATGCTGGTCATACAATGCCTGATTAAACTCGCCAACCCACTGGCTTTGACCACCGCTGACCTCAAACAGCGCCTGCTTGACAAAGCGCGTCCCTTGGAAAGCTCCCGGACCTGGCGCGATATAGGTAAAGCGACCTGGATTCATGGCAATCCAGTCGCCCAACTCGGCATAACTGCGCGGCAGGTCATCGGCATCCATCCGCGCCGAATCATAAATGAAGTGGAATTGTGCACCCGACCACGGACTTTCATAGCCTTCGACCGGCCGACCAAAGTCCAGGTTCAGCGCCGGATTATCCCAGTTCACCAAGACGCTGTTGGGGATGTTTTCTGCCCAGGGACCATAGAGCAGCTCCGCCTGCTTGAGCGTGAAGAAGTTTTCGCCATTGATCCAGATGAGATCAATCGTGCCATCATCCCCGCCAACACCAGCTTCAGCCTGACTCAAGACCTGATTGACCGCATCGACCGTATCCGCCAGCGGCACCCGATTAAGTGTGACATTGTATTCTTCCATCAAGGGAATGCCATAGGTCGTATCGACAAAGTTGTTGATGGAATCCGAGCCGCCCCACATATACCAGTTGACGGTCGCACCGTCCGCCGCTGCAACGACATCGTCCCAGCTGTCAAAACCTGGCGGCGCGTCCATCATGCCCATATCCTGAGCCAGCGCCATCCCGGCAAGGCTCAAGAATAAAGCAAACAACAGAAGAACAATTAAAAACGACTTTCTAAACATATCTCGTCCTTTGACTAAAATGGATAAACAAAGTTGATTCGCCCCAAACGGGCCTTCCTTCCCCTAAAGTTATACATTGACCCCTTCCAACTGTAAATAATTCGCTTGCGGGATATGCTCAATCAGACGCATCCCCTTCCAGGCAGCAAATTCCATCAGTTCGTCAGTAACATCCCCCTGACCAACCGCAAAATGATGCTCATGCCCCCGCACTGTCAAGGTGTTAATCAAATCCATCAAGCTGACAGGCTGTTTGTTCAGTTCAAAATGCGCGAACCAGCCGCGGGTGCCATCAAAGCCTTTTTTGCGGTGTTCGATAATATCGGCGCGGATGACCAGCAAACTGCTGCCGTCATCTCCGATATAACTCACTGTCGTTTCCTGCGCGGCAAAGACCTGGTCGCCTGCCACGCCATAGGGACCATCATCCCCTTTACGTCCAAGCGTAACATGATCGACCCATTTGATGCCATCGTCATTAGCGAAGTGCCGTGGCGATACACCGCAATGCCACATCAGCATAGCATTGGTTTCGGGGTCAAGCGCGGTCATATCGAGCAAGGTGGATGAGCCTGCCGCCCCCGTCAGCACATTCAGCAGATACATGCTTGCCGCCCCCAACACATCCCCCTCACAGGATACCGCGATTCCGTCTTCACTGCCCAGCCAGCTATATGCCATGCAGGGCGCGACCTGGAAATACGACTGGAAGTTGGGCCAACACTGCACCGCCAGCGCATCATAATCATATTCGCTCGCCATATCCCGCATCGCCAGGTAAAGCCGTGTCACGCGGTCAAAGGCGCTGTCTTCTGTCACCCGAATCTCACTGGCTGCCGATTTGATTTCATTCACCGCAGCATTCACCGGCGCCGGGTCATAAGCCCGCGCACGCCGCACCAGTTCCGCCAGTTCGTGTGGCAAAACCGCAATCCCCAGCCGACTGCGCAGCAGGCGCTCATCAAAAATCATATCATTGAACCCCGGCGACAAGTTGCCAATCCAGCCAATCCGCGAGCGTTCGATATTCTTGACAGCCGTCAAGGCACGGATGGTCACCGCCAGGCGGCTTTGAAAGGTTTCGGTTTCAACATGACCATAAAACCACTTGAAGGGAATGTTTTCATGCTTCAGGTAACGTTTCAAAATCGAAGCAAAATGACTCATCGAAACCACCGAATGAATCTTGATTTCGCCATCTTGCTGCGGGTCGGGGGTCGCCCACAGCCCAAGGCGCGGCGCCGCTTTGACTAGCGGCAGCAGCTGCTCCCCCATGCTGCAAGCCGCCGTCTGCAAGAGCAAAAAATCAATCTCGTTGTCCCGCAGGTACTCAGCAGCCCGAACCGAACCCTCTTCCGACATCACTTCCTCATGCACCGCAATCAACTGAAAATCAAGCTCCTCGGCCAGTTTTTCCAGGCCGGCGATTGCCCGCGAACGCTGATGGTATTCGCTGGCGAAATAAGATGAAATCGATGTGCCAATATAACCCAGCCGCAATTTATGTTTTGCCATTTCCCTTTACTCCCCCTCAATGACTTCCCAATACTCTCGGATGGCCTCGAAAATCAAGGCAATGGTCGTGGCGCCGGCATCTTGATGCCCGACCGCCCGCTCGCCAATGAACTTCGCCCGTCCATGCCGCGCCAGCATGTTCGTGGTGGATTCTGCGCCCTGCCAGGCTGCCGCCGCCGCTTTTTGCCAAGCCACGGGGTAGGTCTCGCCCGCACAAAATGCCTCAACTGCCGGCTGGAGCGCATCAACCATCGTCTTGTCGCCAACCTCCGCCTTGCCGCGCCCCTTGACCCCTGCCAATCCAGCTTGCAAGATGCCGTCCATGTCTGCTTTGTTCAGGCTGTCCTTGCCTTCGGCAATCCCAACTCCCTTCAGAAAAAAAGTCCCAAACAATGCGCCTGATGCCCCGCCCATGCGATTCATCAATGCTCTGGCTGCCGTCAGCCAGACATCGCCCAAGCTCGGCTCTTCAAGCGCCTCAATGCTTTGGACGGCAAACGCAAAAGCGGTGCTGATGCCAGTGCCATGGTCGCCATCGCCCAAAGCCGAATCCAGCCGATTCAAGCCCTCGGCTTGAGCGGAAATCCGCTCCGATATTGCCAGCATCATCGCCTGCAAGCGCGGAACTGTAATCTCGTTCATAGCTGCTTCAGATAAGCGCCATTGGCGGGTGCATCCCACAAAGCCTTCAATTCCTCATCCACACGGCAGAGAGACAAGGCAAATCCTGCCATTTCCTGCGTCGTCGCATAAGGGCCAATCCATGATTTATAGACACGAATATCGGCTTCAGCCAGTCTCTCCGCGACCTGCCGGTATAAGATGAACAACTCCATCAAGGTTAGGCTGCCACTGTTGTTCAGCAGCACCAGCACCTCATCCCCCGCCTGAAAGGGCAAATCGTCAATAATCGGCGGCAGCATCAGATCAATGGTGTCATCAGCGCTTAGCACTTTCTGCCGTCCCATGCCCATCTCGCCATGCACACCCATGCCGATTTCCATCTCATCGTCCGACATCTCGAACATGACCTTGCCGCTGATGGGGCTGGCACAGGATGACAGCGCCATCGCCAGGCTGCGGGTATTGTCGCGGATTTTCTCGGCAATCGCCTTGCACTGTGCCAGGTCGCCGCTGCCTTCACAATAAGCGCCCAGCATCTTCCAAACAAAAAACAGGCCGGCTGTCCCGCGCCGTTCTGCTTCCCTGCCTTTGGGCGCACTGGAAATGTCATCATACAAGACAGCCATCTCCACATTGTCGATGCCCTCCGCCTCACAGAGTTCCAAGGCCAGTTCGGCATTCAGCAAATCGCCGGCATGATGGGAGACGCAAACCAGCACACCCGCCCCGCGGTCAGCCGCCTTAATCCCGGCCAGAATGCGCTCTGGCCCGGGCGCCGTGAAAATCTCGCCAGCCACATTGACATCAAACAAGCCACTGCCAACCAGCCCAATCATGGCTGGTTCGTGTCCGCTGCCGTTGCCAATCACCAAACCGACCTTGCCCTGTGCCTTGGGTTCTGCCCGAACAATCAGCCCCTCATCAGTTAGGCGGACAATATCGCCATAAGCGGCGGCAAAGCCCGCCAGCATTTCGCTGAGGATATTTTCCGGGCGGTTGATGAGCTTCTGTTTGCGTGCGCTCATGGGTCCTCCATTGCCACAAAATACATAAGATGAATGGGATGGTCTACCGCTTGATTGCGATAAACAGCCTGGACCTTCATCCCGATATGAACCTCATCCAGCGGCGCCTTGAGCAAATGCGGGAAGAGGGTATCCGCGCCATCCAGCAGCACATAGGCGAGGATGTACGGCGTCTCAAGCGAACGAACATCATCGTTTGTGTCGGGCGAAAAGTGCAGTATCGAAAAGGTCTTGACTTCACCTCTGCCCGACAATTCTACCCAGTCGGTGACATTTAGGCAATCAGGACAAACCGGACGCGGCGGCGCATAAACCTTGCCACAGGTCCCGCAGCCAGTCACCATAAAGCGCTGCTTTTCCAGTTCAATGAAAAATCGGGAATACTTGCCGAGACTATAGCGGTAGGATTGGGTCAAGGTGAGGGTAATGCGCTCGACCTGACGAAACTGTGCCCAAATATCGCTTTCGGCATCGACTTCAAGCGTTTGAATGTCAATCTGGCTGGCAACTTTGTTCGACATGCTTAATCCCGCCGTTCAAAAATGTTGACGACGCTGATGCTGGCGATGCCGGCATGGGTATCGGTCAAGCCGCACCGCGCATTCGCAACTTGACGCCGTGGGTCCACCGCGCCCCATAATTGCTGGGCAATTTCAATCGCCTGCAAAATGCCAGTAGCCCCCACTGGCGCCCCGCGTCCCAGCAAGCCGCCGCTGGTGTTGACCGGCAAATCGCCGTCCAGGTCAAACATCCCGGCAGCGATGCTGGGGCCGCCCTGCCCCCGCGCCACAAATCCCAAATCTTCCACCGCCTGAACCTCGACTCCGCTGTAACTGTCATACAATTCAGCCACATCAATCTGGCGCAGCGGCTCGGTGATGTTTGCCATCGCATACGCCTGCCGCGCCGCCGTTTGTTTGGCGCGAAAATTCGTGATTTCGGGATAGCGGTCGCCCAAACGCATCGTATCGGTGCCGCATCCCGTCGCCACAAAATAAACTCGCGGCCGCTCGGCAAAGGACGGGCAATGCCTCAATGCCCAATCTTCACTTGCCAGCAAGATGCAGGCGGCGCCGTCGCTCAGCAAACTGCAATCGTAGAGCTTATATGGCTCGGCAACCGGGCGCGATGCCATCACATCTTCCAGCGTGATGTTCATCGGCCTTTGGGCAATCGCGTTGAATTGGGCATGATGACGATTGCGCACAGCGACATGGGCAAAGTGCTCTTCGCGAGTGGCAAAACGTTCCATGTGAGCGCGTATCATCGCCGCATAAAATCCGGTATAGGTCCCGCCCACCATCATTTCCCAATCGACATCCGCCGACAGGGCAAACAACTGATTGGCCGTGCGCGATGACACCCCGCGGCCATTTTTCTCGCAACCATACACCAGAATCGAATCACACAAACCACTCTGCAAATAGGCATAAGCCGTCCGCAAAGCCAAGGCGCCAGTTGCGCCGCCGCCTTCGATGCGAACATTCGGCTTGGGGAGCATCCCGATGGCATCCTGCAAGATCGCGCCCAGCGTCATCTGAAGGTTGAAATGGTCACTCTCATAGCTGCTCAAGCCATGCTCAACCGCCGTCAGATTATCCAGTCGGGCATCTGTGAGGCAGTCCAGCACCGCCTCCACCATCAAATCGCGCAGGTTGCTGCCGCGGTGCTCCGCTGCAACTTTTGTTGTTCCCACAGCAGCAACAACCGGCAAAAGCGACATTAAAAAATTACCTTGTACCCAAAATAGGAGGCAAGAACAAGCCTCTTCCAAATCAATAGCTGAAATTTCAACCAAGAATAGCGAATCTGCTGCCTGAAGTCAAGTTATGATACATTTTGGGCAGTGGCAGTGTATCTTAATCAAAAGATATGCTAGACTGGTCAGGAATGCAAAACAAGCGAAGGACAAGGCAATGGCCGCCTTGCTATCCCTTCGATGTCATTTGCAAATAGTGATAAAGGACAAACTCCACCGTGAAGAACACATCAAACACCACCTCTGCTCATCTTTCTCGCCGCCATTTCCTACAGGTCTTTGCCGCTGGCGCCGCCACCGCCGTTGGCATCATCGCATTCGACTCGTCGCCACTGGGCAGCACCGCACGGGCGCAAGACAGCACACTCCGCATTGCCTGGCTCACACCAGCAACGCTTGACCCCCGCTCGGCATCGGGCGATAGCGAAATCGCTATTTTGAACGCCCTCTACGATTATTTAATCGACACCGATGCAGCTAGCCAATCTGGTGCCGCGCCTCGCTTCGTCATGGCAGTTGAGCGATGATGGCTTGGTGTACACCCTGCAAATCCGCGAAGATGCTGTTTTTCACGATGGCAGCCCCGTCACCGTCGATGATGTTCTCTGGACAATCCAATGGCAGCGGGAAGCGGAAGGAACCGTCGCCAACTTGCTCGCTTCGGTCGAATCAGTCGAAGCTGATGACGGCAATTCCATCGTCATCACCCTGAACAATCCCAACCCCGACTTTCTCTATAACCTCACCGACAATAAACTGGTCATTCTCAAATCCGGGGCGTCAAATATCGGTGAGGCCTTCAATGGCTCTGGTCCCTTTGTGTTGGAAGAATTGATCCCCGGCGACCGCGCCATTATGACCGCCAATGCCGATTATTGGGGTGGCCCACCTGCCATTGAACGTCTCGAATTCATCTTTTTTGATGACCAGCAAGCGGGCATTGCTGCGGTTCAGGGCGGCACAGCCGATGGCATTATGCGGCTGGACAACTCCAGCTTCCTCGGCTTTGCAGGGGATGTCAGCTTTACAGCCACCGACATCCCGACCAGTGGGCATCATCTGGCTCGTTTGCGTGCCGACCGCGCTCCTGGCAATGATGTTCGGGTTCGCCAGGCATTCAAATTGGCGACTGACCGCCAAGCCATCTGGGAACGGATTCAGTTGGGTTATGGGGCTGTCGGCAAGGATTCGCCCATTGGACCCGCATTCGGTCAGTATTTCCTGTCCGAAGCCGAAGTGCCGCCGCGTGATCCGCAAGTCGCCGCCGCGCTGCTCGCCGAAGCCGGCTATCCCGATGGACTGGATATGACCCTGCACGTACCCAACAGCGGCAACTTTCCCGATTTGGCGCAAACCCTGGCGGCACAGTGGGAAGAGGCTGGCATCCGTGTCGAAATCCAACTGGAAGACGAAAATACCTACTGGGTCGAAGCCTGGATGGAAGTTGACCTTGGTGTAACCGGCTGGGGCGCCCGTCCGATTCCGCAAATCTACCTGGATGTCGCTTATCAAACCGACGCCATCTGGAACGAGTCGCACTACAGCGATGCTCGCGTTGATGAACTGATTGACATCGCCCGCTCATCGCTCAATCAAGACGAACGGATTGCCGCTTACAAGGAAATCCAGCAAATCATGCTGGATAGCGGTCCCATTATCGTGCCTTATTTCTTTGCTCAGTTTATGGTGCTGGCTGGCAATGTCGCTGATGTTGAACTGCATCCCTTTGCCGGCCGAACCCGCTTTGACAGCGCGGCCATCAGCTAAGACACTCCATGACAGCCAGCAGTGTCCGCCGCAATAGTGCTGCATTTTTGCGCTTTCTGCCGGCCTTGCTGCGTCAGCCACAATCTGCCGCAGGCACGCTGCTAGTTGTTTTCTTTTTGTTCCTGGCGCTGTTCGGACGACAGCTTGCTCCTTATCCCAATCCCAACGACCAAAGCCATGATGTCCGCCTGCCACCCACACTCAATCTCGCTGCACTCCAGCTTGGCGACCATCCCTTCGGTACAGACCGGCTGGGACGAGATGTCTATAGCCGGGTCATCCTTGGCGCTGGCAGCATCTTCCGCATTGCTGGTTTGGGCACCCTGATTAGCGTTGTGCTGGGTTCAGCGCTCGGCTTGCTGATGGGTTATCAAGGCGGCTGGGTCGACGAGATATTGGGGCGCGTGATTGATGCCCTGCTGGCTATTCCCGCCCTGCTACTGGCGCTGGTGCTGGTTGGCATCATTCGCAATCTCGATTTTGAAATCGGCAGCTGGCAGGCAGAACTCGCCAATCAGGTGACCCTGCTGGTGATTGCGGTACTCTATGTGCCCATTGTCGCCCGCGTCGTCCGCAGCGCCACCCTCGATATCAAAACACGCGAATTTGTCGAAGCCGCCCAGATTCGCGGCGAATCCACCGCCTATATTCTCTTCCGCGAAATTTTGCCCTCGGTGATTCCCGCGCTGGTGGTCGAGGCATCGCTGCGCTTTTCTTATGCTATCTTTCTGGTCGCTTCGCTTGGGTTTCTCGGCTTTGGCGCTCGTCCGCCCTC
>DAOUKA010000290.1:0-33505 GCA_034421915.1 Anaerolineae bacterium
CACCATGCTGGCAGCCAGCAGCAAGGGACTCGAATCGGGCAGCAGGCTCACCATCAGCGCACCCAGCCGAGCCGCCAGCCCCGATTCCGTAATGGCAAGGCTCAAGGGCAGCATGCCAGCAACCAGAAAGATGATGCGCCATTGCACAGCATCATAAAACTCCTCCATCGCCAGGCATCCCGTCATCACCATAGCGGCGGCGCCAGCTAACATGGCAATCGGCAAGGGCAAGATATTCAAGATGGATAATGCCAGCGCCAGCGCTGTAATCAGGATGGCAAAGGGTGCCTTCTCTGTCTGAATCGACCTGAACGAGTATTCGCCAGCGGGCAGGATATAGTTGGGGTTATGCGACAGATTTTGAATATCAGCCGATTGTCCGACAACCAGCACCGCATCACCAACTTGCAAGGGCATATTGCGGACATCGGTATGAAAGCTGCGTCCATCACGCCAGAGCGCCATCGCCAGCAAACCCGATTGGCGGTTGAGCTTCATTTGTGACAGCGTCTTGCCAATCGCATCAGAGCGGGGGGCAATCATAATTTCAATGGGTTCAAGCGGCAGTTTGCGGCTGTCCGCTTGTTTGGCATCCTCAATAAGCTCATTGCCCCAAGCCAGCAGCTGTCGCAGCCGCTCTTCACGCCCGACAATCAATAACTCATCTGTCGGATAAATCATCTGGCTTGACTTGGGAATCGTGATGACCTCGTATCCGTGCCGCACCGCCGCCACCGTCAGTCCCAGCTTGGCATTGATGTCGCTGGCGTGCACCGTCTTGTGGGCAAGGCGCGATTCCGGCAAAACGCGAACCCGCCATAATTGACCTGCCAACTCATAGGTATCATGCAGGTCAGGCTGGTTGAAGGCATCTGTTTGGGAGCCTCTTTCTGGCAAAAGCCGCCGCCCAATCATCAGCATATAAAGCAAAGCCGCCAGCACAATCAAGCCACCCAGGGGCATAAAATCCAGCATGCCCAGCCCGTCAAAACCCCGCGTGAGCAAGAGTTCGCTCATCAGGATATTGGCGGTGGTGAGATAGGTCGCCATCCCCCCGACCAGAGTGCCGAATGACATCGGGATTAGTAATTTCGACACCGATATATTCGATATACGCGCCACCCGCACCGCTGCCGGCAGCAAGACAGCACCGGCGGCGACATTGTTCATAATCAGCGAGAGAGTCGCACCCGCTGCCATAAACAGGGCAATCAGCTTGACTTCCGACCCTTGACCATAATTATTCAGTTGACGGGCAATCCATTGAATGACGCCTGTTTCTTCCAGGCCGTGTGTGATGATAAACAAGCCGATGAGCGTTATCACCACCGAACTGCTAAAGCCGGAGACGACCTGTGTCGGTGGCAGCAGGCCACTGATGCCCACCATTAACAGCACAATAATAGCGATTAACTCGATTTTGAGCCGAGTGGCAAAAATCAAGACAAACAAGACCAGGATAACGCCAAGGACGGCAATCTCGTATGGCGACAGCATCATTTTCTCGCAGCATTTACATCCTCACAAGTGTAACACTGCGCGGGCAATTTTTCACCACAAGAGTCATCTTTGAAGGCGAGTTTGTGTTATCAGCAAACAGTGCGGATATAATTAAGACATCCTCGTTCATCATGGTGAGGCGGTGTATAATACCCTTATCCATCAGGCTGCTGCTTCAGCCACTATCTTTTGATCTGAATCGGTGATGATGCCCAAAATCATATTTCGTGACGATGATACCAGTTATTTTGCGGAACCGCGGCTGCTAGAGGCAATCTATGGTCGCCTTTGGGATGCGGGATTGCCAGTTTGTTTGGCGGTTGTCCCCAAGGTCTACGGTGACATTCGGGTTTATTGGACGGACGGCAACCCGCATGACTCCAGCATACCGCCAGAACATCGCGGTAAGGATGTGTATTTTTCAGTCCTCGATAATCCGGAATTATGCCAATTTCTCAATGACAAAGTGGCGGCGGGCTTGGTCGAAATCTGCCTGCATGGATATTCGCATATTTTTTATGAGTTCATCACACACCAGCGTTCAGTCATCCGTCACAAGCTGGAGCGGGGACTGACAATCCTCAAGCGGGCATTTCCGGCTGCCACGATTCAAACCTTTATCGCGCCCTATGACCGCTTGTCTCCCATTGCCTTGTCCGAGTTAATCCAGGCTGGATTTCATATCAGTACGCAATCTGTCAATTTGGCTGCCATGCCAAGCCTGCCGCAACTGGCAGGACATCAAGCTGCCGCCATCAATCCCCGGCAAACGCTCTATATCTGTGACGAATACCTGTTTTCGCATCGGGCGAATCCAGCCGAATCCCTCCAAAGAGCGCGGACAGCCCTTGCCCATAATGAACTGACGATTGTGTGCAATCATTATTGGATGTTCTTCCATCCTTGGCGGGCGACGCCAAACCCAGAAGCTATTGCCCACTGGAACAGCTTGCTGGATGATGTTTTGGAATCGGGCAACTTTGAGATTACGACCTTTGCCAAAAACGTCTCACTGGACAGGTCTGCATTTGAATAGTACATTATTGCTGTAAGTTACTGTCATTTATCGACGAGATGGCTTTGAAAAACCCATTAATGCTGTTTGGAAAGGATACCTCATGCCTCAAAAGAATCTTATCGGGGGTGAATGGCGGGGCAGTCGGGATGTTTTGGAAGTCAAGTTTCCCTATGACGGCAGGGTGGTAGGCGCTGTTTCGATGGCGACGCCAGACGATATGGAAGATGCGATGGCGCGTGCGATGGCAGGCTTTGAAGTCACGCGCAGGCTGCCGAGTTATCGGCGCTCCGAAATTCTGCAAAATATGCGTCGGCTGATGCAGGAACGTTTTGATGAAATCGTCGAGGCGATGATTCTGGAAGGCGGTAAAAATCGCAAAACCGCTGTCGGTGAAACCAGCCGCGCTTTGGAAACGATCTTGATTTCTGCCGAAGAAGTGCGGCGGCTCGGTGGCGAAGTCTTCAGCATCGACTGGACGCCTGCTGGCGAAAATCGTCAGGGCTTTACCCGCCGCGCAGCGATTGGCACGGTGCTGGGCATCACCCCCTTTAATTATCCGGTCAATCTGGCTTGCCATAAAATCGGTCCGGCGATTGCGGCTGGCAATCCGATTATCATCAAACCGGCGGAAAAGACCCCGCTGTCATCGGTTATACTGGCAGAAATCGTCCTCGAAGCCGGTTATCCGCCCCAGGCATTCAGTATGCTGAATGCTTGGGGACCCGACACCGAAATGATGGTCACCGACCCTCGCATAGCGATGATTAGCTTCACTGGCAGCGCGGCGGTTGGCTGGATGCTCAAGGGCAAAGCCGGGCAAAAGAAGGTTGCGCTGGAGTTGGGCGGCAATGCGGGTGTGATTGTGCATCATGACGCTGACCTGCGCCTGGCAGCCAATCAAGCGGCGGCAGGTGGGTTTGCCAATGCCGGTCAGAATTGCATTTCGGTGCAGCGCCTTCTCATACAGCGTGATGTTTTTGAGGATTTTACTGATTTGTTTGTCGATGAGGTTAAGGCATTAAAGGTTGGTGACCCGCGTGATGCCGATACAGACATTGGCCCGATGATTACCCTGCGCGATGCCGAACGGGCTGAAGCCTGGGTTATGGAGGCACAAAAAGCGGGCGCTTCGGTTTTGCATGGGGGTTCGCGGGAGGGCACGATGTTCCAGCCGACCGTGATGACTGATACCGCACCAGAGATGAAAGTCAACTGTGAAGAGGTTTTTGCGCCAGTGGTCACCCTCAGTCCCTATGATGCCTGGGATGATGTGGTCGCTGTCGTCAATGATACCCCTTACGGTTTGCAGGCAGGTGTCTTCACGAAAGATGTCAAACGGATTATGGATGCCTGGGAGCGCATTGATGTCGGGGGGTTGCAAGTCAACAGCGCTTCGACTTTCCGCGTTGACCACATGCCCTATGGTGGAATCAAGGCATCCGGCTTTGGGCGCGAGGGCGTGAAATATACGATTGAAGAGATGACCGAATTGCGGCTGATGGTGCTGAACCTGGCATAGCGCCGCCGATTATTCAGCTGCAAGCAAAAGGAAACCGCCTGGCTATGAAACCTTCGGACATTCGTATCGGGTTCGCGCCTGTTGCCCGCCCGACATTCGACCTTGAACTTGCCCAGGCTATGACGGCGCAGGTCTTTGATGCTGTTGCCGGTGCTGGTTATGTCTTGATTGGGTCGCAGGACTTGATTATGGATGAGACGGCGATGGTTGCCCGCATCCGAGAACTGGCTGCGGGCGATATTGACTTCATCCTGATGCTGCAGTCAACCTTTGCCGATAGCACGATGGTCTTGCGATTGGCGCAGGCGGTCTCGGCGCCCCTGTTGATGTGGGCGCTGCCAGAAGACCGCGTTGGCGGGCGGCTGCGCTTGAATTCTTTTTGTGGCATTAACCTAGCGGGTCATAGCTTGCGGCGTGCGGGAATTGGATATGATTATATTTATGCTGTGCCAAACGAAGCAGCGGCACAATCGAAACTTGAGAACTTCGCCATCGCGGCGAGCATTAAAAGTCGGCTGGCGAAGACCCGCATCGGCCGCGTTGGCGAAAATCCGGCCGGATTTGACACCTGCTTGGTGAATTACCACGAGCTCAAGTCACGGTTGGGCGTCGACATCGTTCAGTTTGAGCTTCCAGCGCTTTTTGAGGCGGCGCGTCAAGCGGATGCGGCGCAAGTCCAGACGACTGCCGCCGAGCTTGAAACAAAATTGGCTGGTCTTGCCGAACTGGACATCCAAGGCACATTGGGCACTTATGTTGCTCTGAATGACCTGGCACAAGAACAAAATTTGAGCGGCATGGCAGTTCGCTGTTGGCCCGAATTTTTTACTGATTTGGCTTGTTCTGCCTGTGGCGCGATGTCCATGCTCAGCAACAATATGATACCGAGCAGCTGCGAAGCCGATGTCAACGGCACCATCACTCAGCTTATCCTGGGTTGGATAAGTGGCGAACCGGCATTCGGCAGCGACCTGGTTTCATTCGATGTCGAGGAGAACGAAGCGGTCTTATGGCATTGTGGCCTGGCGCCGCTGGCGATGGCGGATCCTAATGTCCAGCCCGAAGCAGCGATTCATTCCAATCGGGGGATGCCCTTGCTGATGCAGTTTCCATTAAAACCCGGCCGCGTGACGATAGCGCGTTTGAGCGAGGCGACTGGCGAGTTTCGTCTGGTTATTGGCGGCGGGGAAATGCTCAAGGCGCCGCCTGCCTTCACGGGCACCAGTGGCAGGATACGGTTTGATTCGGGCGCACAAGCTGTCATGGATACCCTCATGCGCGAGGGTTTGGAGCATCATGTTTCCATCACCTACGGCGAACATCAGGCTGTACTGGAGTCGCTGGCGGGTCTTTTGGGTTTGTCCGTTTTACGTCTGTGATGCACAGGCGATCATTTGCGGAGCGGTCGGCAGTTGACCGCGAATTTTGTCCGTTCATTTATATGGAGTAACAACATGATCCAACGTTTTATCACGCTTTTTGTACTTGTTTCATTGGTGCTGTCGCTTGGCTTGACAGCGTTTGCGCAAGAGTCCGTCGAGTTACACTTTATGTGCTACAACAATGGCATTGAGTGTGAAGTTTATGATGATTTGCTGTCGCGCTTCACCGCAGACAATCCTGATATTACTGTCGTTGTGGATACTGTGCCTTATACGACTGTCCGCGATACCCTGCGCGTTCAAGTTGAGGCTGGCGAGGCGCCCGATATGGCACGCATCACCGATTTTGGTGGGATGGCAGGCTTCTATCTTGATTTGCGTTCGCTCCTGTCCGATTCCGATATTCTGGAAGCCAATTTCTCGGCGCCCTATTTTCAGGCTTTCCGAACTGGGGACGATGATGACGGCCTGTACGCATTTCCTGATGAATTATCAGTGACGGCTGCCTTTATTAATCGCACTTTGTTTGAGCAAGCGGGCGTCGATGTGCCCAGCGATATGAGCGATGAAGTCAGCTGGGAGGAATGGACAGAAGCCATTACCGCGGTTGCCGAAGCGACTGGCACGCCTTACGCATTTGCGATTGACAATAAAGGACACCGTTTTGCTGCGGCCGGTTTCGCATTGGGCATTAACCTGTTTGATGAAGAGGGCAACTTTGACTTGGTGAACGATGAAGGTTATCGTGCTTTCGCCCAGTGGATGAAGGCTTGGTTCGATAACGGGCTGACTCCGGCAGAGGTTTGGCTGGGGGGTGGGCAGTATTCATCTGCCAGAGATTACTTCGTCAACGCCGAGGTAGTGATGTTATATTCGGGCAGTTGGCAGATTAATGCCTTCGGCAGCGAAATCGGTGATGCCTTTGACTGGGTGCTTGTGCCGAATCCGGTGGGACCTGGTGGAAGCGCGGGGGCTTCTGGCGGCGCTTCCGTAGTCGGTTATGCTCAAACTGAACATCCCGAAGCTGTTGCTCGCGTCGTGGAATATCTGCTACAGCCAGAGGTTGGGGCGGAATTCGCATCTCGGACACTCCTTATTCCGCCCAATCCGCCAGTTGTAGCGATGGGCGTCGAGTTCGAGACGGACAATGCCGCTGTGGCTGCTGCGCTGAATCAAGCAGGTGTTGATGGCACCAAGGTCACGGAAGATGGCGTGGCGATGAACCTGCATCCACTGGCATTTGCCTATTATGATTCATCAAACACTCGCCTGGCACAATACTTTGCCGGTGAATTGACACTGGACGAGGCGATGCAGCGCCTGCAAGAACAGCTTGACGAAGCTGCCGCCAATATGGCTGGCTAGCCTAAACCAGAGTTCATGAGGCTGGGAGCAGGATTTCCAGCCTCATTTTTTTGGGCTGGCTGCTTGCCTTTTCGCAGGGGAGAAAGACCATGACAAAAAGAACGCGGCGCTCACCTTTCGCTCATCCTGGTCATCTTTTCGGGGCTGGAGCAGAAGTATTTGTGGACTTGTTGGATGGTTTGTTCACGCGGGTGCAAAAAATAACCGGCGTGACCGGCATGGCCTATGTCTTTGTTACGCCCAATATGATTATTTTTTCGGTTTTTATTTTATTCCCGCTGATATTTAATTGCTTCTATACATTTCCTGGGGGCAGCAAACTTTTTTTGGATCCACGTCCCTTTGTTGGCGCTGCAAATCTGGAACGTCTGTTTGACTGTGATGACTTTTTGCGCTCGGCGACCTGCAACGAAGACCTGTTCGCCGCGGCGGTCCTCAATACAGCCGGATTTGTTGTGACCCAGGTCGCGGTTATGATTGGCGTATCCCTATTGACAGCTGTGGTGCTGAATGGACGCATTCGAGCGCGCGGGTTCTTCCGCAGTGTCTTCTTTTATCCGGTACTTTTGTCGCCGATTGTGGTGGCACTCATCTGGCGCTGGATGCTGCAGGAGAATGGCTTGTTCAACGCTCTTATCGTTGGGTTGGGCGGCGAGAAAGTTCGTTTTCTGACTGACCGAAACTGGGCGCGGTTCTGGGTGGTGGTGGTCAGCGTCTGGTCCTTGATGGGCTTCTACACCTTGATTTTGCTGGCAGGCTTGCAGGCGATTCCACATGATTTGTATGAAGCCGCCTCGATTGATGGCGCCAGCAGTTGGCGCTCATTCCGCTCGATTACCTTGCCCTTGCTAGCGCCGACGATGCTGGTGGTCATCGTTTTATCCACCATTCGGGCGGTGCAGATTTTTGATGTCGTCTTTGCCTTCACTGGCGGCGGCCCTGGTTCGGCAACCTTGTATATCGTGCATTATATCTACAACAACGGCTTCGCCAGCCCCTTCCGCGAGTATGGGCTGGCAGCGGCCACATCGCTTGTTATGGCATCGGTGCTGATTGTCCTGACTCTGGTTCAACTCCGCGTTCAAGGCACTGGCTTGGAAGAGGAGGACGGACAAAAGGCAAAAGACGGCCGCTCACCGGTTCCAAGTCAAGCTATCGGGGCAGCATGGGACAACTTCAGGCATCGGCTGGTGAATCCGCTGCTGGAACAGCTGCAAGTTGTTTTGGATGGGATTGGCGAGGGACTGGGCTGGCTGTTGGGGACGCGCCGCCGTCAGAGCCTTTGCACCTACGGGTATTTGCTGCTGGGTGTCATTGTGATGTTTGGCCCGGTGCTTTGGCTGGTTATGTCCTCGTTTAAGAGCGCTGGCGATATTGTGCGTTTTCCGCCGCGCTTCCTGCCTTATTATCAGGAAACTGTGACAGTGGATGGCTATGACAAACCCTTGCCACTCTACAAGGTTACGCTTGAAGATGGCACGGTTCAGGAATTGGCGCAGATTCGCCGCGTTGGGCTGGTGGCGCAGATGATTGACCCCCAAAAACCAGAAGGCGAGGTTCTCAAAGTGACGCTGGATGACCGCGAACCAGTGGAGAGCGTTCGGTTTAGCTTGGACAATTATACGCGCGGGATAGAGAGCTTTAACTTCTGGCGTTATCTGGCAAACAGCGTCATTGTTACGCTGGCGGCGACCGTCCTGACCCTGATTGTGAACAGCATGGCAGCCTTTGCCCTCAGCAAATACAAGTTTAGAGGGCGCGGAGTCATTTTCCTCGTGATTATCAGCACCCTGATGGTGCCTCTGTCTGTGATTCTGGTGCCGGCTTTTCTGCTGATTACGGCGCTGGGCTGGAACAATCAACTCATCGGCATTATCATCCCGACTATCGGAACCCCTACTGGTGTGTTTTTGCTGCGGCAGTATATGCTGACGATTCCTGATGAACTGCTGGATTCGGCTCGGATTGATGGCGCCAGCGAATGGCGGATTTATTTGCAGGTGATTTTGCCGTTGGCAGCGCCCGCGCTGGCGGTGCTGGCGATTTTCTCGACCATTTGGCGCTGGAACGATTTCCTTTGGCCCAAGATTGTGATGACCAGCAACGAGATGTTCACCTTGCAAGTCGGGCTGGAGACTTTTCAGGGCGACCTCACGGTTCAGTGGGATTTAATCCTGGCGATGACGGTGCTGACCGCCTTGCCAATCACCTTTGTATTTGGCTTCTTGCAGAAGTACATTACGACTGGTATTGCCACAACCGGTATGAAATAAGGCCGGCTTGCCACATATCTGTCGCCGTGTCATACCTAGAGAAATTTCAATGGCAAAAGTCTTACAACTAAAGGTCATCAATGAGTCAGGTAAAAAGCCCACTGCGCTACCCCGGTGGCAAATCACGCGCCATCAAGCAAATTATGCAGCATATTCCGGCGACCGTGCAGGAATATCGTGAACCCTTTGTTGGAGGTGGCTCGGTCTTTCTGGCTGTCAAGAACCTGTTTGGAGGACGAATCAGGCGATATTGCATCAACGACTTGAATCATGATTTATATTGCTTCTGGAAATATGCGCGGGACAAAAACAGCGAACTTGCAGCCGAAGTGCGGGCACTCAAAGATGGTTATGCGGATGGTTGTGAACTCTGGCGGTTTCTCAAGAGGGAAGGCAATATGCGTTCCGACTTTGAGCGGGCGGTTCGGTTTTTCGTCCTGAATCGGATTACTTTTTCGGGTGTGGTGGATTCTGGCGGATATTCACAAAGCGCGTTTGAACGGCGCTTTACGCCATCCTGCATTGACCGACTGCGGCGGCTTGCGCCTGCTTTGCAGGGTATAGAAATCAGCCAAGGCGATTACGAATCCGCGTTGTATGAGCCCGGCGGCGATGTCTTTCTTTTTCTGGACCCGCCCTATTACAGTGCCACGGATTCAAGGTTGTATGGGTTTCGTGGTGAACTGCATACCTCATTTGACCATGCGCGTTTTGCCGAGAATATGCGCCGCTGCCAGCACAAATGGCTGATCACCTACGATGATTCTCCGAAAATCCGCGGGTTGTTCGGTTTTGCCCGCCTTATTGAGTGGTCGCTGCAATATGGTATGAATAACTACAAACAAGGCAAAGCCGAAAAAGGAAATGAACTGTTTATTAAAAACTACTGATGTCCCCTCATCAAACGGACAAAACCACAGAAATCATCGACAGGTGCAGATAATTCGAGTAGACTTTGCTCAGGTTTATCTATTGGGTACAGGAAAATCAGGCATGAAGAAAGTATTTGTGGTGTACACTGCCGATAACGTGGGAACGGCAGTGCTTGAGCCCATCCACGCCGGTGATGAGGTGGGCTGCAATGGCGAGCGCAACGACCTTCAAGTTACAGCGCAGGACGATATTGCCTATGGACACAAAATTGCGCTGACAGACATCGCCAAAGGCGGCACAGTTTTGAAATATGGTCTCAGCATTGGCTTGGCAACCTGCCATATCAAAGCTGGCGCTCATGTTCATACACATAATGTCGAGAGCAATCGCGGCCGCGGCGACCTCGCCAATCATGTTGCGATTGGCACTGAATAATCTTATTTTTCACACATCATTAGGAGAGATTTCCAATGGCGGAATTTATGGGATATGTTCGCCCGAATGGCGATGTCGGGATACGCAATCATCTGCTTGTTTTATCCGCTACGGTTTATGCCAACGGCGTCGTTGAACGGGTCGCCAATTCGATTCAGGGCGCTGTGCCGATTACACATGCCAACGGGCGCTGTCAGGTGGCGCCGGATTTGCGGGTGACGCGCCGCTTTTTGGCGGGTACGGCGATGAATCCCAATGTGGCGGCGGTCGTCATTATTGATCACTTCAAAGAAGAAGGTATGACCGCCGAAGACCTCGCCGATGACCTTGACCCGACTGGCAAGCTGGTTGCCACCGTCAATATCCGTGGCGCTGGCGGCTTTATCAGCGCTGTTGAAAAGGCGACTCGCTATGCCCAGGATTTCGCCCGTCAAATCAGTATGTACACCCGTGAGGCAGCGCCGATGAGCAAAATCCTTTTTGGCACGGAATGCGGCACCTCCGATACGACCTCTGGTTTGGCAAGCAATCCTGCCAACGGAATAGCTGGCGAAATCCTGATTGCACAAGGCGGGCGGATGCTGATGGCGGAATGCACCGAATGGATGGGCTGTGAAAACTGGCTGACCGAAAAAGCCGCCAATTCGGCAGTGGCGGCAGCTATCGTTGCCGGTGTTCAGCACATGGAGCGGCGGGCGCTTGCCAGTGGCGAAGATATTCGCGGCTCACAGCCTACTGGCGATAATATGGCTGGCGGTTTGACCACCATTGAAGAGAAATCAATGGGGGCGGTCAAGAAAATCGGGGACAGCCCGATTATCGAATATCTGGAAGTCGGTGAAGCCCCCCGCAAAACCGAGCCGGGCAATTATGTGATGTATGGGCCGGGCATGGGCGCAGAAAGCATCAGCAGCATGGCGGCGGCTGGCTGTCAGGTATTGACTTTTTGCACGGGGGGCGGTCACACCTCGAACCATCCCATTATGCCGACCATCAAAGTTACTGGAAATCGGCAATCTTACGGATTGATGCGCGATACGGTCGATGTCGATATTAGCGGTGTATTTTACGATGAAATCACGCTGGCGGAAGCCGGCCAAATTGTCTATGACGAGGTTGAGCGGGTTTGCAATGGCTATCTGACCAAATCCGAAGCGCTACGTGACAACAACAGCTTTGCCATCCATCGTGTGGGACCCAGCATCTAGGCACACGCTGCCCGTATGAACCAAGAGGGAGGAAGGATGAATTTTGTGCGATGCCTGCCGACGTCTACGAACACAGTGTCAGCAAGCGGGCTACAGGTGTTGATAAGCGGGCAGGGTCAGAAATTCAGTAAAGTCCTCGGCGCGAATCATCTGGTTGAAGAGATCCTTGGCCAGTTGGAAGTTGCCGCTGTTGAAGCGCTCCTTCCCGACTTCGCTGCGAATGGCATCCATCTCTTCTTCCAGTAATTGTGCGAATAAATCCAGGGTCAAGGGGCGACCATCGGCAAGAGTGGCGCTGTGATGCAGCCATTGCCAGACCTGAGCGCGGCTGATTTCAGCAGTAGCAGCATCTTCCATCAGCGAATACAAGGGGACACAGCCGTTGCCGCCGAGCCATGCTTCCAGATATTGAATGCCGACCTTCAGGTTCAGGCGAATCCCCGCTTCGGTAATCGTGCCTTCGCTGGGCATGAGCAGGTCCTCTGCCGATACCTGTACATCATTGCGCTGGCGGTCGATTTGATTGTCCTGAGGCATGTATTCGTCAAAAACCTCGGCAGCAATCCCGACCAGCCCGGGATGGGCAACCCAGGTGCCATCATGCCCGTCTTTGACTTCGCGCAGTTTATCGGCACGAACTTTGTCCAGCGCAGCCTGGTTGGCTTGAGGGTCATTCTTAATCGGGATTTGCGCCGCCATCCCGCCCATCGCGTGGGCGCCGCGGCGATGGCAGACCTTGATGACATGCAAAGTATAGTTGTGCATGAAGGGGACGGTCATGGTGACTTGGGCGCGGTCGGGCAGTAGATACGCGGCGTGATTGCGGAATTTTTTGATATAGCTGAAGATGTAATCCCAGCGGCCACAGTTGAGGCCGGCGGAGTGCTGGCGCAGTTCATAGAGGATTTCCTCTGCCTCAAAGACTGCCAGAATCGTCTCAATCAGCACGGTGGCTTTAATCGTGCCTTGCGGGATGCCGAGCGCATTCTGGGCATGGACAAAAACATCATTCCAGAGTCGTGCCTCAAGGTAGCTTTCCAGCTTGGGCAGATAGAAGTAGGGTCCGCTGTCATGTTCGAGGGCAGTTTGGGCATTATGGAAAAAATACAAGCCGAAATCGAAGAGGCCGGCGGGAATGGACCTGCTATCCACGAGAAAATGGCTTTCGTCAAGATGCCAGCCGCGCGGTCGCACCATCAGGGTGGCCGTCTGGGGCTTAAGCTGATAGAAGCGTCCATCAGGATTGGTGAAGGTGATGCTACGGTTGACGGCATCGTGCAGGTTGATTTGTCCGCCGACCATATTTTCCCAAGTGGGCGAATTAGCGTCTTCACAGTCTGCCATGAAAACTTTGGCGCCGCTGTTTAGCGCGTTAATCACCATTTTGCGGTCGGTGGGTCCCGTGATTTCGACGCGGCGGTCTTGCAGGTCAGACGGAACCGGGGCGACTCTCCAACTGCGGTCAGCGCGGATGTGGGCGGTCTCTGGCAGGAAGTCGGGCATTTGTCCCTGGTCGATTGCCACTTGACGGGTTTCGCGTTGCTGTAAGAGCTCATCACGGCGAGCAGTGAATTGACGCGCCAAGCCCGCCAGAAAATCGACCGCCTGCGGGGTCAATATCTCCTCAAATTCGGGCGGGATGTCGCCCGTAATCTTAATCCCACCGCTATAGTTTTGTTTGCCCATCGTGATGCCTTCCTTATCACCTGTACCGTCGTTACTTAACTATAAAAGAAAAGCAATCCGGCGAGTAGATGTGTTTTCATCACTAAAACAAGCCGCTTACCAGGGTCATCGCGTCAATTTCGGATGCCCCCTTGGCAGAGGCATAGAGAAGCAGCCAACAGCGTTTTGCGAGGCAATTGCCCGGATAGCGATTGTCGGTCTTGACAAAGGGGGTGGAATATGTTTAACTAAACTTAAACGTTTAAGACAACCTTTTCATTGACCGAACTTGGGGCGCGTAATGTGATGACCAAACGACTGTGGCAGATTAGCGAATACCCCTTTCAACCAGAGAGGCTCCGGTACTTTGAGACGGTCTTCACTATTGGCAATGGATACCTTAGTACACGCGCTACTTTCGAAGAAGGCCACCAAGGTGATACGCCTGCGACGCTTGTACACGGCATTTTCAACCATAAGCCAGGGATGGCGGTGCCTGAACTGGCAGTTGCACCAAATTGGCTGCCCTTGCATATTATGGTAGATGGCACGGCCTTCAGCATGAAAGAGTGTGCCCATAACTATCTGCATCCAGTCGGTGGCGTCATGCTCGGGTATCGTCGGACACTCCACATGGATACAGCGACACTTGAGCGCGAAATACTCTTTCGTGCGGAAAGCGGGAGCACGGTCAGGCTTGTCTTCAAACGCTTTGCCAGCCTCGACCAGCAGCACTTAATAGGGCAACGTATCAGTATAACTGCTGTCGACGGCACGCCAACAGTTCATCTTGCGGCGGAACTTGGACTGTGTAGCGAGCATGGTGGGGCGGGGCATTGGCACGACGTCACCGCAGCCGCGGACAGTGACCAAATAACATTGACCGCGGAGACAAGCCAATCTAACTACGGGATTGCGCTGGCGTCCAAGCTGGTCGCGCCCGGGCCAACTGCCGCCAGTGCTAGTGAGAATCATGCCTCGCTGACAACGACATTCCAACTGGAACCCGATGGCAGGGCCACAATAGACAAACTCACGGCGATTTATAGCAGCCGTGATGTCCCTGACCCGCTGGCGGCAGCGACAGCCGCCCTTCGTGGCGCAAAGATAGGGACATATGATGCACTCTACAAGCAGCATTGCCGGCGCTGGCAGGAAGTCTGGGAAAGCAGCGACATTCAGATCAAAGGGGATGACAAAAGCCAAATCGCCCTTCGTTTCGCCACCTATCACATACTGATTGCGGCGCCGCGCTACGATAACGATGTCAGCATCGGCGCACGCACCTTGAGTGGACTGGGATACAAGGGGCATGTCTTCTGGGATACGGAACTATTCGCGCTGCCGCCGCTGACGCTGACGCAGCCGGAAATAGCACGCAATCTGCTCACTTACCGCTACAAGCGCTTGGCTGGCGCACGCCAAAAGGCACAAGAATATGGTTGCGCTGGGGCGCTTTTCCCTTGGGAAAGCACGGATACGGGCTTTGAAACTACGCCCAAATGGTCTGATTTGCAGCCAGACGGGACACGAATTCGCATCTGGACGGGCGATACGGAGCAGCATATCTGTACCGATATCGCTTACGCTGTACTGCAATATTGGCGCTGGACCAGTGACGATGAATTCTTGCTCGATATGGGCGCGGAAATTGTACTCGATACCGCTGTCTTTTGGGGCGAGCGCGTCGAGGCGAAAAATGGGCGCTATGAGATCTCCACCCAAATCGGTCCCGACGAGTATCACGAAAATATCGACAACAGCGTTTTTACCAACCGCATGGTGCAGTGGCATCTGGATCAGGCGCTGACTTTACTCGACTGGTTGCAGGCAAATGCGCCTGATGCCGCATCCCGGCTTATCGAATCGCTGGATTTATCCGATGCACGCCGCGCCCGCTGGCGTGACATCGTCGAGGAAATGTATATCCCTTTCGACAGCGAGAGACAGATCCATGTCCAATTCGATGGTTTTTTCGACCTGGAATATATTCCGGTGTTGGATTATCAGCCTCGTGTTGGTGGCATCTGGGCATTCTTGGGCCATAAACGCGCCTTGCAGTCGCAGGTCATCAAGCAGGCAGATGTAGTGATGCTGGTGGCGCTGCTTGGCAATAAAGTTGGCTCGCGCGAAGTGCTGCTCAACAACTTCAATACTTACTACCCACGCACCGACCATGGCTCCTCATTGAGTCCGGCGATACATGCTTGGGTCGCCGCCCGGCTTGGACTGAATGAGATCGCCTTTGAGATGTTTGAGCAGGCGGCTGCGATTGACCTCGAAGATAATCGGGGCAACGTTGCCGATGGCATACATGCGGCGGCTTGTGGTGGTTTGTGGCAAGCTATAGTATTCGGCTTCTGTGGATTGCATCTGACAGATGACGGCCCCAAGGTCGATCCCAAGCTGCCGGAACACTGGCAGCGCGTGTCATTTTCAGTGACTTATCGGGGCGAGACACATCGATTTGATGTCGTAAGCTCCGCAGTCTAAACACAGTGACAGCCGGACCAGCTGTCATTGTGAATCGTTAATATATCCTTTTTGGGGAGGAAGAAATGAAAGTTAGTCGTATTCTTGGTTTTGCTCTGGTGTGCGCCGTGGCGCTCCTGCTGGTCAGCGTTGCGGTTGCCCAGGATGATACGGTCACACTCAGAGTGTGGACGGGGTCTTCATCGCCTGTGGAAAACGAATTCAAAGAGAGCCAGATTGCTGCCTTTGAAGAAGCCAACCCCGGGATCGATGTAGAATTGCTCATTTCGCCGGATTACGGTACGCAGATACGTGCTGGTTTCGCCAGTGGCGATTATGCGGAAGTGTTCACGGTGGGCCAGTTTGACTTTCCTCAGTGGCAGTACGATGGCTTGCTGGCAGCCGGCTCGATGTATATTGAGGCGCAAGATGACATCTACGCTGGGCTGCGTGATGCCTTTACGGCCAATGGTGAGCTATATTGCGCACCGAAAGACTTCTCGACGCTGGCGCTGCTCTATAACATTGACGCCTTTGAAGCTGCCGGTGTCGATTTGCCGACCGCTGATTGGACTTGGGATGATATGGCTGCCGCAGCTGCCGCGACGACCAACGATGACATGGTTGGCTTTAGCGCCGCCGCCGACAAGTTCCGCTGGATGGCGCTCTTCTATGCCAATGGTGGCGAAATCTTTGACATGGATGGCGCAGTCGCATTTGATAGTGACGCCGCTGTAGAAGCGCTCGATTTCTACCAGAATTTCGTAGAAGACGGCACCGGTGACCAGCCTGGCAACTTGAACGCTGGCTGGAACGGTGAAGCATTTGGGCAAGCCTCTGCCGCCATGACAATCGAGGGTAACTGGGCGATTGGCTATCTCAACGACACCTTCCCCGAACTGAATTGGGGCGTCACCGAGATTCCGATCGCGCCCAGTGGCGGGCGCGGTACGCTGACTTTCACCGAGTGTTGGGCGGTAAGCAGCCGTGCCGAAGGTGCCGTGGCAGAAGCCGCCTGGGCATTGGTCAACTTCTTGACCGGTGAAGGCGAACACGGTGCGCATGCGGTCGCAGCAGCTGGCTTCGGTGTTATGCCAGCCCGTGCTCAATTCGGCGATCTCTGGCTGGAGACAGTCGGTGAGGAATATGCCGACTTCGTTACTGGCGCAAGTTATGCCATCGCGCCCATCTTCCCACTTGGTTTCGGCGACTTTGACGCAGCGGTCAACGAAGCAACCTCTCTGGTGATGTCGCTGGATGAAGATCCGGCTGATGCCTTGCAAGAGGCGGCTGATGTCGCGCGTGAAATCCTGGAAGAAATGGAATAGACGCTGAGTTTGTTTCATATAAGAGGAGTAGGGGTTGACAGTTGTCTGCCCCTCTCTGGCAAAATAAATAATAAAGTTGACTGATCAATTTAGAGATGTCCGCATCTGATGCACCAACGGTTACTACGCAGGCGCAGCAGAATCGCGCTGATGCCTTAGCAGGCTTGACTTTTGTTGGTCCCGCCACGATAGTCCTGGTTGTTTTTCTTATCTTGCCACTGCTAGTCGCATTCTATTTTAGCTTTACCAACTGGTCGGGAACGCGACCACTCGATCAGCCGGATGCCTATGAGCATATTGGCTTCAAGAACTATGAGCGCTGGGTCATTGACGGGAGGCGGGTGGATGACTTCTACCGCGCTGTCCGCAACACGGTCTACTACGTTCTGGGCGTCGTTCCGATACAGACTGTCATCGCGCTGCTCTTGGCTGTTATCGTCAATCAGAAATGGTTGAGTGGCAAAAGTTTCTTCCGCACTGCCTTTTACTTTCCGTCAATCACCTCGTCCATCGTGGTCTCATTTATCTTCCTCTTTCTGTTTTCTGCTGGCGGGCCTATCAACGCTCTGCTTGGCGTATTAAGCACGAATTACGAACCAGTCGCATGGACAACCAATAATGACGGCATGGTTCACCTGCTACTTGAGGCGGTTGGCATTACCGAGAATACAGCTGGAGCTTGGGTGAAGACAGAAATTATGGATCTGGAAATCTGGGACTGGATCGCCGGACCAAGCGTCGCCATGTCCACAATCATGGCGCTGGCTATCTGGACGACCTCCGGCACGCTGATGATCATCTACCTGTCCGCCTTGCAAGGCATCCCCTCGAGTGTCTACGAAGCTGCCGAAGTGGATGGCGCTACCCATTGGGCGCAGTTCAGGCACATCACCTTGCCCCTGCTTAAGCCAACCACGTTCTTCGTCGTCACTTTGGGATTGATTGGCACCTTCCAGGTCTTTGATCAGATCTATGTGCTGCAAAACGATCAAACGGGCCGGACAACGACATCAGTCGCCTATCTGGTGTATTCAACAGCCTTTGAAGGCAACAGTCCCAATCTGGCGGAGGCCTCAGCTATCGCCATTGTGCTCTTTGTCATCATATTTTTTACTACCATCTTGCAACGGCGCTTCGTCGGCGGCGACCAAGCAGAAACTTAGCTGTGTGATGCCATGACTGCAATAAATGCCAAGATAAAACCACGCCCTGCGTTAGGTCTTGTGCTGAAGATACTAGCGATTGGCTTCCTCTTCGGTTTCGCTTTAGTGGAGATCGCGCCCTTTGTGCTTACTATTGCCAATTCTTTCAAATGCGATGCCGCTGTCGAGAATCGTCCCATGCCTTTCATCCCGCGACTGGAAACGGTCACGTGCAGGAACGAAACAGGGGTATTCATATCCGCGGATGAACAGGTTGATGGGCTGTTCTTCACGCCATCCGTAGATGGCTACCGCAAGATACTTGACGATCAACTGCCCCGTTGGGCTTTCAATACCGCGTTCCTTTCTATCGCTGTCACCATTACCCGCGTCGTATTTGACTCGATGGCTGGCTATGCACTGGCTCGCTTGAAGTTCCCGGGCAACCGCGCTCTTTTCTTCATCATTCTTGGCACTATGATGATCCCTGGCGTCGTCATGCTCATACCGCGTTTTCTCTTGCTTAAACAGCTTGGTCTGCTCAATACCTACCAAGGCTATATTGTCACACTGGCTGCCGATGCCTTTGGCATACTGCTAATGAAACAGTTCTTCGAGTCGATTCCGCGTGAAGTGGAGGAAGCGGCGATGGTCGATGGCGCCAATCGCTTCGTCATCTTCTTCCGTATCGTGCTGCCGATGGCAACGCCGGCACTGACTGCCTTGACTATCTTTGGTTTTCAAGGCAATTGGAACAATTTCATGGATGCGCTGATTATCCTCGGCGGTGATACGGATCTCTATAACCTGCCGCTCGGGTTGACTGTGCTGCGTGGCTCGGGTCTCGATGTACAGTATGATCTGGTGCTCGCTGGTTCGGTGATAACGACCCTGCCGATGGCAGTCATATTCTTGTTTTTCCAGCGCTACTTCGTCGAAGGCATCAGTTACACAGGTTTGAAAGGTTGAGATTTGTCAGCACTCAAAGTATGGTGGCGTGCTTGCCGTCATCTCCAGCATCGTGGCTATGTTTATGTTTGGGCTAACCTCTGCTTCGTCCTGATGCTTCTGCCTGTCATCACCGCACCCGCCGGGTTCGCAGGATTAGTCAAGCTCAGCCGTGCCGCGTATCGCGGGGAACATGCCGATCTCAATATCTTTTGGTGTGGGGTACGCAAGAATCTTCGGCGAGGCACAATTCTTGGCATCATCTCTCTGCTCGTCGTTGTCGTCAATGTCAGCAACCTCAATACTTACGCTGAACCGACCCTCTTCAGCAGCGCTATCCGGACGATCTGGCTAGGTGCGATTCTGGTCTGGTTCGCGCTGATGTTTTACCTCTGGCCTATCTACTACGAGATGAACCAACCCAGCATACTTGGTGCTCTGCGCAACGCTGCACTTATGATCGTGCTAAACCCCATCTTTACGCTAATACACCTGGCTGGGCTAGTCGCCATTGTTGTCATCAGCATGGCTGTGCCGCCCTTTTCGCTGCTACTCGGTTTTGCCTTCGTAGCGATTCTGAGTACACAAGCAGTTTTTGATCGTCTTACAGCCGCTGGCTATAGACACAGCCATTCAGACGCCGCCACTGAGTACAATGCCTAATTTGGCACAGTGCATCGAGGTTCATGATATAATGCGCGGGCGCAGTTAGAACGTAGGAGACTCATGCCTACCATCAAAGATGTCGCCAAAGAGGCCGGTGTGTCCATCGCCACTGTCTCCTATGTGCTGAACAACAAACCGGGCATGGTCAGTGACCAGACCCGGGACCACGTTCGCGCCACCGCCCGCGAGATGGGGTATCGCCCTAACATCACCGCCCGCAACTTGCAAGCCAGCCGCGCCAGTTTGATTGGCTATGCCTGGCAGATTACGCCTGAGGAATTGGACGCTTCGCCGATGATGGCGCAATTCATGTTCTACCTCGCGCAAGCGGTGGAGGCGGCCGGTTACCATATGTTGACCTTTACCCACCCTCCCGAGAATCCGATTACAGTGTACGATGAGCTCATTCGCTCGGGCCGGATCGACGGCTTTGTGCTAGCGGAAACCAAGCAAGCAGATCCGCGGGTTGCCTTTCTGCTGGAAAACGATATGCCCTTTGTCTGCTTTGGGCGAACCAACAACGACTGGGAATTCCCCTGGGTTGATACCGATGGCCGTGCCGGTATGCGCTGCGCGGTGGATTATTTGGCTGGAATGGGCCATCACCGTATTGCGTTTATGGGTTGGCCGCCCGACTCATTGAGCGGGAATGACCGGTTTCGTGGTTATTTAGAGGGCATGACGGCGCATGGCATTCCAATTCACAATTCCTTCTTGATACGTTCAGACTATCCCAAAGGGCAGATAGATCGCATTCTTGCCTCATGGCAGCAGCTTCCCGCGATAGAAAGACCAACAGCTGTCATCGTCATTGCCGATTTCATCGCTATTGAAGTCATCAGGTCGGCTGAGCGGCATGGATTTCACGTTGGCAAAACTTTATCCGTAGTTGGCTTTGATGGCATACCCATCGGACAGATTATTCAGCCCGCTCTGACCACGTTGCACCAACCGATGCAAAGTATCAGTCAAGCATTGCTGGAACTGTTCCAGAACGCTTTGACTAACAGGGTACACCGCGGCAAGTCACGCCTGATCGCGCCTGAGCTGATAATCAGGGAATCGAGCGGACCGCCCCAAGCCGAGTGAGGGGCCGTCAGCCGCTTTCTAGGTGCAATAACGATATTCGGCAGTATCCGTGTGTTGATAAACGGGGAACAGGAACAGCAGTTATGACAAGTCGCCGGCTTCTGATGTTAATCCTGATGGGCTTGCTCTTGCGCATTGGCTATGCTGTCAGTTTATATGAGCTATCCTTGCTGAACTACCATTTGGATGATGGGTTCGCCAGGCGGGAGGGCTGAGCGCGGATGCAGTTTGTCTTGCAAATATCACATCAACCAGCGAACAGAGGCGTTGGCATACCCTTGACCCCCGGTTGAAAGGCGAAGAAACTGCCAGCCAGGGGATATTTCACTAGGTCTTCGTCGGGAATGCCAGTGCGTGCCGTGGTGATATAGATTGTATCGAGTGCGGCGCCAGCGAAGGTACAGCTTGTGATGTTGGGTGCGGGCAGCGGCACCACCTGCAAGATGTCGCCCGCCGGTGAATAGCGCGTGATGCGTGCGCCGCCAAAATGCGCCACCCAGATACAATCTTCACTGTCAATCGTCATGCCGTCCGGAACGCCTTCGTCATCTGCGGTGAATTGGGTAAAAAGCCGCTTGTTGCTCAAGTCGCCCTCGGGACTCATATCAAAGGCGTAGATGCTGCGTTTGGCGCTGTCGGTGTGATACAGGACGCTATTGTCCACACTAAAGGCGGGTCCGTTGCAGATGATATAATGGTCATCCATTTTTTGGACGCTCAAATCAGCATCCAGGCGATATAGCGCACCTGTTTCCTGCGTTTGCCCGATGTCCATTGTGCCAGCCCAATAACGGCCATTGGCATCCACCTTGCCATCGTTAAAGCGATTGTTTGCTATGTCGGATTCGGGCAGCTGGATGGGGTCGGCAGATTTTGCATCCAGGTCAATGAAGGCGTAACCGTCCCTTATTGTGCCAACAAAACCGCCGCCTTGACGGGGGGACAGACTGGTGACCGGAAAGTCGAAGCTCCAGGTTCTTTTTGCCCCGTCGGCAAGCGAATAGCGATGAACCTGGCTGCTGAATATATCCACCCAATAGACCGCATTCTCCTGTTCCACCCAGAGCGGTCCTTCGCCCAGGAGGGCTGGTATTTCCCAAACGGCTTTTGGTGCTGACATGCTTATTTTCTTTCGTTTTTTGATTATTTTACCGGTTGACAGCGAAACTGTCAGCCCATTGTGGCTGTGATGTTTCTTGCTCCCTGTCCAAAGTTCGGGGAGGGCAGTCGGATTTTAATCGGCGGCAGGTTCTGTTGTCCGCAGACTGGTTTCGTCTTCATAGAGATAGCAGCGAACCCAGCGATTGTTCTCCAGCAGCGTAGGTTCGGGCATGGCCTGATGACAAATATCCATGACATGCTTGCAGCGTGGCGCAAAAGGACAGCCGCTTCCCAAATCAGTCAGATCGGGGATTTCACCTTCGATATCAACTTCTTCTGTTTTCAGCCCGCGCGATGGGTCTGGCACGGATGCCAGCAGCATTTGCGTATAGGGATGTTGCGGGTTGGAGATGAGTTCTTCGGATTCTGCCTGTTCGACGATGAAACCGGCGTACATCACCAGGATTTCGTCGGAGAAATAACGCGCACTGGCCAAATCGTGGGTCACATATAAAAAGCCGATTTGCTGCTGGTCGCGCAGTTCTGCCATTAGGTTGAGGATGCCCAGCCGAATCGAGACATCCAGCATGGATACCGGCTCGTCGGCCAGAATCACATCAGGTTCGACGGCAAGGGCGCGGGCAATGGCAATTCGCTGGCGCTGTCCGCCGCTTAATTGGTGAGGATACTTTTCGATAAATTCATCGACAGGTGTCAAGGATACAAGTTCAAATAACTCAACCAGCTTATCGCGGAGTTGGCGCTTTCCGCGTGCCTTGCGATAGATTTTCAGTGGACGTTTGACAGCGTGGCTGGCGGGATGTACCGGATTGAGTGAACTGAAAGGATCTTGAAAGACCATTTGCACTTTGGCGCGGTATTCGAGCAATGCTCGGCGTCCGCGCTGTTCGAGGACTTTTTCGCCATGATAGACAATGTCGCCTGCGGTCGGTTCATACAGCCGCGCCAACATGCGGACGATGGTGCTCTTGCCGCTGCCACTTTCACCGACAAGGGCAACCACATGACCGCGATACAGTTTTAAGCTGGCAGCTTGGACGGCTTTGACTGTTCCGCTGGAAAGTGCGCCGCCAGTATGGAAGTGCTTGGTCAGATTGACGGCTTCGAGGATGGGTTGTTGATTGCGTTTCATGGGCTAGTCTCCGGTGCTTCGACCAAGTGGCAGGCAACATCACGATGGTCACCGATTTGTATGAGTTCGGGGATAATGTATTCGCAGTGACCTTCGATAGCATGCTCACAGCGCGGATGAAAACGGCAGCCGCCAGGCGGGTCAATCAAGTCGGGCGGCGCCCCAGGTATGCCCAATAACTCGCGGCGGGGTCCGTGAATGGTTGGGAAGGAGTTCATCAGCCGTTCAGTATAGGGATGCTTGGGATTGCTGAAGATAGCTTGCGCAGGTCCCGATTCGACGAATTTGCCGGCGTACATGATGCCGATGCGGTCAGAGATTTCGACCAGCAGGGATAAATCGTGAGTGATAAACAAGATGGAAAAGCCAAACTGGTCGCGCAGGTCTTTGATTTCTTGCAGGATTTGCTTTTGCACGACCACATCAAGGGCGGTGGTTGGCTCGTCCATGATGATAAGTTCCGGGTTGAGTGCCAGGGCGATGGCAATGACCGCGCGCTGTCGCATCCCGCCGCTCAGTTGATGGGGATAGCTGTCGACGCGGTTGATATCGATGCCGACGATGCGCAAAAGATGTTTGGCATGGGTGCGGGCGGCTTCATAAGACACAGCTTGATGTGCCTGCATGGCATCAATGATTTGATTGCCGATGGTCAGCACCGGATTCAAGGCGTTCATGGCGCTTTGAAAGACAATCGAGAGACGTTCCCAGCGGAAGCCGCGCAAGGCATCTTCGCTCATGTCGAGGATGTTGACCCCCTGGAACATAATTTTGCCGCTGGTGATATAGGCAGGCGGTTTCAGCAGGCGGGTGATGGCATTGGCAACGGTTGTTTTGCCGCAGCCGGATTCGCCCGCCAGGCCAAAAACTTCGTTGGAATACAATTCAAAGGAGACATTTTCGACAGCGCGGACAGCACCGCGCGGAGTGCGGTATTCGACATTAAGCTGCTGAATGTCGAGCAGGGGCTCAAGGGCGTTATAGGCGTAGTTTGCCCTTGAAGATGCGTTGGATATAACCATGCGTGTATCCTTTAGCCCTTTGCCAGACGCGGGTTGGTGATTTCGTCAATGGCGTAATTGATGAGGATCAGGCTTAGCCCGACAGCGGCAATGGCGAGACCGGGCGGGATAAATGTCCACCAGGCGCCAGTGAGCAAGGCTTGATTGTTCTGTGCCCAATAAAGGGTGGTGCCCCAGGTGATGCTGTTGGGGTTGCCCAAGCCAATAAACTCGAGGGCGGCTTCAGCCAGAATGGCATATAAAACCGCGCCAATCCAACTGGAGACGACCAGCGAGGTCATGTTGGGCAGGATTTCAAAGGCGATGATGCGCCATGTTGGCTCGCCGCTGACACGGGCTGCTTCGACAAATTCACCGTTGCGCAGCGCCAGCGTTTGCGAGCGCAGCACCCGCGCTCCGTAAGCCCAACTGGTCAGGGCTAGGACGAGGATAATGGTATCGGGTCCCGGGCGTTCAATCATCGAAGCCACCACAATGATGAGAGGCAAATTTGGCAAGACCAGAAAGACGTTGGTAATCAGGGACAGGACTTCATCGACAATCCCGCCGACAAAGCCAGCGGTCAAACCAATGGCGATGGCGATGAAAATAATAATGGTGCCGGTCACAAAGCCGACGCGCAGGGTCGTATAAGTGCCATGAACAATTTGCGAGAAAATGTCTTGCCCTTGCCGCGATGTGCCTAAGATATATTCGCTCGATGGCGCTTGGTGAGGGCGTCCGACCATGCGCTGCGGGTCAGTAGGCGCCAGCAGGGGCGCTAGCAAGGCGATGACGATGAAAAAGAGCAGGATTGACACACCGGACAGCGACTTTTTATTTTTCAAGATCGATCGCATCCAGCCGGGCAGTCTCATCCATGTCTGGAAAAGTCGGTCGGATGTTTTGGCTTTTTTTGCCATGATGATGCACCTTACTTCTGTTATCGGGCGCGTGGGTCGAGCAGAACATAGCTCAGATCGGCGATGAAATTTGCCAGCAGAACGACTACGGAGAGCATCAGAAAGATGCCTTGCATGACCGGATAGTCGCGGTTGTTGACGGCTCGCAAGAGGGTATAACCCATACCTGGATAAGAAAAGACAATCTCAACCAAAATTGCGCCGGTGATGGCAAAACTGAATGACATGGCAAAAGCCGTCAAGCTGGGCAGGATGGCATTCCGCGCGGCATACCGGAGCATGATGCGGCGGTCAGGCAGACCCTTGGCCTCGGCCATGACGATATAATCCTGCGAAAGGACGCCAATCATATTGTTTCTCATGCCCAGCATCCAGCCACCGAAGCCTGTAAAGACCATCGTGAACAACGGCAAGATCATGTGATAGACCACGCTCCACAGAAATTCGGGCGAACTCCAATCTTGCTTAATGGCGGTGTTGTAGGCATGGCTGGTTGGGAAGATATCCAACTGAAAGCCGAGGATATAAACGGCAAGCATGGCGATAAAAAAATAGGGAAAGGCGCCGAGGCCGCTGGAAACAGGCAGCAGGATGGTATCAATGCGGCCGCCGCGCCGCCAAGCTGCTGTTATCCCCAATAAAGTGCCAATCATAAAAGACATGACAGTGGCGATACCCACCAGAATGAGCGTCCAGCGCAGGCTGCCCATCATCACCTGCAATGCGGGTATGGGAAAAGCCATAATCGAGGGGCCAAAGTCAAGCGTGAAAATGCTTTGGAGGTAGCGCAGGTATTGCTCGAACAGAGGTCCGTCGACAAAGCCAAACTGCTCTTTGATGGCATCAAATGCGCGTGGATCCATCTGACCCTGGGCTTGGGCAAACAATAACTGCACCGGGTCGCCGGGCATCAGGCGCGGAATAAAGAAATTGATGGTGATGGCGGCGAAGGCGGCGATGAGATAAAAAACCAAGCGGCGGCGCAAAAAGCGGGACTTGACGAGGGCCAAGATGCCCTTGAGCAGTTTTGTGCCGAAGCCTGGACTCGCTTCCTGTTTTTTTGCTGTGTCTCGCTCAATCATGCTTGCCATATCCATATCAAGAAGCCTTTTTAGTATTTACGGCAAAAATTGCTTAGGGGCTGGCGGATACCCGCAGGCATCCACCAGAGTGACCTAATCTTGCTTGCTTATTGTCCGCAGGATGTATCGTCGATGCAGTGAATCGTGTTGAGGACAATCGGTGCGGAATTGCGTTCCCACGGGCTGCCCTGGGCATAGTAGTTGTCTTCGGTGGGGAAGCCGGTGAAACGATAGGTGGTGTATTCGTACCAGGTGGGGCCAGGGAACAAGGGGATAGCTGGCACGTTTTCGACATAGAGTATTTGCAGCTGGTCAACGATGGCAGCGTGTTCGGCGGGGTCAGCGGTTTCGGTGAATGCGCTTAGCAGGGCATCCGCTTCATCGCTGGTCCAGCGCGACCACAGTTCGGCATTGGCAGTGCCTTCGTCGGAGATCAATTCGCTCAAGAGCAAATTGCGGAAATAATTGTAGGGTGTGTTGCCGGCGGTGCCCCAACCGATAGAGACATCGTAAGTCCCATTTTGCAGGTTGGAGAACCAGGCGCCGAAGTCGGGTGTTTCGATGACAGCGTCCAAGCCAATATCCTGGAAGTTCTGGCTCATAATCTGTACGCTGGTGACCCAGTCGGTCCAGCCATTGACGACCTGTACCTTGAAGGCAATGTTGTCGCCATCAGGCAGGTTGCGGATGCCATCGCCGTCGCTATCGACATAACCGGCTTCGTCAAGCAGCGCGGCTGCGCCTTCGGGATTGTAACGGGTTTGGCCCATTTCATCCGCCATAGCGAGAGCTTCTTCGCTAATCCAGGCGTTGTAACGGGGACCCAGACCGACAGCGTTTGCAGGGCTGGTGTAGCCGTACATACCAATGCTGGTGACGGATTCGTAGTCGATTGCCATGCTCATGGCGCGGCGGAAGCTGACATCACTGAAGGGCGCTTTGGTGGTGTTGCTGTAGAGTTGGACGGTTGCGCCGCCAGGCCAGAAGTAGTAGCCATGTTTTTCAGGATTTACGGCGATAAAGGTCGTTTCGATATCGGGGACAAAGTTGCCTACCCAATCCAATTCGCCATTAATCAAAGCCAGGTTGGCGGGGTCGTTGCCCTGAAAGAGCACCTGACGGATACAGTCGATATAGGGCAGCTGTTCGCCATTTTCATCCATTTGCCAGTAGTTTTCGTTGCGGCAAAGGGTATAGGACTGCTCGTTGAAATCGGCAACGTCGGTCAGAGGACCTGTGCCAACCGGCTCATCATTCGTAAAGAGCGCATAATCTTCGACATCAGCCCAATCATGTTCGGGTACAATCCACTGACTGCCGATAAGTTCATGGGCCAGGGTGTAGACGCGGTTCAGGTTGAACTGCACACTGTGACTGCCCGTGACTTCGACGCTTTCGAGGAAGTCAGCGATGGCGGATGTGTCAGTGGCTGGATGTTCGAGGAACATATTGAAGGTGAAGGCGACATCATCGGCGTCGAAGGCTTCGCCGTCGCTCCATACGACGCCTTCGCGCAGGGTAAAGGTCATGCTGGTTAAACCTTCGCCATATTCATAGCTGGTCGCCAGCCAGGGCGTGGGGATGCCACCATCAACTGGGTTGAAGATTAACATCGGTTCATAGACGTAGCGCTGGGAAAAATCGAGCGGGTCGGGGCTGTAGGGGTTGAAGTTTTTGCCGATAAGCTGTTCACCATCGCTAGTGACAACGGTGCCGCCGCGCGGGGTCATCTGCGCACTCACGAGACTGACCGCCAGCAGCGCAATCAGCATGACAGAGACGAAACGTAGTTTGTTCATGTTGTTATACTCCTGCTTGGTTTATTGTAGCATACATTATGTTTTGCTGGGTCTTGCACTGAATAATTGGTTTTATGCGGCCTCCTGTCTCAAGTATCTGCGAGCGATTCTAGTTAGCCGTACCGGTACTGGCACGGATGACTAACTCAACGGGCAGGATGATATGCCGTGCTGGCTGTGGGGATGTTTTGATGATGTCCAGCAGTGTTTCAGTCGCCAGGATGCCAGTGCGATAAATCGGCTGCCGAATGGTGGTCAGCGGCGGGTCGGCGCTGGCTGCCAGGGGCAAATCATCAAAACCAACGATAGCAATATCCTCCGGTACGCGCAGCCCTCTCTCACGGATGGCACGTATCGCACCGAGCGCCATGGCATCGGATTGGGCAAAGACGGCATCGGGTTTTTGCTCCAGCAAAGCCCCCATCGCCTGGCAAGCGCTGGTTTCACTGAATTCGGCTACCTTGATGAGTTCCTCGTTGACAGATATGCCGCGGTCTGCCAAAGCCTGACGGAAACCGGCATCGCGGTCAACGCCAGCGCTATTGTGAACCGTTGCCAGCTGGCCAATGCGCCGATAGCCCTGTTGAATGAGGTAGCTGGCGGCGAGGTAGGCGCCAGCTTTGTTATCGACATCAATATAGCTGATATTGGTGGATGCTGTATGCAGGGGTCTGCCGATTTGGACAAAAGGGATATGATGATGCTGAATCTTGGTCACAAAGGGATTTTCAATGGTATCAGCGGTGATAATCAATCCGTCAATCAAGCCGCTGCCGATGATGCGCTGGCTTATTTTTTCTTCTTCTTCTTTGGTCTGGAATAAGAAGAGCGAGACTGTGTGGTCATTTTGATTGCAGGCGTGGGAAATGGCTTGAATGACAAGCGGGTAATATGGGTCGGTGAATCCCGATTGCAAGACACTGGGCATAATCAGCCCCAGAATGCGAGATTGACGGGATGCCAGCGAACGAGCGGCAGAATTGGGCTGATAGCCAGTTTCGTGGATGACCTGTTGGACCCGTTGACGGACAGTCGGGCGGATGTTGGGATGGTCGTTAATCACCCGCGATACCGTTGACCGCGAGACGCCGGCAAGCTGTCCAATTTCCTCTAAAGTTAAACGTTTCATCATTAACCTGATTCAACAAAAATGAGAGCGCTCTTATAATTTGAGAGTTTTGCAACAATTATCGCTGATTTGCAGCGTCAAAACACTTAGGATATTCTCAAAGCGCGTTCATTATAATGAGAGCGCTCTCAAAACTATTCTATACGCTTAATTTTTATCTGTCAACAGAAAACTGGAAAATAAGATGAAATCTCCCTCTATCAAATTAGAGGGAGGTCCTGCTTGGCTAATAGCTTAGACCAAAGCCATATTCAAAGAGCGGATTTTCGGAGTCATGGGGGACATCCGGTTGTTGCTGGCGGACGGCATCCATTGAGGAGGGCAACTCAAAGGGGAGCTTGGCTGCGGGTTTGAAACGTCCGAAGATGACATCCAGCACTGCCGCGTCACTGGCGCCAAAATTCGCCAGCAAGCCAGCGCAGCTTTCCGCGATTTCGGGGATGACAGCCGGGCGGTCGAGGTAGATGTCGACGATGGTCGGGACCGAATCCAGGAGTGAGAGAATGCGGCTCTTCTCTGGTTCCTTGTAATCGAGGTCGCCGGCGTGGAAGAAGGGCTCCAGAAAGAGGCTGCTGCGTGGTTCATAAGGGGCTTGCAGGCGGACTATCGCAAAATCGGCAGATTCGGAGTCTTCAACCACCTCGCCATAAGCTGCTGCGATTTCCTTTTTGATGTTTTCGACATATATTTTCGGACGGCCAGCCAGAGGCAGGACACCGCTGTTCTTGAGCAGCACGATGGATTTGCGCTGCGCCAGTTCGCCAGCAGCGCGGAAAGCCGAATTGCCAGCGATGTGCGCGGCTGCGACTTCATCCACATAGGGATTGTCGAACAAGCCTAGACGGAACTTGTCGCGCAGCAGCCGCCGAATGCTGATGTCGATGCGCTCTTCGGAGACTTGTCCGCTTTGCACCAGTTCAACGATGACTTCGGGACAGGCTTCGCCGCCGAATTGGTCAACACCGGCATCCAGGATTTTTTTGGCACGCTCGGCTAGTGTGAGATGCTCAACGCCCCAGGCACGCGCCGGGAAAATCATCCCGCCAAGATTGGCATCGGTCAGCAGGCCCCAATCGGTGCAGACAACCCCGTCAAAGCCATATTGCTCGCGCAGGAGACCGGTGATGATGCCGTGATTGAAGCTGAACCCAACCTGCTCATAGTCTGTGCCGATTGGCATCCCGTAATAGGGCATTATCATGGCGGTGCCGGCGCTGAAGGCAGCTTCAAAGGGCGGCAGGTGATAATCGAAATGATTGCCGGGATAAACCTGCTCGCGGCCATAATCAAAATGCGGGTCTTCGCCGTCCAGCTGCGGGCCGCCGCCGGGAAAGTGCTTGGTCATGCAGGCGACGCTGTGCGGCCCGAGTTCTTTCCCTTGAAAACCGCGAATATACGCCGCCGTCAACCGCGCCGACAGCTGATTATCTTCGCCAAAAGTGCCGTTGACCCGCGCCCAGCGAGGTTCGGTGGCGAGGTCGGCAACCGGATGCAAAGCGGAACGCAATCCAACCGCGATGTATTCCTGGCGGGCGATGTCGGCAAATTCTTCCACCAGAGTTTCATCGCCGATGGCTGCCAGACCAGGCGATTCGGGCCATTGCGAAAAAGCCCCTGTCGCCATGTGTACGCCCGGATTCTCAGCAAAATTGTGGCGCGGGTCGGTTGACAGGGTGATGGGAATGCCAAGACGCTTGGATGCCGCCAGCTTTTGTAGCTGATTGACCCATTTGGCGATTTTTTCGGCGCTGGCAGAGCCGACCAGATTAAAATGGGTCATGTGTTTGTCGGTCATTTCTCGGATGGAAGCCAGTCCAAATGCGCCCATATCCAGGTCAAATTCGCCGTCAGGGCTAATCATCACCATCGTCTGGAACATCATGCCGGCTTTCTCTTCCAGCGTCATGCGTCCGAGCAAATCCTCAACCCGTTCTTCGATAGGGCGCTGAGGGTCTTGATAGGGCGGGTTCTGATGGAGTTCGTATTGAGTTGTTGTCATTTGGATACCCTTTTATGAATTGGAATCGGTTTTTTTGAAGCAGAAGCCGCTGCGGCTGAGTCGCTGCCGCCTTCTAAACGGACAAACCATAGAGTTCGCTGTATTTCGTTTCAAGATAGCTCAGCAGGGGAGCGACATTCAAGCCCTCGCCGGAGATGCCACTCAGCAATTCGCTGACGGTAAAAGCACGTCCATGCCGATAGATATTGTCGCGCAGCCAATCGAGCAGGCTTTGATAATCTCCCCTTGCGAGCTTTTCATCGAGGGCGGGGATATGGTTATGGGCGGCGGCAAATACCTGCGCTGCCATGATATTGCCAATCGTATAGCTGGCGAAACCGGCAAATCCACCGGCTGACCAATGGACATCCTGCAAAACGCCCTCGCGGTTATTGGCTGGGGTCACACCCAGATACTCCTTCATTTTGGTATTCCAGATTTCAGGCAGTTCATCCACGCTGACCGCGCCTTCGAGCAGCGCCATTTCGATTTCGGTGCGGAGCATGATGTGAAGATTATAAGTGACTTCATCGGCTTCGACGCGAATCAGGCTGGGTTTAACGCGATTGACCGCGCGATAGAACAACTCCACATTGGCAGCCTTTAACTGTTCGGGGAAGAGTTGCTGGACGCGGGCGAAATACAGTTGCCAGAACTCCCGACTACGCCCAATCTGATTTTCCCACAGGCGTGATGAAAATTCGTGAGCGCCATAGCTGCTGCCGCCGACCGCGTATTGCCCGAAGAAATCGGTCGTCAGGGCGGTGCGCGTCAGGTCAGGCGAGATATTTTGTTCATAGAGGGCGTGCCCAGTTTCATGCAAGGTGGCAAAGAGCGCCATCGGCAGGTAGGTCGGATGATAGCGGGTGGTAATCCGAACATCGTTGCGGGTGAAGGAGATTTCAAAGGGATGGGGCGCAATATCGAGCCGCCCGCGCTGGAAATCGTAGCCGATGGTCGCCGCCAGTTCGCGGCAGAGCTGCTTTTGGGTGTCGATGTCATATTGATGTCCCCAGAGGTCTTGTGGCAGGGGGATATCCCTGGCGGTGATTTTCTCCAATAGAGGGATAAGCCCGGCTTTGAGTTCGCCAAAAATGACTTTGAGGCTGGCAGCGGTGACATCAGGCTCATATTCAAAGACCAGCGCGTCAAAGGGGTGTTCCTGATAACCGATTGCCTCAGCTAGTTCGATGTTGAGTGCCAGCATTTGTGCCAGATATGGCTTGAAGCTGTCAAAGTCATCTCGGTCCTTGGCAGTTGCCCAGATATATTCGGATTCTGGCGACAGTGTGGCGATGCGTCCGATTAACTCGGCTGGAATCCGTTTTTGAATCTCATAATACTGGCGGATTTGCCGCAGGACAGAGAGGCGATAAACATCGGTTTCGCCCTTGGCCAGCGCAGCTTCGGCAGCCTCCAGGAGTCTTTCGGTTTTCGCGCTTACAAATTTTTCTTTGGCGAGTTTGCTAAGCGTCGCCAGCTGCTTGCCGCGTGTGATGGCTCCGCCAGTGGGCATCTTCGTCCGCATATCCCATTTGAGCAGGTTCAGGATATTCAGCAGATCGTTGTATTCGGCAATATGTGCCTGCAAATCATCATAGGCAGTCATGGCATTCTCCTCACTTAATGACTAATGACAGGACGTTCTATATCGAGCGCATGGCGCCGCCATCCACTCGCAGCGTGGCGCCCGTGGTATAGCTGGCGGCTGGGGACAGCAGGAAAGCGCCAGCGGCGCCAAAGTCATCGATGCTGCCATAACGTCCGAGCGGGATGGCAACCAGGCTGCGCCGTTGGACCTCTTCGATGCTGATGCCGAGCTTGTCCGAAGTGTTGGCGTCCAGCTGGGCGACGCGGTCGGTATCGATGCGGCCTGGCACCAGATTATTGACGCGGATGCCGTCCTCTGCCAGTTCGTCCGCCAGCGTTTTGACCAAGCCCATCACACCGGAACGCATGACGGTCGAAAGCCCAAGACGCGGGATGGGCTCTCTGATGGATGATGATGTGACTGTCAGAATCGAGCCGCCAGGGGGCATGTGCGGGATGGTCGCACGAATCATACGAACACTGCTCATCAACGTCAATTCAAACGCCGCCTGCCAATCCTCATCGCTGAGTTCTTTGAAAGTCTTGGCAGGCGGTCCCCCGGCATTGACCAGCAGGCAGTCGATTTTGCCCCAGGCAGCGGCTGTTTTATCGACCCAAGCCTGAATGTCGTCCGAGCGGCGCAGGTCACAACTGGTGGCAAGGGTCTCGATGCCGTAATCGGCGGCGAGAGCTTGGGCAGCAGCGGCGATGTCGGCGGCGGAACGGCTGCAAAGCGATACTTTGGCGCCATTGGCAGCCAGCGCCCTGGCAATGCCGTATCCCAAGCCTTTGCTGGAAGCGGCGACCAATGCAGTTTTATCTTTTAATCCTAAATCCATGAGTTT
>DAOUKA010000291.1:0-4050 GCA_034421915.1 Anaerolineae bacterium
TTGCAGTTCCACATTGGCAGTATCAAGGAAATTGCGCACCAGGACAGCATATTCATCGGGCATCTTGTCGGCGACGGTGCGCGCCCGCCAAGATAACCTCCAGTGGTCATTCTGCCACAAGCCCATCTGAATGTTGGTGTTGCCAATATCAAATGCCACCAGCATACCGCGCTCCATTGCACACCCTCCGAGTCTAACGGAAATCGGCGGCGATGACCACTTCTTGGCGCGGGGCAATGAATGATGCGCCTTCAAAAACTTGCCGGAAAAGGTTGCGCGAATGCCGCTTTTATGTTAGCCTACAGGTACGGTCTTCCACGACCCATCGCTGAGGTTCCTGTGGCAGATATTGGCTAGCGACCGGTTCTGCCACAGGAAGCGCAAAATGCTTGAAAACCCGAAGGTTTTCGTCGCGAGTGTACCTCTTTTCCGAGCGTCATGGAATGCCGGCCTGTTTGCTTACCCGCGGGACTGCGACGCATGAACCGAATCCTGTATGCCGCCGACTGTCTGGACATCCTCAACGATGAGGCTGAACTGCCGAGCGAATCCATCGACCTGATTTATCTCGACCCGCCTTTCAATTCCAACAGCAATTATAATCTGCCCTTCAAGGGGCGCGACAAGAGCCTCAAACCGGTCGAGGCCTTCAAGGATACTTGGGAATGGACGTCCGATGACAACGCGCATCTGGCGGATATGGAGCGCGACCCGCGCACTCGCTCGCTGGCGACCATTGTCAAATTCGCCCAGGAAGTCGAGCAGGTTCGCACACGCGGGCGGGCAAAGTCAAGTTTGGCAGCCTATCTCATCAATATGTCGCTGCGACTCCGTGCCATGCGCCGCGTGCTGAAAAAGACGGGGGGCATTTATCTGCACTGCGACCCGACCGCCAGCCATTATCTCAAGCTGGTGATGGATGGGATTTTTGGCAAGCAGAATTTTCGCAATGAGATTGTGTGGCACTACGGCAAGATGTCTAACCCTTCCAAGAATTTTCCTGCAAACCATGACATCATTTTGAGATATAGCAAATCGGATGACTTTACATTTAACTTGATTAAAGGCGGGGATTCTGAATACAAGGAGCGATACAAGCGATTTCTCACGGGCAATCAAGTTTTATATGGGTCGGTAAAGCACAAGACGGATAAACTTGTTATCGGGCGCATCAAGAAAAGGGAGAAAGAGTTAAATCGTCCATTGGTGGATGATGATGTGCTGTTTGATTTCGATGTCGAGTTCAAAGTCCAGTCAGATGTTATCTATGTTCCTATCCTTAAAGGAAATTCTAAAGAACGCACCGGCTACAAGACCCAAAAGCCCGTCGCCCTTTTGGAGCGCATCATCAAGGCATCATCCAATCCGGGCGACATCGTGCTTGACCCCTTCTGCGGCTGTGGCACAACTGTTCACGCCGCCGAGAGCTTGGGGCGCAGATGGATGGGCATCGACATCTCGCCCTTTTCAACCGGGCTGATACGCGAGCGCTTGGTGGACAATTTTCCCCTGCTGGCAAAAGATGACATCCTGATACGCGGCATACCCCATACGATTGATGAGGCCCGCGCCCTCGCCAAGCGCGACAAATTCGAGTTCGAGAAGTGGGTCTGCGGCTTTATCGGCGCCGAGGGCATGTTCCGCGAACCCGGCGCCCGCGGCGCCGATGGCGGCGTCGACGGATTGCTCAAGTTCTATCGCTTTGTCCCCAAGAAAGTCGCCAAAGCCGAATACGCGGTTGTGCAGGTCAAAGGCGGCCGCGTCAGCCCGGATGCGGTGCGCGCCCTGCGCGAAACAGTCGACCGCTTAGACGTGACGGCCGGTGTGATGGTCTGCTTCGAGCGGTATATGCGCACCGTCGAGAATCAGCGCAGCCGCGATACTTTTGCCGATGTGTTTGGCAGCTATCCCGTCATTCAGGGCTACAGCGTCGAGAACCTGCTGGCGAATGCGCCGCTTGACCTGCCTACTTACGGCCGGCGGCGCCAAGGCGGCCTGCTCGATTTGTAGCTCCCCTCCGCCTGTTCCAATCATCTGAAGCGCACCCGCTTGAAAACCGGGCAGATAACCATGCCGATAGCCCGATTCCGTTATACAATAGTAAAAATTGGGCAAGTCATTGGCAGCATCCCAATCAGAGGACTTGATATGCTGGTACGACAGGCAACACTCGATGATGCCCGCCAGATTGTCGAACTCTTTACCGCGCGGATTCCAATCTGGCAGCGGCTCAATGCGCGCGGCCAGGTTGAAGACCTGCCTTATGATGCCTTGACGATTTACGAACGCTGGCTACACGGCGGCGCCTGGATGACACTTGAAACCGGCGCCATCTGGCTAAGCCATCTTCTCAATGGCAGCGGATACGCTTATGTGCTGGAGATTGACGGCGGCATCCTGGCTTATGCCGAAGCCTTCGACAACCAAGAGCCGGCTCCAATGAGAAACCATTTGCACCTTTCGCAAATGCTGGTGCATGACGCTTGCGATGATGAGGTTCATCATCGGCTGGCTGATGCGATTTTGCAAGACGCCCGCCGCTTCGGACGGCTGTCGGTGGCTTATCCAGAATATGACAGACAGCAGGCGACCTATTATCGCAAATACTTTGGCACCAATGAAACCCTGCGCCTGACGCGCTGTATGCTTTCCGCCCAAATCGGGCAGGGCTTTTACAAGCGCTACGATTATGATAAAACCGCCGCCAGCGCGATTAGAGGCTGGCAGATGTCGGTGGGACGCTGGACAAGCCCGCGTGCGCTGTGGGAGACCCACTGGGTCGAGCACTGGAAAGCGATTCCACAAATCATCGAACGCAGCAAAAAGCGGCAATACATCAATGCCTCCGGTCACGAAGCGATTGTCTGCTATCACCAGCAGCTATACAATGTCCGCAATGCGGATGTCTACTGCTGGTCGCCCAGGAGCCTGAGCGCACAGTTGGTTGTGGCCCTACGCGATATGGGGCATCGCGCTGGCTATCGCACGCTGATATTTGCCGTGTCGGAAGCCGCCGCCAAACAGCTGCCCCCCGAAGCCGCCGCCGAACCCCATCAGCAGATTATTGCCAGCGTGGATGTTTAGGCCATCGCTGGCATCAGCGCCGGGTTCGGGTTATCATCGCGCCGACGCATTGACTGAATCAGAAGGATGAACCCATGCGACCCAAAGCGGACATTGCCGATTGGCTGGATGAGCATCAGATTCGCTTCACCGCCATGTCAGACGAAATCTGGGATAACCCCGAACTTCAATTCATGGAGTTCAAAGCCTCCAAGTTGCAGGCGGATTTTTTGGCGGCGGAAGGCTTCGACATCACCTGGGATGTGGGCGGCATCAGCACCGCGTTTATGGCCGAATGGGGCGCAGGCAAGCCGATTATCGCCTTTGCCGGCGAATATGACGCCCTGCCCGGTCTATCCCAAAAAAATCAGCACAAGCCCGAACCCATCGCTGTCGGCGATGCCGGCCATGGCTGTGGACATAATCTGCTGGGAACTGGCTGTCTGGCGGCCGCAGTCGCCTTGAAAGAATGGCTGCAAGGCAGCGGACAGACCGCAACAGTCAGATATTTCGGCTGCCCGGCTGAAGAAGGCGGCAGCGGCAAGGTCTTCATGGGGCGCGCTGGCGCCTTTGATGACCTTGATGTGACCTTCAACTGGCATCCCTGGTACATCAATTCGGCCATGAAAGGCAGTATGTTAGGCGTCAACCGCTATTTCTTCCGCTTCAAGGGTACGACTGCGCACGCGGCAGCCGACCCTTATTCGGGACGGTCTGCTCTGGATGCCCTGGAGTTAATGAATATAGGCGTCAACTATCTGCGCGAACACGTTACCGATGATGTCCGCTTGCATTACGTCATCCTCAGCGGCGGACTTGCCCCCAATGTCGTCCCGGATTATGCCGAAAGCTATTATTATGTCCGTGCCTATGACCCCCAAAATCTGCAAGATGTCAGCCAGCGCGTCATTCGGATTGCCAAAGGGGCGGCGATGATGACGGATACCGATGTCGAGATTGTCTACAAATCCGGCTCTACCCGCGTCT
>DAOUKA010000292.1:0-6583 GCA_034421915.1 Anaerolineae bacterium
CTGCCTGCTTTTGGCTGATGGCGGTTTGACTTCCCGCTTTCAATCTTACAATCCGCCCCTAATCTGATTCATCCCGCTTCGCTTTTTCGACATGCAGTTCCAGCCCGTCCTGCCGCGTGACCACAATTTCGGTGCCGCTTTCCAGGCGCGAGCGGCTCCGCGCCGTCCAAAGCTCGCCATTGACCTGCACCGTGCCTCTCTCGTCGATGGAGGCCATCACGCGCCCCCGCTCGCCAACCAGAAATTCATCTTTCTGCGTGGACGATAATTCGCGCTGCTGCTTGAGAATCGATTGCAGGATGTTGCGATGATAGAACCATGCCAGCAGCACACCCAGCGCAATCAGCAGCGGGGATACCGCCGCACCCGAAAAGAGAAAGAAACTGGCGAGCGCTTGCAGCGCCAGACCCGCCTTGGCAAAGACCGCCCAATCCGACTTCAGCAGGGGCAGCAGGAAGAACAGCGCCGCGCCCACAACCAGCGCAATCAGCGCCACCCAGTTGGTCGCCAGCAGGCTCATCAGATACACCGTCCCCAATATCAAGCCGGCGCCAGCAATCTCTGCCACACCCGTTCCCGGGATATATGTCCCCGTGGCGCTGACCCATAATCCCGCCATCAACAAGAGATAGACAACATTCGGGTCTTGAAATAATTCCATAATCCCTCCTTTATTCAGATAATAATGAAGGTTCTATTTAAGTTTAACAGAAAAACAGACGGACGCGCCCCCCAATAATTGGGGGGATTGACGCGAAACCGCAGGCGGTCAAGAAGCCAAAGCGGGCGGCGACAGGCGATAGACCACAAAGCGGCTGCTCTGATAATCCATACGGACTGAAAATCCCGCCGCTTCCAGCCCCGCCAGCCAGGCCTCAAGGGGCTGACCGACCGGCGCCGCCAGATAGCGGTCGCCTGTTTCATCCAGTGCCAGGGCGCCAGCGACCAGCGCCGCCGATGTCGGATAATGGACGCGCCGCTTGTCACTCCACTGCCCCATATAATATCCCAATTCCCAGCCCAGCCAGGGGTCATAAATCACCGCCGCCACTGGCTTGCGATTGAGATAATCCGCCAGCGCATCAATGCCATCATGCTCGCCGCGGTCGCCGCCCATCGGCAGCCCGCTGTTCAAAGACCACAGCGCCGACACAATCAGCAAGCCGCTCACAGCAGCAGCCACCCAAGTGCGACAGGGCATGCTTCCGATGAACCGCGCCAGCCGACAGGCCATCAGCAGGACAAGCACTGGCAAAACAGGCAAGAGATAACGGGCATACAGATTGAAAGCGCCCAGCGCATGCAGCCCGATATAAGCCAGGATGTAAAACAGCAAAAGCGTCTCGGTCTTAGCCGCGCCGCAATCGGTCTGGCTGCGTTTCATCCAGCCCGCCACAGCCATAGCGACCAGCATCAGCGTCAGCCAAGGCGGCGCGACCAGCCATAACAGCAGGCGAAGCCATTCTGCCAGCCGGTTGAGCGCGTCGGCTGGCGCGGCAATCAGGAAAGGCGGCGCATTATTCACCGCGCCCAGCAGAAAAATGCTGGTTTCCGGGCGGGCCGCATCCCACAGCAGCAATAATGCCAAGGGACACAGCAAGCAGAAAAACCAGCGCCGCAGAAGCGGGCGCCCCACCGCGCGGCGATGCAGAATCAACATAAGAACGAGCGGCGCCATCCACAAAGCCTGCTGCTTGCTCCAGAATGCCAAGCCGAGCGCCAAGCCAGCCAGGCCCAAACGCTGTCGGACGGCCAGCCACAGCGCCAGCACTGACCAGAACAGCAGGCTCATATCGGTAAAGGCGGTGGCGGCAAAGGCCAGCATATAAGGCGATGTCGCCATCAGCAAACCAGCCAAGAGCGCCGCCCTTTCATCGCCATAGATGTCCCGCGCCAGCCGCATCATCAGGGCAGCCAGTAAAATCGCCAGCAGGACATTGGGCAATCGAGCGGCAAATTCGCCCCGATGAGAATCGAGATGCAAGACGCCATTGGCATCCGCCGTCACGCCGACCCAGACCATGCTCAAGGCGCTGGCATAAATCGAAAGCGGCGGTTTATCCAGTGCGCCCGCTAACATCCACTCGCCATTCACAGCCGCGCTGCGGGCAAAACGCATAAAGAAGGCTTCATCAGGATGAAAGCGCCCATCGCGCGTGAGTTGATGGAATTGCAGGCAGCCCGCCAGCAGGACGACCAGAAGACGTAAATACATGGCTTTCATCATCATAAAAACAAAAAGAGCAGGTCAAAATGACCTGCCCTCTTTGGAGTTCGTATCTAGCTGGCTTTAGTGTCCGCCAAAACAGTCATAATCGTATGCTGCGGCGACTGGATGCAGATCCAAATCAACGCTGACCGTGCCGTTGGAGCCGCCTTCGGCGTGGCTGATAACCAGAGTATAACGACCATCAGCTGGCAGTTCAAAACCGTCAATGCTGGCATTGTAGTTGTGCTGCGAAATGTCATCATCACCGATGAGCGGCTGACTTTCGGGCCCGAAGAGGACAATGAGCGGGTCAACGAATCCGGGTGCGACCGTCTCAACATCAATGTCAAGGGTCTGACCGGCGGCAGCGCTGAAGGGGATGCTGTAGACCCATCCATCGCGCATCGTCAGTTCAAATTGGCTGTCGCCTGCCAGTTCGCTGTGATCGAAGCCGCGATTGCGGTTGTAGAGCATGTAGCGATAATAATCCGTGGCGCTGGCGGCTTCATTGCCCATTTCCTCGAGGGTAATCCCGCGAGAGAGATACGGCAGGGCATAGTTGCCGTCAAGCTGCATCGCCATGCTGATGTGGCTGAGCGCAGTATCGAATTCACCCATACGGCGATAGGTGACGCCTGTCCAGTTCATCGCCTCGGCATCCCGACTGTTGAGATTCAGCGCACGGCGGAAGGACTGGAGCGCCGTCTGATAATCCTCCGACATCAGCGCGGTAAATGCCTGGCGCTTGTAGTGGACAATATCGTTGCCGATGGTCAGTTCGCCGCGGATATCCAAGGAGACCTCAACCCTGCCTTCGCTGCTGCCGCCCGCATGGGTCAGCAGAACAGCGTATTGACCGCTCAGCGGCGCCTGGAAGCCGACATAGCTGTCCCACCATTGCCCGGTGTCATCATTGGCGGTCACCGCGTTCCCGTCGGGGCCAAGGATGATAAGCAGGGGGTCAGCATCAACGTCGCGCTGACTGCTAACGGCAGTTACAACGATGTCTTGGCCGGCGCTGGCGTTGAAGGGGAAGAAATAAACATAGCCGTCACTCATCGGGACTTCTATGGTGCCCATCCAGGGAAGGTCCTTGTTGGTAATCGTCTCCCGTACATGACGGACAGACCATTCCATGTAATCGCTCAGGGCGGCATTCATATCGCCCATTTTTTCGCTGACGATGCCGCGATTCAGGAAAGGATAATCAGCTTCGGGAATATGTGCCATCAACTGATTGCAGTCGGCAAGCGCCTTGTCATACTCTCCGATTTCACTGTATGCCCAGCAGCGATTGTTCAATGCGCCCAGATGGTCTGGATCCATGGCAAGGACGGTCGTATAATCCTGTGCCGCGAGGGCATGTTCATCAAGCTGGCTGTAAGCAAACCCGCGGCCTCCATAGGCTGACACATCCCCTTCGCCTTCTGCGATGAGAATGCTGTACATGGTGACGGCGGCGCGATATTCTTCATTGGACATGTTCGCCAATGCCAGATTTTTAACGGCTGAGGTGCTCAACAAGCCGGTGGCTGCGGTGGCATCTGCAAGCGCGGCTTCCTGAGCGGCGATAATAGCTTCAAGCTCTGCAATTACCTCGTCGCGATTGTCATCGACAGGCGTTGCAGGAGACAAGAATCCGATGGTAACGACGACGGCAACCAGCACCAGCAACCCTTCAATAACAAGAGCACTTGGGCGCTGGCTGAGGAAACGATTTTTGATGGACTGCTTTGGAATATCATATTCCGGGTATCGTTTGGTCATAAATAAGCTCCTCTAAGCTCCTCGCACTATCAGCTTACGACAAATACAGTTTTAGCAACTGCTCGAACTAAGTATAACACATCTGGCAGTGCAGCGTTCATCCTGCATCGCCAGTTCATTACCCTGCAACTTATTCACTTGGTAAGTCGCTTATCCTTAACTGTATCACAGGATTCGCATTTTTGCCAGCAAGTTCGACATATTTCTCATAATTTGCCCTGGCCGCAACCTCATAACCCAGTTTATCATAGATGGCGGCGATGTCCAAATACATATCCGCATACCCCGAACCCAGCGCCGAAGCGCAGTTAAAACGTTCGAGCGCGGCGGTAGTTTCGCCCCAGGCCATCAAAATCCGCCCGATGTTGAAATGCGCCAGCGCGCAAACTTCATGGATGACACAAATCGGCTGAATCTCAAAAACGCGCCCGCAATCGCTGGCGGCGGCCTCATACTCGCGCATTTCAACATAAACCCAGCAGCGATTTTCGTAGGCAAGCATATATTCCATGGAAGAGACAGCCAATTCCAGCGCCCTTTGACAATGCTCAAGCGCCTCATCAAACTGACGCAGCTCGCCATAAACCCAGCACAGTGAATTATGCCCATCAAAGTGATTGGGCATCATCTCGACCAAGGCGCTGTAATCCCGCCGCGCTCCAAGATAATCGCCAGCTTGGATATTGGCATAGCCGCGCCAGGCATAATTTTCGGCATCCCCTGGTTCAGCGCCAATCACCAGGTCATACATCGCTTCAGCCTTGGCATATTGTCCCTGGCGGATGTAATCCATCCCGTATGCCTTGATGACATCCAGAGGAATGCCCGCCACAGCATGGGGCGCGGGTGCGGGAAGTGCAGCCTGAAGAGCCTGTTCCTGCGGGGGATTGTCCCTTTGAGCATCAATCGGACCAAAGAGATCAAAGGCTTGCCCGGCAGCGACCGAAATCACAATCGCCATGGCAATTTCAAGGACAATCGCGCTCCCGCGCTGGCTGAAAAATCGCTGGATAATGTTTTGCTGCGGCACATCATGTTCGGGATATTTATCGTACACGTGTCATCCCCAAAACTCTTTATCCATATTATAACCTAATTGTCGCATTTTGCCTACAAATTGGCCTGATTTTATCCAGCATATCACAGAAATAGGCAACTGTCATCAAAATTAATGAGCCATTCATACCATCTCGCCCCTTTTCGCTGGCATTCCATTATATCCCGCGTACATCCCGCGCTGTCAAGTTTTTGGTATAATGTCATTATCTATTGATGCGAGGACAGCTATGTTAGCCAATTACAGACCCAAGTGGACAGTTGCAGAATATCTCGCTTATGAGAAAGACAGCGAGTTCAAGCACGAATATATTGATGGCGAAATCTACGCCATGACCGGCGGCACGATAAATCACAGCACGATTACAATGAACACGGCAATTGCAATCGGACGACAGCTGGACGATTCGAATTGTTCGCTGCACAGCAATGATATGCGCGTCAGGGTCAGCCCAACCAGATATGTCTACCCAGACTTGAGCGCCGTCTGTGGCAAAGCGGTCACGGATGACAATGCCACTACCCTGCTCAATCCCATTCTGGTCGTAGAAGTGACATCGTCCTCTTCGATGGATTATGACCGCCTTGCCAAACGCCATTATTATCAGGCTGTGCCCAGCATACAGGGCATCCTCATCATCGACCAGCACCGCATTTTTGCCGAGCTTCACACCCGCACCCCAGACGGCTGGCTCTGGCAGCAGTTTTCCGATCTGGATGCCCTGATACCTCTTGAGATGCTTGGCTGCACCCTGCCACTGGCGCAGGTCTATCGCGGGATATTATTCGAGGGCGCTTAACAGGAGGGTCAAGGCAGCCTTGACGCTGGCGATTTTGTTCTCGATGCGGTCGCCAGCCCAGTCATATCGCTGCACAGCGAGCAAATTATCGCGTCCGGCCAAGCCAATATAAGTCAATCCGACCGCTTTTTCGTCGGTGCCTCCGCTTGGGCCGGCAATGCCCGTGACGCTCAGCGCATAATCGGTATCAAAGAGCCTGCGCACCCCGACAGCCATCGCAGCGGCAGTGGCTTCACTGACCGCTCCGTGCTGGATGAGGGTAGCTTGCGGTACATTCAGCAGCCGCAGCTTGGCATCGTTGGAATAGGTCACCAAACCGCCTTCAACATAAGCCGAACTGCCAGCTATATCGGTCAGGGTGCTGAGCAGCAGCCCGCCTGTACAGGATTCGGCGGCGCTGACTCGCCGCCCGCTTTGGCGCAGCGCTGACCCGACCTGCCGCGCCAGCGTGAAGCTGTCCCCGTTATTCCAGTCAGCCGTCACAGCTAAAATGCCTGCCCCAGAATAAGCTGATTGCCTTCCGAATCCAACATCATGGCGAAGCGCCCCCAAACTCTGTAGCAGGCGGCTTCGGAATGGCAGGGAGTCGAGTGGGGGTAAAACGGGCGGGTCTACGGATTTTCAACGCTTTCGCTCAAGAAGACGCTGTATCCGTTTTCAGGGTCATTGCGGACAACGAGCATGCGTTTGCCGCCAACATGAGAAATGCCAGGCACTCGATAGGCTTTGGCGGGATTGCCCTGACTGTCGA
>DAOUKA010000293.1:0-9273 GCA_034421915.1 Anaerolineae bacterium
TGATTCTGGGCGTGTTCGCGGTCAATCTGCCGCTGCCGCTGGGGGTCTTGGGGCATGAAGGCAGTACGGTCATTGTGGTGCTTAATGGCCTTGTCAGCCTGCTGCTCCTGCCAGAAATGCGGCGGCGGCTTAGGCCTTGAACTGCGTCTGTTCCCATTCCGCGAACAAATCCTGCAATTTGAGACGCTGATACTTGCCAGTTGATGTCACCGGAATATCCGTGCCGAAGACGACCGCTTTGGGTGATTTTTCAAAGGGCATTTTGTCACGGCAGGCTGCCAGAACCTGCTCGGCATCGAGGTCGGCATCAGCCTGCAAAACGATATAAGCGCCTACTTCCTCGCCATAATAATCGTTCTTGAAACCGACCGCCAAACCGACCTTCACGCCGTCAATGGCGAGCAGGGTTTCTTCAATGTCAACGGGGCTGAACTTAACGCCGCCGCGGTTAATCAGTTCCTTGATGCGCCCGGTAATAAAGAAGAAGGGCCTGCCCAGTTCATCGCGCAAATAGAAGCCCTCGTCGCCGCTGCGAAACCACTGGAACTTGAATGTTTCGGCATTGGCATCCGGGCGCTTGAAATAACCCTGCATCACATTATGCCCGCGAATGCAAATCTCGCCGCGCTCGCCTTCGCCCAACCGTTCGCCGCTGCCGTCCGCCGAAAAAATCGCCATCTCGTTTGGCTCAATCGGACAGCCGATGCTGGGATAGCCATAAGCCTGCATCCATTTTTGATGGGCCTCCCATGACAGATTGATAGGCAAAAAACAAGAGTAACAGGTGGTTTCGCTCAAGCCATAGCCATGCAAAATGGTGAAGCCGAACATCTGCTCAAAATCCCGCGCCAGCGCGACCGACAAGGTCCCAGCGCCACAGATAAAATGGCGAAAATGAGTCAAATCGCGGCGATTGATGTTGCCGCCAAATATCGTATGCCCGGCTTGCAGCTGCGCTTGACCATATTCCAGCAAAAAGCGGAGCAGGGTCGGGACGACGCTGACCACATTGACCCGCTCGCGCACGACTCGATTCCAGAATTGCGAGACGGTGAAGCGGCGGTTGAGGACGGCTGCCGCGCCGACGTAGAGCGGTGCAACCAGGGTCACGACGATGCCATTGACATGATGGATTGGCAGGACGCACATGGTCGTCTGATTGCCGGTAATCGCGTGCCACTGGCTGATTCCCATGGCATCCACCAGCAGATTGTACTGGTTCAGAATGACGCCTTTGGGGGCGCCGGTGGTGCCGCTGGTATAAACCAGCAGCGCCTCATCATCCAGCGCGGCCGTGGCTTCCGTACCCGCGCCGATGGGCATATCCCCCGATTTCGCGCCGGATTCGTCGCCGAGAAATGTCGTCGGGCGGTTCTTCAGCGCTTCGTGAAAGTCGATAACATCTTCAGACGGACTGCCGCCGACGGCAACAATGATCTCGATATTGGGCGCGCCATCGCCGCCTTGGATGATGCTTTCCGCCCGCGCCAGATACTCGGCGCGAACAAAACAGATTTTGGCTTCGCTGTTGCGCAGGATATAGGCAATGCGGCGGTCATCTTCGGCAACATTCTGCGGCGCAACGGCTGCGCCAATCACCCAGCAGGCAAAGTAAATCAGCACCGTATCGACATGGTTGTAGGCGATGGTCGCCACGCGGTCGCCGCGGCGAACTCCCAAATCCTCATACATGAAATTCGCTGCCTGATACACGCGGGCATTGAACTCGGCAAAGCTGTATGTCTCGCGCTTGCCGTCTTCGTCATAATGGATCAGGAAGGTCTTGGCGGGTGATGTCTTGGTATGCAAAGACAGCAGGTCGCGGAGATTGCGAAAAGGCACTTTGCGCATTTCCTGCGGAACGCCATCTTTGATATGCGCCTGATATAAATTGTCCGCTAGCCTGGCATCCAACAGTTCCGACATTTCAGATTATCCACAAGCGAATCTTCAGCATTAGGACAGTATAACAAGTTCAGCCCGATTGTTGTACAGCCAGAAAACAGGCGGGCTAAAAATACGGGCTGGCCTCTGGTACACTAGGCGGTCGATGGGGCAAAACGCAAGTTCAGCGTGTATAATTGCTCGACAATCTGCTTAACCAATCGCCAGAAAATGAGGTCAACAAGGACATGAGAAATCTATGCGTCATTGGAGCCGGTTATGTCGGCTTGGTCACGGGGGCCTGCTTTGCCGATTTGGGCAACAGCGTCACCCTGGTGGATATTGATGAAGACAGAATCGAGATGCTCAAAGGGGGCAAAATGCCCATCTATGAACCCGGCCTGGCCGAGATGGTGCAGCGCAATGCCGAAGCGGGTCGGATGCACTTCACCACATCTTATCAGGTCGGGCTAAAAGATGCCGAGTTCGCCTTTATCTGCGTCGGCACGCCTTCGGGCGTGAACGGAGAAGCCGATTTGCGGTATGTGAGTTCGGCAGCCAAGTCGATTGCCGAAACGATGGCGCATCCCCTGGTCATCATCAACAAATCAACCGTTCCCGTCGGAACTGGGGACTGGACGCGGGAAATCATCGAGCGCAATCAACGGCGGCCTATCGCATTTGAGGTTGTTTCCTGTCCGGAGTTTTTGCGCGAAGGTTCAGCCATCACCGATTTTATGAACCCGGATCGAACTGTGCTGGGCTCGACCCAACGTCAAGCTGCTGAAAAGGTTGCCGAACTGCACGCGCCACTCAACGCGCCGCTGGTCATTACCGACATCCGCACAGCAGAGATGATTAAGTATGCCTCCAACGCCTTTCTGGCAACGCGCATCAGCTTCATCAACGAAATCAGCATCATCTGCGAACGTTTGGGAGCGGATGTCACCGAAGTTGCCCGCGGGATGGGCAGCGACAAGCGAATTGGCCCGCACTTCCTGCAGGCCGGCATCGGATTTGGCGGCTCCTGCTTGCCGAAAGATGTCAAGGCGCTCGCCAATATGGCGCAAACCGGCGGCATGCGTCCCCAGCTTCTGAATGCCGTCATCGAAATCAACACTTTCCAGCGCCGTCAGATTACGCTTAAAGTCTGCGACATGCTGGGCGGGAATATCAGCGGCAAAACAGTGGCGATACTCGGGCTGGCTTTCAAGGAAAACACGGACGACATCCGTGAATCTCCCTCGTTGGCTGTCGCCCGTTCGCTTCTGAATCAAGGGGCGCGGGTGCAGGCTTATGACCCGGTGGCTATGGAAAACGCCTGTCAGGAAGTGCCGGGCATGCGCTTGTGCAGCAATTCTTATGCCGCCGCGCAGGATGCCGATGCGCTGCTGGTGCTAACGCCCTGGAACGAATTCAAGCACCTCGATATGACTCGCATTCTGAACTCGATGAAACAGCCTATCCTGATTGATGGTCGCAATATGTATGACCCTGATGACATGCGCGGCAAGGGCTTTGAATATCGCGGCGTGGGTCGCGGTTACCATGGCGCGGGGATTATGGCGAATGGCGGCTAGCCCGCCGACACCGCCCGCAGTTCAGGAATCGCCGCGCGGGACGGCTGGCCGGCAGTTCCGCCCATTTTCCCGGCGACCGCTCGGCCACACTGACAGGCAATGGACAGGCAGCTGTCAATCGGCAGACCGCGCAGCCAGCCAGCCACGAAGCCGGCGTCAAAGCTGTCGCCAGCGCCAATGCCATCGCCGCCGACATCCGCAGCCTGCACCGCCTGGAAGTATTCGGCCTGCTGGTGAAAGGCCATCGCGCCATCTGCCCCCAGCTTGACTGCCAAAAGGGAAAATTGCTGTCGGAGCGCCTGTATCGCCTTTTCAAGTTCGCTTTGCTGGCTGAGGTGAAGCGCTTCCTGCTCATTTGGCAGCAGGATATTCACATAGGGGGCGGCCGCCGCTAAACCGACATCCCAGCTTTCGCTCGGATCCCAGTTTGTGTCCAGCGAGATGGACAGGCCGTGCTTCTTTGCCCGCTCCAGTATGTGAATCCAGTGGGGCAGCAGCCCGGTATGCAGATAAAGGCTGCCATAGTGCAAATGACGGGCGGACTCCAAGAACTCGTCGGTAACATCATCGGGCGTCAGCGCGTTGAGTGAGCCGAAATGCGTCAGCATGGCGCGGTCATCGCCCTGCACCAGATGCAGGGTCAAGCCCGTTTTACGGGTCTTGTCCAAGGTGACAAATCGGGTATCGACCCCAGCCGACCGCAAGGTATCCAGGATAAGCTGCCCGAAGGCATCGTCTCCGACCCGCCCCAGCAGCGCTGTCTTGAGACCGAGTTTCGCCGCCTGCGCGGTAAAAATGCAGCACGACCCGCCCATCACAAGCTCATAGTCGGCGACAATTTTTTCAACTTGCCCAAAGCGCGGCGCGACATCATCATCGCGCAGGATCAAATCCACGCAGGCATCGCCAAATGCGATGATGTCATAGGGCTTTGTCATGGGGTGTCCCGCATCACAGCAGCGCCTCTTCTTGAGATGGGCGAGGTCTTGGCGCTGGAGGCAAATCGCTTCCAGCTTACCAGTAGAAGCGCTGTCCTCGGCGGCCCTCTTCGCGTTCGTCCACCAGCTGCTGGGTGGTCTCATCATGCGTGACTTCGGCGCCAAACACATCCCACCAGATGCCGGAGCGCGGCAAGCGGCTGTAACGTTCAATCTGGGCGACAATCATGCAGGAGCGCCGTTCCTGATGCGCCTCCGCCAGCGCCTGCCTGAGCTCATCCTCACTGCTGGCATTCCAGGCGCGCAGGCCGATGCTTTCGGCATTTTTGGCATAATCAATAGCGACAAAATCGCCATCGTCCAGCTTGCCGGTTTCGGGGCTGCGCAAGCGAAATTCATTGCCCAGGCTATGCCCGACCAGCACCTTTTGATGACCGTGGATGGATTGAAAGCCATCATTCTGGAGCAGGATAACCGTCAATTTGGTGTTTTCCTGAATGGCCGTCTTTAATTCCATTGGATGCAGCATATAATTGCCATCGCCCAGAAACACATACACCTCGCCTTCATCGGGGCGAGCCAGCCGCACGCCTATGGCGCCCGGTATGTCGTATCCCATACATGAATTGCCGAATTCGAGATGCAGGATGCGCCCGGCGGTCGCCTCAAACAGCTGATGCAAGTCGCCGGGCGGCGTGCCAGCCGCACAGACCAGGGTATCACCGGCATTCATAAACTCATTGAGAACGCCAATCACCTGTGCCTGGCTCATACGCTCATCGGGATGCTGCACATAAACCGAATCGCGTTTGCGCTCCAGCCAGGCAACGCGGTCAACCGCCACCGATTCTACATAGCCCGCATTCGGTTTGATGCCGGCAGCTTTCGCGGCGGCAGTCAGCTTGCGCAGCGTTTCGCGGGCATCGGCCACAATCGGCAGCGCGCCAAGTTTATGTGCATGGGCGGCGCTGACATTGATGCTTACGAATTTCACGGCCGGATTTTGCCAGGCCGAATACGACCCGGTCGCAAAGTCCGCCAGCCGCGTTCCGATTAAGAAAACCAGGTCGGCATCTTTGGCGTATTTGCCGGAAAGCGGCGTGCCAGTATGCCCGCTGCCGCCAATCAAAAGCGGTGATTCTTCCTGAAGGGCGCCGCGTCCCGAATGTGTTTCGCCAACTGGTATGCCAAAGGCATCGGAAAACTGGCGCAGTTCCTGCCATGCCTTGGCATAGTGGATGCCCCCGCCCGCCAGAATATAGGGGCGTTCGGCAGTCTTGAGCAGCGCAGCCGCCTCTTCAATCCGGCGCTCATCCGGCTGCCGCCTTTCGATTCGCCAGACTTTCTTGCGGAAGAAGTTCAGCGGATAATCGAAGGCGACGCTTTGTATATCCTGCGGCAGGGCAAGGGTCGCTGGGCCGGCATCGACCGGGTCGGACATAACCCGCATCGCCTCGGGCAAAGCGTAGAGGATTTGTTCGGGGCGGGTGATGCGGTCGAAGAACTGGCTGACAGGGCGAAAACAATCGGTCACGCTCATATCCATCGAAATCGGATGTTCAATATCCTGCAAGACCTGCCCCTGAAATCGGGTGGCATAATAATCGGAGGGCAGCAGCAATACCGGCAGGCGGTTGATGTGGGCGGTGGCGGCGCCGGTAATCATATTGGTCGCGCCAGGGCCGATGGAACTGGTGCAGGCGAAGGTCTGCAAACGCAGCCGGGTGCGAGCATAACCCGAAGCCGCGTGAACCATGGATTGTTCGTTCGCGGGCTGATAGTAAGGCAGGTCAGCGCCATATTCCCATAAGGCCTGGCTCAAGCCACTGACATTGCCATGCCCGAAGATTCCCCAGATGGCGGGGATAAAGCGCTGCTGCTCGCCATCGTATTCGGTATATTGAACCTGCAAAAACTTAATCAGCGCCTGCCCCATAGTTAAACGAATCGTGTCTTGACGGGTAAAAGGCTGAAACATATTAGTCAAACCCTCCTATCAAACAAAAACGGGTGTCATTAAGAAGTATCATATCACTAAGTTCAGGGGAACGGCAACAGGTCAGTCTGGCGAGATTCGCTCGTTTTCGGCGGCGCGCTCCCACAAGACCAGTTCCTTGGCATAGCCGATATATCTGGCGGGCGTGAGTTGCAGCAGGCGCTCTTTTTCGTCTTGCGGGATTTCCAGTGAGCGGATGAAATCGTGCAGGATGGCCTGGGTCATTCGGCGGCCGCGGGTCAAGGCGCTCAGCTTTTCGTAGGCCTGGGGAATGTGATGCTTGCGCAGCAAGGTCTGGACGGCTTCGCCCAGCACTTCCCAGGCATCATCCAAATCGGCTTGCAGCGCCGGGCGGTTGACATCCACCTGGCGCATGCCACGTCGTACCGAACCCAGCGCCAGGAAACTGTGCGCTATGCCCAGGCCATAATTGCGCATGGCCGAGGAATCGCTCAGATCGCGCTGCAAACGGGAAACCGGCAGTTTGGCCGCCAGATGCGCCAGCGTGGCGCTGCTGATTCCGAGGTTGGCTTCGGCATTTTCAAAATCAATGGGATTGACCTTGTGCGGCATGGTGGACGAACCGACTTCGCCAGCCACCGGCTTTTGCCTGAACGTCCCCAGCGCGATATACGTCCACATATCACGGCAAAAATCCAGCAGAATCGTATTAAAGCGCATCAGGCTGTGTCCTAATTCGGCAAGATAATCATGCGCTTCGATTTGGGTAGTGACGGGATTGTGCGACAAGCCCAGGCCAGCTACGAATCGCCTCGACAGCTTATGCCAATCCACATCGGGATAGGCCAGGCGATGGGCATTATAAGCGCCAGTCGCGCCATTGAACTTCCCCAGATAAGCCTGCGCTTCAATCTGGTTCAGCTGTCGGCGCAGGCGATGCACAAAGACAAAAAGCTCTTTGCCCAAGGTCGTCGGCGTGGCGGCCTGCCCATGCGTGCGAGCCAGCATCGGCACATCCGCCAGCGAAGCCGCCAGTGAGGCCAGTTCCTCCAGCAGCAGCCTCGCCTGCGGCTGCCAGACCCCGCGCATGGTGTCCCGAAACATCATCGCATAGGCCAAGTTGTTAATATCGGCAGAGGTGCAGGCAAAATGAACCGACTCGCTCACATCGGACAGGCTAGTATTTGCCAGACAGCCCTTGATGTAATACTCAACCGCCTTGACATCATGTCGGGTTGTCGCTTCGATGGACTTGATTCGGGCGGCGGCTTCATCATCAAAATCAGCCGCCAGCGCCTCGAGAAAATGGGCTTCGCTCGCTTCAAAGGGGCGTACATGGGTAATGCCCTCATGTTCGGACATGGCGATTAACCACCGCACCTCGACCATAAGGCGGTATTTCATCAATGCCCATTCCGAAAGCGTTTTTTGCAGTGGCTTTGTTTTGCTGGCGTAACGGCCGTCCAAAGGGGAAAGCGCGCGATAATTCATAAAATGTTTCCTGCCACCTGCCGCGTTCAAAGATACAGCCCGATTTATCATTGTACTGCGATTATCAGGAGATTTCCCTGCACCCGTGAGTTTCAGCCGGGCGATTGCCCTATGACAAGGGGGATTTTTATCTGGAGAAAACCGCGCTGGAGCGGGAAAGCAAAACAGGGGCGCTTGTGTGATAAGCACCCCTGCGTTTCGACTGTCACCATGTTATGCTTCTGCGAGACGCATTTCGCATTTTCCCTAAGACTCCTGCGTCCCTTCAGGTTCAGGTCTATTAGGCCTCTGGTAATCCCATCTCGTGCATAAGTGCCAAACAAGCTGCCCCCTGTTGTTGAAAACCGCACGCCTACCGGAGCATCTCCACCCGTGCTCTGCCCAGTTCAAATGTGCCGGTATAGGGGGAGTACCAATCAACGAACATCTGCCCGACGAGTGCCTCTCGAGGCATATAAGCCCTACCGGAATAGACGGCTGCGACGGCTCCCCCCCAGGATTCGATGGAGGATTCGGTGGGGAAGGTGGATTCCCCCCAGGATTTGGTGGAGAAGGCGGATCCCCAGGATTCGGTGGGGAAGGCTCCGGCGTTCCCTCAGGATTTGGTTGAGAGGGCGGGCCACCATCAGGATGCGGTGACCAAGGCGGGTGCGACACCGTCCCTTCTGGTTCACCCATGCACGCACTCACCGAGTCTGACACTGCGCCCGTCTTAACAGCCCAGACACACCAGCCCAGCCGCCAGTGATATTCGTTCTCTGCCTCACTGCCCGAGTTGCATAAATCCCCCCAGTCATGGCAGGCGTTGCCATCCGGCAGTGGAGAAGGCGGCGGGGGTGGAAGCGGCTCCTGTGTCCCCTCAAGCCGCGCTCTTGCAGGTGCCGAGTGCTGCGCTCTTGCGGGTGACGAGGACGGGAAAGACACCGTCCCTTCTTCCTGCCCCATGCACGCGCTGGGCGATGCCGATACCGCGCCGCGTTCAAAGATACAGCCCGATTTATCATTGTACTGCGATTATCAGGAGATTTCCCTGTGCCCGTGAGTTTCAGCCGGGCGATTGCCCTATGACAAGGGGGATTTTTATCTGGAGAAAACCGCGCTGGAGCGGGAAAGCGAAACAGGGGCGCCTGCGTTGCAAACACCCCTGCCCTGTCACCATGTTATGTTTGTGCGAGCGGGTCTCGCATTTTCCCTAAGACTCCTGCGTCCCCTCTGCCTCCTCACGTTCCTTCTGTTTCCTCCATTCTATCCTATGTCTATCGTACTCCCACATCGTACATAAGTGCCAAACAAGCTCCCCCCTGTTGTTGAAAACCGCACGCCTACCGGAGCATCTCCACCCGTGCTCTACCAAGTTCAAATGTGCCGGTATAGGGGGAGTACCAATCAACGAACATCTGCCCGACGAGTGCCTCTCGAGGCA
>DAOUKA010000294.1:0-6644 GCA_034421915.1 Anaerolineae bacterium
AGACCGTCCCTTCTTCCTGACCCATACAGGCGCTCACCGAGACCGAGGCCGCGCCACTCTCGACCGCCGCGACGCACCATCCCAGCCGCCAGTGGTAGGCGTTCTCGGCTTCCGTCCCGGCATTGCAGAAATCCCATTCGGTGTGGCATTTATTGGGGGCTGGGTCTAGGGTCTGCCCCCCCCCCGACTGTGCCTGCGCCAGCAAGACCAGCACGACGCAGGCTGCAAATAGAATAACACTAACGAACAAACGCGAAAGCTGCTGCAAATTCATCTTAACTGCCTCCTTAAAATTGATTTGATAAATATCGATGATGACCGCGACGTGCCTGTGAGTTTAGCACAGGCGGTTTCCGAAGTCAAATCAGTTAGGGGGATTGCCCTAGTAAAGATGCGGCTTTGACATTCTGTCAAGGTGGCATTAAAATCCATACCAGCGCGGTTCAATCCCGAGCCGCCGTCCGCGGGCTGGAAAATCGCTATTTTGGAGGCGACCCTCTTATGAAGGAATACAAGTCGGAAGATATTAGAAACGTCGCTTTAGTCGGGCATCAAGGCTGTGGCAAAACCTCACTGGTCGAAGCCATGCTGTTCAGCACCGGGACGACGACCCGTCTTGGCAGCATATCCGAGAAAAACATGGTCTCGGATTGGGATGACGAGGAAAAAGAGCGCGGACTGTCGCTCGCCACGTCTTTGGTGCCAGTTGAATTCAATGACACAAAAATCAATGTGCTGGATACACCGGGTTTCACCGATTTTCAGGGCGAACTCAAGAATGCGATTCGGGCTGCCGATGCGGTGGCTGTCGTGGTGGATGCGGTCGCTGGCGTCGAAGTCGGCACTGAACTGGCATGGGAATATGCGCGGGACTGTCAGCGGCCGATTATCGCTGTGGTCAACAAGATGGACCGCGACAACGCCAATTACGATGAGACGCTGGAGCAACTCCGCAGCCAGTTTGGCGATTACAAATTTGTCCCCGTTATGCTGCCCATCGGTCAGGAATCGAATTTCAAGGGCGTAGCGAATGCGCTCACCCAAAAAGCGTATTATGATGCGGGGGGCGAACCCTCTGACCTGCCGGCGGCGTATGCGGATGCGCTCGAAGAGGCGCACATGGAATTGATGGAAGCCGCCGCCGAAGCCGATGACGACCTGCTGGAGAAATACTTCGAAGAGGAGACGCTGTCCTTTGATGAAATCCGGGACGGGATGCGCCAGGCATCGCGTTCGCAGGAGCTCAAGACTGTACCTGTCTTCGCCGCCTCGGCGGCCGCCAATATCGGCATCATCCCCCTGCTGGAAGCGCTGATTGCTTATGTGCCGCCGCCGACCGAAAGCCGCGTGGACATCTTGCGCGGGGACGAAAGGGATGATCTGGATGCCCCTCATACGGATGATGACCCCTTGAGGGCTTATGTTTTCAAGACGCTCAATGACAGGTTCGTCGGCACGCTGAATTACTTCCGCATTTTCTCTGGCACGATTTCCAGCGACAGCCGCAACATCAATGTCAACAGCGATACCGAGGAGCGCTTTAATTCGCTCTTTGTCATGCGCGGCAAGGAACAGCTGCCGATTAAGAAACTGCACGCGGGGGACATCGGTGTGGTTGCCAAGCTGGCAAACACCAAAACTGGGGATACCTTTGTCGATTCCGAGCGCGGCATTCGAATCGCGCCGCCGGATTTCCCGCTGCCCCTGTATATGGTGGCGGTCGCTCCGCGGACGCAGGCGGACAGCGCCAAGATGGGACCGACGCTCAGCAGCCTCTGCGATGCTGACCCGACCCTGCGCTGGCGTCAGGACAGGGATACGCGCCAAACCCTGCTGGAGGGCATGGGACAGATTCATCTGGAGGTCATGCTCAAACGCGCCGAGGCGCTGGGCGTCGGCATTGATACCGATATGCCCAAAGTACCTTATCGGGAGACGATTACGGGGCGGGCTGAAGCCAGCTACACGCACAAAAAACAAACCGGCGGCGCCGGTCAGTATGGGCGCGTCGACTTGAAAGTTGAGCCTTCTGGCGAGGATTTTGAGTTTGAATCGTCGGTATTTGGCGGCGCCATTTCGCAGCAGTTTGTGTCATCAGCCGAAAAAGGGATACGGGCTGTGCTTGCCGATGGCGTCATTGCCGGCTATCCAGTCGAACGGATCAAGGTCAATGTCTTTGATGGCAAGGAGCATTCGGTCGATTCCAAAGACATCGCCTTCCAGATTGCCGGCCGCGAGGCTTTCCGCGCAGCCTTCCGCAAGGCAAAGCCAGTTCTGCTGGAGCCGATTATGGATGTCAAAATCATCGTGCCAGAAGCCATGATGGGCGACATTATGAGCGACCTGAATACGCGCCGCGGACGGGTGCAGGGTATGGACACAGTTGGCTTCAAGAGTGTCGTCACTGCCGAAGTGCCGCTGGCGGAAATGCTGCGTTACGGGAATGATTTGCGCTCGATGAGCGGCGGCCGCGGCATCTATACGATGGAGTTCAATCGTTATGACCGCGTGCCGGCTTACATCCAAGACGAAATTATTGCCGAAGTGGCGATGGCGGCGCAATAGAGAGCGCATAAAAGGGGGCGGGGGTGGCTGCCTCGCCCCGATGGGTCATTCATCCAAATCCAGGCTGTCCTTGTTATTCGACCCGTTCTGGTCGGCGGTTCGGGGTTCGCGCAGGTGTTCGACAACGGTTTCCGGCAAGACTTTAACGATGTCGTCTTCCATCCCCAAAATCCCCAAAATTTCCTCGCGTCCCACCGTTTCCTTGCTAAGCAGCGCCTCTGCCAGTTGGTCGAGTTCGCCGCGGTGATCCTCCAGCAGTTCGCGCGTCTCTTGATAGGCGACATCGATAATCCGCTTGATTTCGGCATCGAGTTTGGCGGCGGTATCGTCGCTGTAATCGCGGCCGCTGGCAATCGCATAACCCAAAAAGGGCTGTTCCGAATCATCGCCATAATTGACCATGCCGACCGAATCGCTCATGCCGAACATCTTGACCATGCGCCGAACGATTTGCGTCACCTGCTGGATGTCGCCCGCAGCGCCGGTGGTGACATCATCAAAGACGATTTCCTCGGCAATTCTGCCCGCCAGCCCAACCCGAATAAAGGCTTCAAGCTGCTTGCGCGATTGATGGATGGAATCATCCTTGGGCATGTAAAAGGCCGCCCCGGCGGCGCGTCCGCGTGGAATGATGGTTGTCTTGAGCAGCGCCATGGCGTCGGGAATCAAGAACGAGACCAAAGCGTGGCCGGCTTCGTGATAAGCCGTGATATGGCGGTCTTTCTTGTTGGAAAGAGGAGGGCGCTTGGTCCCCAGCCGAATGCGTTCATAGGCGGTCGTAAAATCCGACATGGTGATTAAGCGGCGGGCATATCGGGCGGCATTCATAGCGGCTTCGTTCGCCAGGTTGGCAATATCGGCGCCCGAAAATCCAATGGTCGCCTTCGCCATGGATTCCAGGTCGACATTGTTCGCCAGCGGCTTGTTCTTGGTATGAATTTTCAGGATGTCATGGCGCCCCTTGACATCGGGCAGGTCCACTGTGATTTGACGGTCAAAACGGCCGGGTCTCAGCAGGGCTGGATCCAGGACATCGGGGCGATTGGTGGCGGCAATCATCACGATATTGGTGTCGTTGTCAAAGCCGTCCATTTCGGACAGCAGCTGATTCAAGGTCTGTTCGCGTTCGTCATGCCCGCCACCCAGTCCGGTGCCGCGCCGCCGACCCACGGCGTCAATTTCATCGACGAAGATGATGGCGGGGGCGTTGTCTTTGGCGCGTTTGAACAGGTCGCGCACCCGCGATGCGCCAACGCCAACAAACATCTCGACAAATTCCGAGGCGGCGATGCTGAAGAAGGCCACATTGGCTTCACCAGCAACTGCACGCGCCATCAATGTCTTGCCCGTACCAGGGGGGCCGATCAGCAAAACCCCGCGCGGAACTTTCGCGCCGACTTTGACATATTTCTCTGGCTGTTTCAGGAAATCCACCACTTCCTCAAGTTCCATCTTGGCGGCATCCTGACCGGCGACATCCTCAAAATTGATGGATGGCATTTCAGGCGATTTTTCCCGCGCCTGCGATTGGCCAAAGGAGAAGATGCCATTCATCTGACCCTGCGCCCGGCGCCCCATCCAGACAAAGAATCCGATGATGAGCGCCAGCGGCAGGAGGTTAATAAGCAGCGTGAGCAGGATGGAGGTTTCGTTGGGGGTGGCGCGAATGTCAATGCCCTGTTCTTGGGCGAGTTCCAGCAATTCGGCGCCGCCGTATGGGGGTATATCGGCTTTGAAACGGCTTATCTCCTGGCTGCGGCCCGACCCCGCAGTCAAGATGACGCTTCGCCTGAATTGTCCGTGGACGCTGGTTTCACCATGAAAATCGAACAGGGCGACATTTTGCTGCAACGCTTGTTCGTAGACGACTGAATAGGCAATCTCCGTTGAAGATGAAATCCCGCCCAAAAGCCCTGGCGATGAGACCAGCGCCAGCAGCATCACCAAGACAAGCAAACCGGGCGAAACCCACTTGCGCCAGTTCGGCGGGGGATTGCCGCCGCCGCTGCTTCGATTTTCGTCGTTGTCGTTGTTATCCCAAAACTGCATGGATTGATATTACCTTCGAGTTCTTTAGCTTATAACCCTGATTATACCTTATCCCTGTTGAGATTGTGCAAATTCTTTCTTAGAAATAAGCTGATTGCCGCGTTTTTGCATTTTACTCCGCCATCATACTTGCGATTCAGTGAATTGTGCAGTGCCTATTGCCCTGGCGATATGCCTTTGATAGAGGCCAAATGTCCGTTATGCTTATAGCAACTGTGATGCGAGGGACAGGCGATGAATCGACTGAAAAACGAAACCAGCCCCTATTTGCTGCAGCACGCCGACAATCCGGTGGATTGGCATCCCTGGGGCGAAGAAGCCTTCAGGCTGGCACAGGAGACCGACAGGCCGGTGCTGCTTAGTGTGGGTTACAGCGCGTGTCACTGGTGTCATGTGATGGCGCATGAGAGCTTTGAAGACGAAGCCACCGCCGAGATCATGAATAAGCTGTTTGTCAATGTCAAAGTAGACCGCGAGGAACGGCCTGATGTGGATGACATCTATATGCAGGCGGTGCAGGCAATCATCGAGCGGGGCGGCTGGCCCATGACGGTCTTCCTGCTGCCGGACGGGCGTCCCTTCTATGGCGGCACCTATTACCCGCGCATCCCACAGCACGGGCTGCCATCGTTCACGCAGGTTTTGCAGGCTGTGCATCAAGCCTATCGCAGTCAGCGCGACATCCTGGAACAGCAGGCGGACAGCTTGCATCGGGCGCTGAAGCGGGATGTGCTTGGCATCGGCCGTGAGGATGAGAGCGGGCTGACTGCCGAACTGCTGGATGAAGCAGCCAGAAAAATTATGTCCAATTTTGACCCGGTGCATGGCGGCTTTGGCGGTCAGCCCAAGTTCCCGAATCCGATTAGCCTGGAGTATCTGCTGCGCTATTATGCGCGGACCAAGGATGAAGATGCGCTGCATGTTGTCACTTTGACGTTGCGGCAGATGGCGCGCGGCGGGATTTATGACCAAGTTGGGGGCGGCTTTGCCCGTTATTCGGTGGATGCGAGGTGGCTGGTGCCGCATTTTGAGAAGATGCTCTATGACAACGCCCAGCTAAGCCGCCTGTATCTCCATGCGCATCAGGTCACAGGGGAGGCATTTTTCAGGGCGATAGCGGCTGACATCTATGATTATATTCTGCGTGAAATGAGGGCGCCGAGCGGCGGATTCTACAGCGCAACCGATGCCGACAGCGAAGGCGAGGAAGGCAAGTTCTTTGTCTGGACGATTGACGAAGTGCGGGATGCGCTTGCACCGATGGAAGATAGGCTGCCGAATGCTGCCGAAATCGCCATCGAGTATTTTGGCATGACCGCCGCCGGCAATTTTGAGGGCGCGAACATCTTGCATTTGCCAAAAGACCCCGATTTCGCGGCGGGACGTTTTGGTATGACACCAGCGGCCTGGCGGGATGCGATTGCCGCTGTCAAGGCGCGGCTTTATGCGGTTCGGGGCGAACGCGTGCCGCCTGGGCTGGACGACAAGATTCTGGCTTCGTGGAATGGCATGATGCTGGCGAGCCTGGCGGAAGCGGCGCGGGTGCTCGAACGCGATGATTATGCGGCGGCAGCAGAATGCGCCGGCGAATTCCTGCTGGCGGCCATGATGGATGACCGCGGGCGCCTGTATCGCAGCCACAAAGACGGGCAAAGCAAGCTCAACGGCTATCTGGAAGATTATGCGAATGTCATTGATGCCCTGCTCGAATTGTATCAGCTGTCCTTTGACGAAAAATGGTTTGTCGAGGCTTGCCGTCTGGCGGATATTGTGCTGGAACGTTTCAAGACGGGTGACGGCGGTTTTTATGACACCAGCGATGACCACGAGGCATTGATTATCCGTCCGCGCAATCTACAGGATAATGTGACCCCATCGGGCAATGCCATGATGGCCAAACAGCTGCTGCGGCTGTCAGCCTATACCGGCGAGGCGCGGTACGACCAAACGGCGCGCGGCATCCTCAAGCTGCTGACGGATGCGATGGCGCAGTATCCACAGGCATTTGCCGAATCCTTGAATGCGACGGA
>DAOUKA010000295.1:0-2705 GCA_034421915.1 Anaerolineae bacterium
GCCGCCGCGACCGCCGACCTGCTGAAGCATCGCGGGCCTGCCATTGTCTTCAAGGGCATCGCCGATCTGCGAGCGCGTATTAACGACCCCGACTTGGATGTCAGCCAAGATCATGTGCTGGTGCTGCAAAATGCCGGACCCATCGGCGGACCGGGGATGCCCGAAGTCGGCAATTTGCCGATTCCGCATAAATTACTGCGACAGGGCCTGCGGGATATGGTGCGGATTTCGGATGCCCGCATGAGCGGCACTTCCTACGGCACGATTGTTTTGCATGTCGCGCCAGAAAGTGCGCTTGGGGGACCGCTGGCACTGGTGCAGGACGGCGACGACATCGAGCTTGATGTATCCAATCGTCGGCTGCATTTGCATGTCAGCGACCAAGAACTGGCTCGGCGTCGTGCCAACTGGAGTGCGCCGCCCCCATCATTCCAGCGCGGCTATGGGCAGATGTTCCTGCAGCACGTGCTTCAGGCGCCGCTCGGCTGCGATTTCGACTTCCTGCGCGGCGCCAATCCAGTCGAGACGTGGGAGCAGCCGAAGTTTTAACCTCGTATTACTATCCAGCAAGACTGACAAGTTTGCCAGGTCTTCCCGTATGACTGCGTTGTAACGGCCTGCTTGCTTATTGATTAGTAGAAAATGTTGGAAAGCACAGCTCCCAGTGAAGAAAGACACCAAACACCAACAACAACCACAAAAAGTATGACCACAGTAATACAGCCAAGACCAAATTTCACACCACCCTAAAAACCACCACCTTTCGTTTCAACATGAACGGTGGTATAAATGTTGGTATTCGGTGGAGTCGACTGATCCAAAGATCGAAGGGTAGCAGAGGATCGCTTGCGTTTCTCTTTATTCGCATAATGCGGCTTGTCATAAAATCCCATACTTCAGCGCTTATTTCTTTTATCATAGTATTATTGTATTGCATTAAACACAAAGGATTCAACAATGAACAGATTATTCCTGATATCAGCAACACTCATCTTGACAATTATGCTGTTGATACTCCCGACAGCGCAAGCCGCCGACATCGAGTTAAGCGACACCTGTTCCCTAGCGGATGCTATCACTGCCGCCAATACAGATAAAGCGGTGGGAGAATGCCCGGCAGGCGACGGTGCAGACACCATAAAATTGTCAGGTAGCATTACACTTGATGCAACACTGCCTCACATCACATCGGAGATAACGATTGAGGGCAGGGGATTTACGATAAGCGGCAATGAGCGCTTTCGCATCTTTTATGTAAGTGCCGGTACACTTACCATCGATGATTTGATCATGACCAAGGGGATGGCTGATGAGATTGATATCGGTGGCCAAACTTATATCGGAGGTGGTGCAATCGTCAACTTAGGCGAGCTAAGCATTACAGGCGGCACATTTGCTGACAACTTGGCTGATTATGGCGGTGCGATATATAATCGGAGTAGCCGCCTAAGCATCACTAACAGCACATTCACGAACAACTATGCTTATCTGAACGGCGGTGCGATATATAATCGGAGTAGCCGCCTAAGTATCACTAACAGCACATTCACGAACAACCATTCGGTTGAGGAAAGAGGCGGCGCCATAGACAACCAGGGCGAGTTGAGCATCACTGATAGCACATTCCTTGATAACTCGGCTGATATCGGCGGTGGCGCGTTGCACAACTATGGAAACATAGTCTCAAGCAGCGTAAGCATCATCAATAGCACCTTCACTGGCAACTCGACTGATGGCAACGAGGGTGGCGCGATTAGCAACCGGTTGGCGAAGCTAAGTATCACAGGCAGCACCTTTACTAGCAACTCAGCCCGATTTCAAGGTGGCGCGGTATACAACTACAATAGCAGGGGCGAATTAGGTATCACTAACAGCATCTTCGTTGGCAACCATTCGGATGGTGACGGCGGCGCAATAAAAAGCACGGACAGTGAGCTAAGCGTCACTAACAGCACCTTTATAGAGAACTCGGCGGATGACGGCGGTGCTATCTACAATAGGAGCGGCAAGCTAAGCATCACTAACAGCACCTTCAGCGGCAACCATTCAGATGATTATGGCGGTGGCATATATTTCTTATTTGAAGGCAGTCTAAGAAACAAAGCTACATTCACTCATCTGACCTTGGTAAACAACTTCGCCAATCATGGCGGTGGTCTTTATGTTGGTGATGATGAACAAAAACCAAAGGTCGTCAATTTGCACAACAGTCTCATTGCAAGCAATAACGGCGGTGACTGCGTTAGTGAATTAAACCATACTGTCAATAGTTTAATTCAGGATGGCTCTTGTTTCCCAACGCTAATGGGCGATCCAATGCTAGGTGAACTCGTCGAACCATACGACGGCTCGCCTGCTTACTATCCCCTGCTTGAAGGAAGTCCTGCCATTGATGCTGCTGATGGCAAGCATTGCCCTAAGACCGACCAAGTCGGCACAAAGCAACCGCAGGGCTCTGGTTGCGATATCGGCGCTTATGAATTGCCGACCGCAAGCGATAATTAGCGAGGCACAGGGGGGCGCCCTTGCTTTCTCTGTGTCCTTTGTGCCTCTGTGGTGAAAAAAATCACTCGTCCAGTACACCATCAGCCAAGCCGGCCGGCACCGCCAGGGGTTGGTCGAGCGTGCTGTTGATGTCAATATGCACTCCCTGCGCCGCCGATTCTTCCAGCGCCTGCATGATGTCCAGCACATGAAAGGCGAGG
>DAOUKA010000296.1:0-1530 GCA_034421915.1 Anaerolineae bacterium
GAGCGCCAGGGTTGCCACAGGAAACGCCGAAAAAGTGAAAACGTCGGTTATCGTTTTCACCCTTTCAGTATCCCATATTACCAACCCAGTTACAACCAGGAGGAAATCCGTATGAAATACCTTGCCATATTGTTCGTGCTGTTTCTGTTCATCTTGCCGGTCTTTGCTCAGCCCGATACTATCCAAGTGGATTGTGAGTTGGCAAAGGAAATTGTAGATGAGTAGGGCACACTTGTTAGCGGTGTGCGCTGGTCTCAAGCTAACGGCAGGGAACGGAGAGTGTTATGAAGGAACAGAAGGAGAAGCGGTCAAAGAGTAACACAGGTGGGATGTGTCTTGTTTTCATCATCATCATGTTGGTGGTTTTGGTGTTGGGTGTATTAGACACAGCCAACACAGTACGGAGGAATGTAGCCAATATGCGACGCACACCCATCTTCCAGAGTGCAGGCGCAACGCTGATGTCTAATGTAGGTGAGTCTTTAGTCGATGAGATGAAGATACAATCAGCCATCTTGGCTTGCGAAGTAGCAGACAGTCTGTTTGATTCGGCTGGTGTGGATTTGCCCAGGAGGGATTGCGAAGCTAGGGCTTATGCGAATGCCACAGCGACCGCGCAAAGCCGTTAGTCCTCTATAAAAGCATTTCTAGTACCTAACGAGTTTCTCGCTGAAGGAATAGTGTTTAGGACGATTTGCGCGCTTCAGAAGGGATCGTCAATACCACACAAACTGGAGTTTGTAGGACAGAGTCACTTCAAAAGCGAAACTGGTCGCAAGTTCACGGCACCCAGCGTTGAGATCCATATTTCAGCCAATAATGCAGAGCGTATTGTATGTAGTGGGAATAACTCTAACGACATCAACTGGAGTAGGCTGGTGTCTCTTTACAAGTCATACCCCAAACCATCAGGCGCCTCGGTAGATACATGAGATTAGCTAACAAACAGGCGGGCAATCCCCGCCTGTCTTGCTACGATGTGTCATTATCGAATTACAATGCGATAATTGTAGCGATAACGAACTTTTATCCCCCGTCTTACCCGACCGCGCCTTTCACAATTTGGCTCATGTAATGGTATGTCCCAACATACCCGCGCTTGAGCATGCTGTGTCAACCGTCTATATGCCTGCGCTTCATTTTCGGCTACAATATCGAATCAATTCGTGAACACAAGGCGAAGACCGAAGCCACTATGAGCCTAACCATCCGTCTGGCGTCCACTGCCGATGCGCCACAGATTTATGAGATTTACAGCCCGATTGTGCGGGATACCGCGATTTCATTTGAACAGGCGCCGCCCGATGTCAAGGAAATCGCCGCCCGCATCACCAAAACCTTGCAGCAATATCCCTGGCTGGTTTGCGAAATCGAGCGTCAAATCGTCGGCTATGCTTATGCCAGTTCGTTCCGCTCGCGTTTTGCCTATCAATGGACAGCCGAGACAACCGTGTATGTCCATCAGGATTATCAGCGGCGCGGCATCGCCCGCGCTTTGTACACCTCGCTATTGGCAATTTTGCGCCAGCA
>DAOUKA010000297.1:0-11910 GCA_034421915.1 Anaerolineae bacterium
TTGCTGCTGGTCAACGATGGCAGTATGGATGGCTCGCTCGAATTGATGCTGGCGCTGGCGCAGGGCGATTCGCGCGTGCGGGTGATTAACTTTGCCCGCAACTTCGGTCATCAGATTGCCGTCACGGCCGGCATTGATTACGCTTCGGGCCGTGCGGTGGTGCTGATTGATGCCGACTTGCAGGATCCGCCGGCGGTGATTTCCGATTTGATTGCCAAATGGAAGGAAGGCTATGAGGTGGTCTATGCGATTCGCGCTGAACGCAAGGGCGAAAGCCTGTTCAAAAAGCTAAGCGCCAAGCTGTTCTATCGCCTCATTCATCGGATTACTGATATTAACATCCCGGTGGATACCGGGGACTTTCGTTTGATGGACGAGAGGGTTGCCAGCATTTTAAGGCAAATGCGCGAACATCATCGCTTTATTCGCGGGATGACCAGTTGGGCGGGATTCAGGCAGACTGGCGTTGAATATGTGCGTCAGGAGCGGGTCTGGGGCGAGACCAAATACCCCTGGAACAAGATGGTTGCCTTTGCTTTGGATGCGGTCACCAGTTTTTCCTTTTTTCCGTTGCAGGTTATGATATTGATGAGTTCGGCGCTGGCGATTTTATCGCTGGGAGTCGCGGTGGTGATTTCGGTTTTGCGGCTGACCATGGGCGAGGGTTTTTTTGGGGGGCAGGCAACGACCATCGTCTTGCTGCTGCTGCTTAGTTCGTTCCAGTTGTTTTTTCTGTTTATCATTGGTCAGTATGTCGCCCGCACCTACGACGAAACACGCGCCCGACCGCTCTATGTGGTGGCATCCACCGCCGGTCTGGAGCAGCGCATTCATGCCGGGCAGCAGTATCGTGAATGGGCGCGGCAACGTACCGAGCCGCTTAATGAAAGGCGCATCCCCGAACAGCAGTTGAATATGGGCGATGCGGAGTGATTGGAACGGATTTGAGGAGGTTGCGGATGATAACTGGCCCGACATTTGAAGAAATGCTGCACCCGCAAAAGATTGCCCCGCAGATTCGGGAGGATGCCATCCAGGCTTTGGAAGCGGATCCGCTCAACCCGCTCAACCTGTTTAACATCACCTGGCGCGACAGGGACAATCAGGTGCATCACCTGGTTTTGCCCAAAGAATTGACAGGGGTCGATGCGGAAATTGTCGTGATTTACGGGAGGGGCTTCCCCTCTGGCAGTCATAAGGTCGGGGCGGCGTATTCGGTTTTGCTCGAAAAGCAGCTGCTTGGCGAAGTTGACCCCGATGTGCATACCCTGGTCTGGCCCTCGACGGGCAACTACGGGATTGGCGGCGCCTTTATCGGCTGTCGGATGGAATACGACAGTATTGTTGTCTTGCCAGAGGAGATGAGTCAGGAACGTTTTGACCGCATCACCCGTTACGGCGCCAGAATTGTCCGGACGCCCGGCAGCGAAAGCAATGTCAAGGAAATCTACGATGAGGTCAAGCGGCTGCGCGGCAGCCACCCCAAAGTTCGCATTCTCAATCAATTTGAGGTGATGGGCAACTATCGCTTTCATTATTATGTGACCGGCAATACCCTGGTTGAACTGGCGGATGAACTGGCGCAAAGGGGCATCGGCAGGGGTAAAATCTCTGCTTATGTTTCGGCAATGGGCAGTGCTGGCACGATTGCCGCTGGCGACCGTCTCAAACAGGTCTGGCATGACCACAAGATTGTGGGCCTGGAGCCAATCCAGTGTCCGACCCTCTACAACAACGGCTATGGAGCGCATGAGATTCAGGGCATCGGCGACAAGCATGTCACCTGGATTCACAATGTTTTCAATATGGATGCCCTCATGGCGATTGATGACAGGGACGCTCTCAATGGCCTGCGCGTCTTGGCAGAGCCAGCCGGGCGCAGTGCCTTGACAGCGCGATTTGGGCTTCAGCCGAGCCTGGTCGATTCCCTGTCGGAAATTTTGGGAATCAGCGGCATCTGCAATATCATCGGCGCCATCAAGACCGCCAAGTATTATCAGATGACGGCCGATGATGTCGTTGTGACTGTCGCTACTGATGGCATGGAACGTTACCATTCGGTGATGGGACAGATGCAGCAGGCGCATGGTGCGCTGGATGAGGCCACTGCCACCGCCATCATCCATGGCGTTTTCCATCGTGCCGCAAGCGACTGGGTGCTGGAAGGGACAAGGCAAAGCCGCGAACGCTGGCACAATCTCAAATACTATACCTGGGTCGAGCAGCAGGGTAAAACCGTCGCCGAACTGGATGCACAGCGTAACCCTGATTGGTGGACAGGCCATCAGCAGCAGGTGGGCGAGATTGACAAGCGTCTGTTAAAAGAACGGGCGCAGAGGCAGACAGTTGAACAGGATGGATGATGTATCCTGATGACCGCGTTCTGGTTGGGGTAATCAATCGCAAGAAGGACTTCGAGATTGCTCGCAGTCGGCATTGGTATCGCATTCCACAAAATCAGATGCCGCGCGGGGTTAATGCCGAGTACATTGCCTTGTTCCTGAGCGGCAAAACTTTCAAGGGACAGGCTGGCGGGATTGCCTATTTTGCGCGCATCACCGGGCTCGAACTTGCAAGGCGCAAGGAACTGCTGCCCGATGAGGACAAGAGGGCGCAGGAAATCTATTACAAGGTTCAATTCAGGCATCTCATTGTCAAAGATCCCCCGATTCTGAATGTCTCCAAACGTTCGATCAGCTTTATCCGCACCACCTGGGACCGCTTTGTCAGCGCCAGCACGATCCCGGATTTGTATCGCATTGCCGATTATTATGTTGACCGCGTGTATCATGCCCTGCGAAATTGAGGGTGTCAGATTGCTCCTTAGAGAAAGCCAAACAGTATGCTGATTGTGAATGCCAACCTTGTTACCCTGGGCGCCAATCCGCAGCTATTGTCGGGTCATGCGCTTTATATTCAGGATGGCCTCATCGCTGCGATTGGAACAGAAGCCGAGCTCGCCGCCAAGCACCCCGAAGCTGAAATCATGGACGCCCGGGGGCAGTATGTCATGCCAGCCAATATCTGCGCCCATACCCATTTTTATGGCGCTTATGCGCGGGGAATGGCGATTCCTGGGCCGGCGCCGCAAGACTTCCCTCAAATTCTTCAGCGCCTGTGGTGGCCGCTGGACAAGGCCTTATCCAAAGATAGCGTTCGCGCCAGTGCGCTCGTCTGTCTGCTGGATGCCATCAAACACGGCACGACCAGCCTCATCGACCACCATGCCAGCCCCAACTTTATCGAGGGCAGCCTCGATGTGATTGCCGCTGCGGTTGAGCGCGCCGGGCTGCGGGCGGTTTTGTGTTATGAAGTGACTGACCGCGACGGGATGGACAAGATGCAAGCGGGCATCGCCGAGAATCTGCGCTTTATGACGGCGGCTGGCGAGAGGCGCCGCCTGGCAGGCACTTTTGGGCTTCATGCCAGCCTGACCCTGAACGATGAATCCCTGCGAGCCTGTGCCGATGCGATTCCAGCCGATGCCGCTTGCCATATCCATGTGGCTGAACACGAAGCCGATGAAATCGACAGCCTGCGGCGCAGTGGCAAACGGATTGTCGAGCGGCTGGATGCCTATGGCATCTGGCGGGACAAAACCATCGCGGCGCATTGCGTGCATATTGATGAAGCCGAGCGCGAGATATTGCAAGCGCGCGGCGTCTGGATTACGCATCAGCCCCGTTCAAATATGAACAATGGGGTGGGTGCGGCCGATATTGACGGCTTGCTGGAGCAGGGCGTGAAGCTCTGTTTGGGCAACGATGGCTTTGGCAATAATATGTGGGCGGAGTGGAAGACCGCGTATCTTTTGCACAAGGTCATCCATCGTGACCCGCGCCGCGCGGATGGCATGAACATCGCCAAAATGGCATGGGACAACAACGCGCGGCTGATTGAGCGGTTCTTCCCGCAGACTCGCATCGGTGAAATCAGCGTGGGCGCCAAGGCTGACCTGATTTTTGTCGATTATCATCCTTTCACGCCGCTGACCGCCGACAATTTGCCCTGGCATCTGATATTCGGCTTTGAATCTTCGATGGTCACGGCGACCATTTGCGAGGGCGAGGTGTTGATGCGAGACCGCAGGGTACTTGTCCTGGATGAGGCTGAAATTGCCGCCGAGGCTTTGGCGCTGGCGCCAGCCGTCTGGGAAAAGTATACGCGAAATGCCCAAGATATTTTACAATCGTAACAGAATCCTAAGAGAATAGTAGAACTCGGCTTGGGGAAGGAATGGGGATGACACAGAGTTTGATGACCCTGGCGATTTTGGGGGGGACTGGCAAAGAGGGCGCTGGCTTGGCAATGCGCTGGGCGCTTTATGGCTACCGCGTGATTATCGGTTCGCGCTCCGAAGAGAAGGCAAGGACGCGGGCGGCGGAGATGAACGCGGAGCTTGGCGGGGATTATTTGAGCGGGATGTCGAATTCGGCGGCGGCGGCGGCGGCGGATTTGATTGTGCTGAGCGTTCCCTATGGGGCGCATCGCGCCACCCTGGAGGGGGTGCGGGCATACTGTCAGGGTAAGGTGGTGGTCGATTTGACCGTGCCTTTGCAGCCGCCGCAAATTACCGCGGTTAATCTGCCCAAAGGGAGGGCGGCGGCTCTGGAAGCGCAGGCTATACTGGGTTCGGATGTATCGGTGGTGGCGGCATTCCAGAATGTGAGCGCGGTCAAGCTGAAGCAGTTGAATCAAGCGGTCGATTGTGATGTGCTGGTCTGCGCGGATGAGGCCCAGGCCAAAAGGGAAGTGATTCGGCTGGCGAAGGCGGCGGGCATGCGCGGCATTGACGCCGGGGCGCTCAAAAATGCGGTCGCTGTGGAGTCTCTGACGCCCGTCTTGCTGCATATCAACAGGACCTATCGGGTCAAGGGCGCTGGCATCCGTATCACCGGGGTGGAAGACTGAAAATGCTCCCCGTTCCATCTTTTTCTGCCTTTGCGATTCCGAACATGCCGCTGATTCAGCCAGGCGATGATGTCCTGTCCATTCTGCTGGACAAGGCGGGGGAAGCTGACCTTGAACTGCGGGATGGCGATGTGCTGGTGATTGCATCCAAAATTGTCGCCAAGGCGGAGGGGCGGCAGGTGCTGCTGAATCAGGTTCGCCCTTCGGCGGAAGCGACTGCTTTGGCGCAGGAAACGGGAAAAGACCCGCGCCTGGTCGAGCTTGTCCTGCGGGAGGCGGTGGTGGTTTCGCGTAAACGGTTGGGCGTGCTGGTGACCCGTCATCGGCTCGGCTTTGTGTCCGCCAATTCCGGCATTGACCAATCCAATATCGAGGCGGGGGATGATTCGGCGCTCTTGCTGCCGCTTCATCCTGATTCGACGGCCGCGGCCTTTCGCGCGGCAATCCGCGAACGTCTCGGCATCCAGGCCGCGGTGGTGATTAGCGATACGCATGGGCGTCCCTTTCGGCGGGGCAATGTGGGCGTGGCGATTGGCGTGGCGGGCCTGCTGGCGGTCAAGGATTTGCGCGGTCGCCAGGATTTGTATGGGCGGGCGCTGGAAATCACCCAGCAGGCTTATGCCGATTTGGTGGCTTCCGCCGCTCATTTGCTTTGCGGCGAGGCAGATGAGGGCTACCCGGTTATTCTCCTGCGCGGACTTGACCTGTCACCGCCGCATGGCTCGGCGGCTGACCTGAATCGCCTGCCCGAAAATGATTTGTATCTTTAGATTGGGCGCTGATGGTGACCGTGAAGCCGACAGATTTACTCAAGCTGATTCAAGCGCGGCGCTCACTGCGGCGCTATCGGCCGCAGCCGGTGCCGCGCGAGTGGGTTGGGCAAATCCTGGAAAGCGCAAGCTGGGCGCCCTCGGCACACAACCGCCAGCCCTGGCGTTTCGTCATCATAGACAGCGCCGCCACCAAAGAACTTTTGGCGGCCTCGATGGGCGGCCGTCTGCGGCGCGACTTGAGCGCAGACAAGCTGCCCCAGGCGATGATTGACAAGGATGTGAGCCGTTCTTATCATCGAATCACCTCGGCGCCGCTGATTATCGTTGTCTGCATGACCCTGGCGGATATGGATGTCTATGCGGATGACCGCCGAAACAGCCATGAGCGGACGATGGCGGTGCAAAGCGCGGCGATGGCGGGGCAGAACATGATGCTGATGGCCGCCAGTCTCGGCTTGGGCGCCTGCTGGATGTGTGCGCCGCTCTTTTGCCCCGACCTGGTGCAGCAGGTTCTGGATTTGCCGCCGGACTGGGTGGCGCAGGGCATGGTCACCATGGGTTTTCCGGCACAATCGCGCCAGAAAATGCGCGAACCTTTGGAAACGAGAATGCTGTGGCGCTGAATCAAAATGTGGTCGTCCTGGTTGGGGGCGTCGGCGGCGCCAAGCTGGCGGCCGGTTTGGCGCGGATGATGCCGCCAGAGCGGTTGACCTTGATTGTCAATACTGGCGATGACTTCTGGCATCTGGGACTGAAAATTTGCCCGGATCTGGATACGGTGATGTACACGCTGGCCGGTCTGGTGAACCCGGAATGGGGCTGGGGCATTCGAGACGACTCCGTCATCATGCTGGACAGCCTGAAAGAGAACTATCGGGTTGAGACCTGGTTTCGTTTGGGCGATAAAGACCTGGCGACGCATCTGCTACGAAGCCAGCTGCTGCGACAGGGCAATTCCTTGACCGAGGTCACGCGCTTTCTGTCGCGGCAGATTGGCATCAAGCCGACCCTGCTGCCGATGTGTGATGCCGAAGTGCCGACCATAATCAACACCCTCCATCATGGCGAACTCGGCTTTCAGGAATACTTTGTCAAGTATCGCTGGCAGCCGATCATCAAGTCGATACGTCACGCGGGCTGCGAGCAGGCTGCCTTGTCGGATGCGGTTCAGTCTGCTTTGCGGGCTGCCGATATTGTTTTAATCGCGCCTTCCAATCCCTGGCTGTCGGTGGGGCCGATTCTTTCGATACCGGGCATGAGAGAGTGGCTGTCCGGGCTCAAGGTGCCCGTGGTGGCTGTCACGCCGATTATCGCTGGCGCGGCGGTCAAGGGACCGACAGCGAAAATTATGGCTGAACTGGGGCTGGCGGTGACGGCTGAAAATGTGGCTGATTTTTATAGCGGCATCATCCATGGCTTTGTGAATGATGTGCGCAATGATACACTCAAGCTGGGCGCTGTTCGCAGTGTGCAAATGAATACGCTGATGCAAAGTTTGGATGATAAAATAACTTTAGCGCAATCAACGCTGGATTGGATAGGAGGGTGGGGGAGACCATGAGCCTCTGGGCAATTATCCCCGTCAAGCCACTGCAAAACGCTAAGAGCCGCTTGTCCGCTGTTTTATTGCCTGGCCAGCGCTATGAACTGGCTCATGCCATGTATCGCCATGTCCTTTCGGTGGTGACGACCATTCGGTATGTGACGGGCGTGCTGGTGATTTCGCGCGATACCAAAGCGCTTGCCATTGCCCGCGAAATGGGCGCCAAGACGATTCAGGAGAGCGCGGACTCTGACCTGAACCCGGCGCTGCTGCGGGCGACGGCGGTGGTCAAAAGCTGGCGAGCCGATGCTGTGCTGATTCTGCCGGCTGACCTGCCCTTTGTCCACGCGGATGATGTTCGGTCCATGATACGTTTGAGCCAGGAGCGTTCGGTGGTCATTGCCAGCGACAGCCATGCCGATGGGACGAACGCCCTGCTGGTGCGGCCGCCAGGGCTGATTGAATATCAATATGGCAAGGCGAGTTTTGGGAAACATATCGAAAATGCCCGCCGCATCGGGGCGGATGTTTTGCATTATTATTCGGAGCGGCTGGCTTTGGATATTGATTTTCCGCAAGACCTGAAAAGCTATCATCGCATTCTGGCAGATGGGCGCTTTGGTCACTTGCCGACTTTTCCGCTGCGGTTCACCAGTGGCGTGGAAGCATTTGACTAGGCTGATGTATTTATTTGATAATAGATTGATAAGGCAAGGGATTGCAAAAGGAGTTTGACTTATGGCTGATCGGGTTGCGCTTTACTTGCAGGATGCGCATTCCCTGCGGGATGCGATTGAATATGTAAAATATGCCGAAGCGCGCGGTTTCGAGGCGGTATGGCAGGCAGAAAGCCGTCTGGTTCGTGATGCGGTTGTGCCGATGGCGGCTTTTGCGGCGGTGACCTCGCGCATCAAAATCGGTTCGGGCGTGATTAACAACTGGACGCGCAATGCGGCTGTGATTGCAGCCACCTTCCTGACGCTGGATGACTTGGCGCAAGACCGCATTTACTGCGGCATTGGCGCCTGGTGGGATCCGCTGGCGGCCAAGGTGGGCATTCAGCGGCGCAAAAACCTTCTGGCGATGCGGGAAGTCGTGACGGCGGTTCGGCGGCTTCTCAATCGGGAACGGGTGACCTTTCGTGGCGAGTTCGTGCAGCTGGATGATGTCGAACTGGATGTCGTGCATGGGCGCAAGGAACCGCGCCGCGTCCCCATTTATATCGGAGCGACAGGACCCAAGATGCTTGCCTTGACGGGCGAAATTGCCGATGGCGTGGTGCTGAATTATCTGGTATCGCCCAAATATAACGAGATGGCGATGGCGCAGCTAAAAATTGGCGCGAAAAAGGCTGGCAAATCCGTTTATGATATTGACCGGCCGCAGTTGGTGGTCTGTTCGGTGGATGAAGACCGACAAAAGGCATTGGATGCGGCTCGCAAGCTGGTCACCCAATATCTGGGGCAGCAGCCGCATATTATGAAGGCAAGCGGGGTCAGCCCGGATCTGCTGGATGAAATCGGGCAGGTTTTGACTTGGCCGGCAACCGAGGAGCAAATCCTGGAGGCGATGAAGCTGGTGCCGGACGATGTGGTGCAGATGATTACCGCATCGGGAACGCCTGCCGAAGTCAAGGCAAAAGTGCGCGAGTATGTTGCCGCCGGGGCGACCTGTCCGATTCTGTATCCATTGGGCGCGGATGTGCGCCTGATGATTGATACCTTTGCCGCCGGCTATTCAAGCCAGACGGGCTGAACCTGCAGGCGCCGTGCGGTTCTCTATGCCATAAGATGATGACGCGGGATCAAGCTGTGAAAATTCTTTGCGTCAGTGATACCGAAATGCCCCAGCTTCGAAGCGCGGTCAATCTGCGGCGCCAGTACAGCGACATAGATATGATTGTAAGCTGTGGGGATATGCCCAGCGCCTATCTTGATTTCATCGGCATCATCACGCAGGCGCCTGTTTTTTATGTGCGTGGCAATCACGACGAAATGTATGACGAGGAACCGCCCGGGGGCGTCGACCTTCACCGACAAATTGTTCATTATGGCGGGCTGACATTGGCTGGCCTGGAAGGCTCAATCCGCTATAATAAAGGCAAAATCCAGTACACCCAATCGGAAATGCGCCTGATGGTGGCGCGTTTGGGGCCCAAGGTTGCCTTGAACCGCCTGCGCTATGGACAGGGCATTGATTTGTTCGTGACACATTCGCCGGCTCGCAACATCCACGATGGGCAGGATAATGCGCATCGCGGCTTTGACAGTTTTCTTAATTTTATGAAGTGGTATCGCCCGCGTTATATGCTGCACGGGCATGTGCATACCTGGGATCGGCGCAAAACAGTGCGAACGCAATATGAAGCGACTTGCATTATGAATATCAATCCGTTCACTGTATTGGAACTGGAGCCAGTCGGCGCAGGGCGAACAGGCTGACTGACTTCCTGAAGGAGGCATCGCATTCATGTGGCAGGCATATTACAGTGTCAGCAGCCTGGATGAAGCGCTGGCGCTTTTGGATGAATATGGCGACCGGGCGCGGGTTGTCGCTGGCGGGACGGACCTGATTATCGAGATGGAGCGCGGACAGCATCCCCAACTCGAGGTCTTGATTGATATAACGCGGGTCAAGGGTCTTGACCAAATCAGCCTGCACGGGTCGACGATCAGGCTGGGGCCTCTGGTGACGCACAATCATGTTGTTGGCAGCCCCTTAATCCGCCGCCGCGCCTTGCCGCTGGCGCAGGCATCCTGGGAAGTCGGAGCGCCTCAAATTCGCAATCGGGCAACGATTGCCGGCAATTTAATCACCGCCTCGCCGGCCAACGACACCATCACGCCATTGATTGCCATGAACGCTGAGCTTACCCTGGCATCGGCTGATGGCGAAAGGTCGCTGGCGCTGAAGGATTTTTACACCGGCTTTCGGCAGACCGACCTGCGGCCCAACGAACTGTTAAGCGCCATCAGCTTGCCGGCTTTTGATGAGGGGGAACGGGGCGTCTTTCTGAAACTGGGACTGCGCCGCGCCCAAGCCATTTCGGTTGTGGATGTGGCTGTCGTGCTGCGTTGGGATGAAAGCGGCGCCATCACCTCGGCGCGGATTGCCCTGGGGAGCGTCGCCGCCACGATTATCTCGGCGCCACTTGCCGAAGATTTCTTAATCGGCAAAGTCCTCACAGCAGAATCCATCGCTGAAGCAGGACGTTTGGCGTCCCTGTCAGCCAAGCCGATTGATGACATCCGCGGCAGCGCCGAATATCGCAGCGAGATGGTCAAGATACTGGTTGTTCGTGCCTTGCGGCAGTTGGCGCAGGACGAGCTTGAAACCGGATTGCCCGACAATCCGCCTATGCTCTGGGGGAAAGATGCTGCCAGGGTGCAAGAGGGGCTGAAAGCGCAAATCAAGCATACCCCGGATACCCCGATTGAAAGCATCATCAACGGACAAAGACGGCTGGTTTTAACCGGGCAGCACAAATCCCTGCTGCATTGGCTGCGCGACGATGTCAAGCTGCCTGGCACGAAGGAAGGCTGCGCTGAAGGGGAATGTGGCGCCTGTACCGTGTTTCTGGATGATGTCGCTGTCATGGCCTGTATGGTTCATGCCCCGCGGGCGCAGGCCGCGGAGATTGTCACTGTGGAAGGATTGCAGCAAAAGCAGGAGCTGCATCCGATACAAAGCGCGTTTATTCAAGAGGCTGCCGTGCAATGCGGTTACTGCACGCCCGGATTTCTGATGGCGGGCGCAAAACTGCTGGAGGAAATGGACAGCCCCAATCCCGAACAGATCAATTGCAGTATCAGCGGCAACCTGTGCCGCTGCACTGGCTATTACAAAATCGTGCAGGCTTTTGAAGCGGCGAGCAAAATGAAGGCAGAGCAGGCAGAGGAATGACGATGACTGTGATGGGCGAATCTCTCCAGAGGATAGATGCACTAGGCAAGGTAACTGGCGCAACGTCTTATCCGGGCGATATTGAGATAGAGGGTCAGCTTTGGATGCGAATCAAATTCAGTGACCGCGCCCATGCCCGCGTCCTGCGCGTGGACAGCCGCCAAGCCGAGGCTTTGGAGGGTGTCCGGCGCGTGTTCACCAGCCTGGATGTGCCGGTGAATGAGTACGGACTGGTCATCAAGGATCAGCCCGTGCTTTGCGGCCCCGGCGGGAGCAAAGTCGGCAGCGATGTGGTGCGCTGCTATATGGATATGGTGGCGACAGTCGTTGCCGAAACCGATGCCATCGCGCGGCAGGCGGTCGATTTGATTGAGGTTGAATATCAGGATTTGCCGACAGTATTTGACGCGGAGGAGGCCATGCAGGACTCCGCGCCACAGCTGCATCCCGCTCATCCGCGCAATCTAATAGCGCATTATCGGATTCGCAAAGGGGATATGGAGGCTGGCTGGGAGCAGGCGGATGTTGTGGTTGAGGGCGAATACGAAACAAGCTGGCAGGAACACGCCTATTTGCAGCCCGAGGCTGGTCTGGCATATATCGACGAAGCGGGTCGCATTACGGTTGTCACCGCCGGGCAATGGGCGCATGAAGACCAGGAGCAGATATATCATGCCCTTGACCTGCCGCCGCAGAAGGTGCGGGTGATTTATGCGGCGATTGGGGGGGCTTTTGGCGGGCGGGAAGATATGTCGGTGCAGATTATTCTGGCGCTGGCTG
>DAOUKA010000298.1:0-15449 GCA_034421915.1 Anaerolineae bacterium
CTCGAGGCCCTTGAGGGGCGCCTGCGGGTTCATGGCGAGATGAACGGCGCGGCGCACAGCATCGCCGTCGATGAAATCATCGCTTGCACCGGCGCCCGACCCGCGCTGGATATGCTGGCTGAACTGCGCCTTGACCTCGACCCGGCCGTGGAAAGCAGCCGCGCCCTGGCGCCCTTGATTGACCCTAATATCCATAGCTGCGGCACCGTCCGACCGCATGGCGAAGCGGCATTGCGCCAGCCCGAAAAGGACTTTTATATCGTCGGGATGAAGAGCTATGGGCGCGCGCCGACCTTCCTGCTGGCGACCGGCTATGAACAGGTGCGCTCGGTGGCGGCCGCTTTGGCGGGCGATTGGGCGGCGGCGCGTGATCTGCGGCTGAATCTGCCCGAAACTGGCGTCTGCGTCACCGATTTTGCCGAGCAGGCGGCGGATTGCTGTGCGCCCGCTCCGACCCTGCTGCCCATCGGTGAGATAGCCATTGCCAAACCCTGCTGCTGAGGGCTTCGGCTTGCACAGCCCGCTCCAAAAGATTATCATCAGCCGATAACGCGCATCGGGATAGAAAAGGAGCAGACGATGGCACATCCGATGGTAGCGCAGCTGCGCTTCACCCGCAGCGAATTTGTGCGCTGTCTTCAGGGCTTGAGCTTGCCGGATTCGACGGTTCGTCTGGGTCAGATGAACTGCATCAGTTGGATTATCGGGCACCTCGCCGCACAAGAAAACCAATTTTTTGTTTATCTGGCGCAAAACAAAGTGATTCAGCCGGATTTGCGCAAACTCGTCGGTTATGGCAGCCGCCCGACGACGCCCAAACTGGACGATATGTGGGCAGCCTGGCACGAAATTACCGCCCATGCGGATGTCTATCTGGAGACGGTCACATCCGACAGCCTGCAAGGACATTTCTATTGGAAAGGCAAGCCACTGGCAGAATCCATCGGCACGATGCTGCACCGCACCATCTATCACTACTGGTTTCATCTGGGCGAGGCGCATGCCATCCGTCAAATGCTGGGGCATCGCAGCCTGCCCGAATTCGTCGGGCGGATGGATGACGCGCCCTATATGCCAGCCTAGAAAGCAGCGCAGAATGCACCGCATCCGCATCGGCATCACCACCAGCTACGAGAAGGGCCGCCAATTCGTCGACCACCGCTATGTCGCCGCGGTCGAACAGGCGGGCGGCATCCCCATACTCGTCCCCATGTTCCGTCAGGCAGCCACCGCGCGGGCTTTCGCTTCCCTGCTGGATGGGCTGGTTATCACCGGCGGGCCGGGCATCACCCGCGGCTTGATTGGCGAATTGCCGCCAGATTTGCCGCCAGTGGATGCCTTGCGCGATGCCAGCGACAGGCTGATTTATGCAGCCATGGCGGAACGTCCCATTCTTGGCATCTGTTACGGCATGCAGTTTGTGAATGCGATGGCCGGCGGCAGCATTTATGCCGATGTACAGCATCAGACCGCGGCCGAAGCGCACAGCCCCCAGCGCGGCGCGGCCGAGCATGAGGTTCGGATTGCGGCCGGGTCGCACTTGCGGCGGATCCTGCAAGCGGAACATCTGGTGACCAATACCTTCCACATCCAGGCCATCGCAGAGCCGGGCGCCGGCCTAAGCGTCACGGCACAGGCGCCGGATGGGGTGATTGAAGGCATTGAATCCGGTGACGGCCGCGTGATTGGCCTGCAGTTTCACCCCGAACGCATGGCGGCGCTTGCCCCCGCCCTGTTTGGCAGCCTGATTGAACAGGCCGCCAGGGCGCGGGCTTGATAAGCCTAAACCAGGCCAATCAAGCGCGTCAGGGGATTGTGCCGAATATAGCCCCTCTCGGCATACCATTGCCAAGTGTCTTTCAGGCTGGTTTCGATGTCGATTTGCGGGACAAATAATTCGCTGTATGCCTTGCTGCCATCCAAGTAGACGCAAGTTCCGCCCAGCCGCGCCTGATTGGCATCCATCGGTGTTGGCAGTCCGAGCCGCCGACTGAATTCGATGAACCGCGCCGTGGGTTCCAGCATCCAGTTGGGCATCGAGAAAATCGGCGGGCGCACGCCAGCGGCGCGGGCAATCATCCCGAACCACTGACGATAAGAATAATTGGCGGTGTTGAGGATATAACGTTCGCCGCTGCGGCCGCGCGCCATCGCCTGGATATGCGCCTGCGCCACATCGCGGACATCAATCACCGCCAGACCGCCAGCCGACATCGGCACAGCCCACTGCCAGCGAGCCGTCTCGATGACAAACGTGCCGGAGATGGCGTTCAAATCGCCCGGGCCAATAATCACTGTCGGATTCAGAATCACCACATCCAGCCCATCGGCTACAAATTGGGCGACCGCTTCTTCCGCCTGGACTTTCGACCAGGCATACCAGAATCGCTGCGGCGGCAGGTTAAACGGCTCGGATTCATCCGCCAGTTCCGCGCCCGGCCGAATCCCGATGGTGGAGGCGCTGCTGGTGAAGATGACCCGTTCGACGGCGGCGGCTTTGGCGGCCGCCAAGACATGGCGCGTCCCAGCGACATTGACGCGCAGCAGCGCCTCGCGGTCATCATCCTTCCAGTAATCGGCTTTGGCCGCCACATGAAACACCATCTGGCAGCCGTCACAGGCGCGTTTGAGCGCCTCGACATCATCCAGGCCGGCTGGCAGCGCCTCATAAGCCAGGCCATCAAGGACAGCCAGCTTTCGGGCGGAACGATAAAGAACGCGGACGGAATGCCCGGCCGCGCTTAGCAGGCGCACCAGATGCGAGCCAACAAAGCCGGTCGCGCCCGTTACCAGCACTTTCATAGCGATTCTCCTTCATAGTGCCTAAAGCACAATCAGCCCCAGCTGGGTGGCGCGGACGACGGCTTCAGTGCGGCTTTGGGCATCGAGTTTGCCCATAATCGCATTGACATGAAACTTGACCGTATGCTCGGTCACGCCCAGCGCGAGCGCGATGGCTTTGTTGGTCAGCCCCTGCGCCAGCCATTGCAGGACTTCGCTTTCGCGCGGCGTCAGGGATGCCGCCGCTGGCGATGGCTGTGGGTAAATCGGCTTTCTCAGGAGTCGGCTCAAGGTCGGGTCAAACACCACCAGGCCGCTATCGAGCGCATGCAGCGCGGCGGCGATGGCATCGGGGGCGCTGTCCCGCAAGAGCATCCCATAACAGGCAAAGGCGGTCAGCGAACCCAGCAGCGGCAGGAGCGCATCATCATCCTCATGCCCGGTGACGAGCGCCAGCAGCGGCAGGTCTCTGTCCACTTCGTCCAGTTTGAGGCGCATCGTCTGGCTGTGCCAGCCCATATCCACCACCAGCATATCGGGCTGAAAATGGTCAATGTCACGATTCAGCGCGGCGCCATCCGTCTGCGCCAGCACCGCGCAGCCGCGCTCTTCCAGCAGGGACGCAAGCCCGACGCGCGTCAGCAGATTTTGGGCGACAACCAGCAGTTGCAGTTCGCTTTCAGGAAGGGCCGCTTCGGTCATATTCACAGTTTAGCAGAGCGACTGTTGGAATCGCATAAAATCGGGCGGCCGCGCTCCCGCAAAATAATAAGCTCGCGAGACCGATAATTTAGCAAGGAATAACGAAACTTGGTATAATCGGGCATAAAATCAGACAGCATCATTGCGACAGGAGGTCAGTCATGGTTGATGCACCCGTCAAAATACAAGACAGCCAGGTCATGCAAACACTGGACTTGCTCCATGCCGTGTTTGCCAATTATCCCGGGCGCGATTTTGCCATTCGGCTGTGGGAAGGCACTGTCTGGCGGCCACAGTCAGCCGAAACGCCCCGCTTTACCCTTGTCCTCAATCACGCCGCGGCGCTGCGGCGGATGTTCCTGCCGCCAACCGAACGCCGCCTGGGCGAAGCCTATATGTTTGGCGATTTCGATATCGAAGGCCATATATCCGAATCCCTGAACCTGGCGCTCTATCTGTGGGAGAACTGGACGTGGCGCGATACCCTGCGCTTTGCCCCCAAGCTGCTTCGGCTGCCGCGGCGGACAGGCGACGGCAATGAACAGATCGCGCGTTTATCCGGCCAGCGCCATTCGGTGAACCGCGACAAACAGGCCATCCAATACCATTACGATGTATCCAACGAGTTCTATCAATTATGGCTCGACAGGCAAATGGTGTATTCCTGCGCTTATTTTGCCGACCCCGAGGAGAGCATTGACCGCGCCCAGAGCCGCAAGCTGGATTACATCTGCAAGAAGCTGCGGCTGAAGCCGGGCGAACGTCTGCTGGATATTGGCTGTGGCTGGGGCGCGTTAATCATCCACGCCGCCAAACACTACGGCGTCGATGCGCTGGGGATTACATTGAGCGAAAAACAGGTCGCGCTTGCCCGCGAGCGCATCGACGCCGCCGGCTTGACCGAACGCTGCCGCGTCGAACTGCTGGATTATCGCAAAGTGGACGAGACCCAGGCCTTCGACAAAATTGTGAGCGTCGGCATGGTCGAACATGTCGGACGCGAAAATCTGGGCATCTACTTCGAGAAGGCCTATCGCCTGCTGCGGCCGGGCGGCGTTTTCCTGAATCATGGCATTACCATCCTGAACGCCCCCTTCGAGCCGTTTGACGGCAGCGTCAAAGAATCTTTCATACAGCAGTACATCTTTCCCGATGGGGACAGCCAGCCGATTGCCTATATCCTGGACATCGCCGCCAAGGCGCAGTTTGAAGTGCGCGATTTGGAAAGCCTGCGCGAACATTATGCCCTGACGCTCAAACGCTGGCTGGAACGCTACGAGGCGCATCAGCAGACCATACGGGATATGCTGGGGAACACCGGCTATCGGCAATGGCGCATTTATCTGGCGGGCGCACGCTGGGCCTTTGAAGCCGGCCTGAATTCGGTCTTTCAGGCTTTGCTGTACAAATCCATCGACGGCGGGGCGGCATCCCGCGACCTGCCTCTGACCCGCGAGGATTGGTATCAGGGCGCCGCTTCTTCCTAAGCCAAACGCGGCTGGAGGTCAGCCAAAAAGACTTCCCGAATGGGCAGTTCATGCCGCTGACGACCCAAAAAGTAGCTGATGCTGTCATAGCCGACAGTCTGAAGCTGATGGAGCGCTCGGTCAAAATCGGCGGCAACGCGCCAGGCATCGTGTGAATCCGAACCCAGTACAACTGGAATGTCACGCGCCGCCATCTCTTGCAGCATTTCCATCCCCGGATTCATCTCAGGATAAGGCTTCTGGAGTCCGCTGGTATTCAGTTCCATCGCCGCGCCCGTTTTGGCAATCCGATCCAGAATCGGCTTGATGACGTCCAGATGATCGGCAGCCTGATACTGCTTGGGATGCACGATTTTCACGATGTCGGGATGACTGAGACAATCGAACAGGCCGGTTTCGGCGGCCTTGGCAAGATTTTCAAAGTAGCTCCGCTCATATTCCAGCCGCGAATGCCCGCGCAGGTACATCCCTTTGTATTCATCGGTTTGTGGATGCACCGAGCCGAGAATATAGCTGAAGTCGGCTTGACGATGGAGGTCGTCCAGCCAGGCTTCCATACCCGGAAAATAATCGCTTTCCATGCCCAGCCGCACATCCACCTGCCCGGCATATTCATCCCGCGCCCGATAGACCATATCGACATACTGCGGCAGTTGATGAATCGACATGCGGAAGTTCGGATTCCAGCCGGCGGGCATGGGGCTGTGGCAAGTGAAGGTGATGCCTTTCAGCCCTTTCTTTTGTGCCTGTCGGGCATAATCGGCGGGAGCGCCGCGCGCGTGCTTGCAGAGGGGCGTGTGCATGTGCGAGTCGTACAGATTGGCTTGGCCGGACATAAGGTCTCCATGGCTTGGCTTGGTGCAAAACGCGAGCCATTGTCGTGCAGAAATCCGAGAATGTCTACGTTGGTTTTACCCGCAGGCTGAAGTTGTTCAAAGCTGCTGCCAGTCCAAAATGACGCCCAGCGCATCGCGGCGGTCTTCGAGCAGCTTCAGGTACGCCTCTGGCGCATCCGCCGGTGAATAGCGGTGTGTGACCAGGTCGCTGACCTTCATTGCGCCCCGTCTCAAGTAGGTGAAGAAGACATGACTCATTTCTTCTGTTGTCCAAGGCGTGAAGGGGGTGCGCTGTTCGGCAATGGCGTAGCCGTGAATCCCCAGAATTGAAATCGAGTTGCTGACGACGCCCGGTCCCAGGCGCTGCTCGCTCGGTGTTGGTGTATCGCCAAGCAGCACCAGCCTGCCCAAGCGCCTGAGAAGCTGAATGGAGGGGGCCAGCGCAGCCGGCACGCCAGTCACATCCAGGACAACATCCAGCATCCAGCCGCCCGTGATGTCCCGCACTGGTTGGACGGCAGCCCGAACATCCATTTGCAGGGTGTGCGTGGCGCCGTGCCGCTTCGCTAGTTCAAGCCGCGTTTCAGCCGTGTCAATCGCAATGATGGCTTTTGCGCCGGCAGCCGCCAGATAAGCAACTGTCAACTGTCCAAGAATGCCCAGTCCGACCACGCCAACCGCTTCGCCGAACTGATAATTGGCGCGGCGGAGGGCGTTTTGGGCGGTGCAAGCCAGGCTGCGCCAGGTGCCATCCTCGCTGCTGACATCTTGCGGCAATACATAGGGACCGATGCCTTCGGGAATATCAAAGCGTTTGGCGACATCAAACAGCCTGATTTTGTAGTATTGCTGATGGAGGTCATAGCTGGCGAGGCGGTCACCAGGCCGGATATGCTGAATGCCACTGCCGACTTCAAGCACTCTTCCCACCATGCTGTAACCGGGGCGAAAAGGATATTTCACCCAGTCATACCAATTTGTCCCCGGCTCGAAGATGCCCTTCAGGCAATGCAACTCGGTGCCGATGCTGATGAGAGATTTTTCTGCCCGGCAAAGCACCTCACCCGGCCCAGGAGCAGAAACTTCCTCTTCCCAAACATCGACCTGACAGGCTTGGGGGAAGACAATGTATTTTGATTTGGGCATAATTGTCGGTCTCCTTTATCAAGCGGGAACAATTCCATTGTTCTTTGAGCGCAGCCGTCCTTTTCGCTCCCGCCGAGCAGGTTTCGCATATCAACTAATTGAACTGCCGCGCCAAACGGTGCATGTGTCGGCGAGTATCGCGGTAAAGGTCGCGGTAGATAGGATAGAGTTGGTCATAAATCCCTTTGGCTTGCGGAAGCGGCGCGATGGTATGGTCAATTTTGACCCAGGTTTGACGCAAGGGGCGCGAATCATGGTAAATCCCGGCGGCATATCCAGCCAGATAGGCATCGCCAAAGGCAGCGCCAATCGTTTGGCGGGGGACATCCTGGGGCAAGCCGGTGACGTCGCTGCATATTTGAAGCCAGAGCGGGTCTTTGGCGCCGCCGCCGATGGCAACCAGCCGCCGCGGCCAGGCATCGACTTCGCCCATAGCTTCGATATTGTGGCGCAGCCCATAAGCAATGCCCTCCAGACAACTGCGGTAGACATGAGCCGAGCCATGCAGGAGTGTCAGCCCGAATATGAGCCCCTTGGCTCTGACGTCATTGATGGGCGTGCGTTCGCCGCTTAGATAGGGCAGCGTAATCAGACCGTCACTGCCAGGGCTGACCCTGGCAGCCTTTTCAGCCAGCAGCGCAAAGGCATTCACTCCCGTTTTGGATTCCAGTTCGCGCTCGGCATGGGCAAATTCATCTCGAAACCAAGCCAATAAAGCGCCGGAAGTGGACAGACCAGCCGCCAAAATCGCATGTCCGGACATTATATGCACCGATGCCCACAAATCACGGTGCGGGCGATATTCAGCCGTGGTCTGTATCAAGAACAGGGTTGTCCCATACATCACCATTAAATCGCCCGGCTCGACAGCGCCAGCGGCAACCGCTTCGGCGGCGGCATCAGCTGTACCCACGGCAACCGGTGTTCCTGCTGGAATGCCGGTCTCGGCGGCTGCTTTGGCTGTGACCCTTCCAGCCTGCTCAACCGACCAGCGCGTTTCTGGCAGCCATTCGATTGGGCAAATGGTCTCAACGATGCTTTCATCCCAAGCCAGCCGATGCACATCAAAAAATGGCGCGAAATAGGGGGCGACATAATAATCGAGGACAAAGCGCCCGGTTAAACGAAAGACCAGATAAGTCGCTGCGGTGACAATTTTGCGTGTTTTCTGGAAAAGTTCCGGCTGATGACGCCGATACCACAGGACTTTGGGACCGACAGACTGTGCCGAGAGCAATTGACCGCTGCGCTCAAATATGGCATCAGCGCCGATGGTTTGGGTCAATTCCCCGATTTCCCTGCTGGCGCGGGTGTCAATGCCATACAAGATTGCGGGGCGCAGGGGCTGATGGCTGGCATCCAGCGGCAACATGGTAGGCGCGATGGCGCTGCAAGCCACGCCCGCAATGCGCTGGGGGTTGATAGCTGCTTTCTGGATTAGATGCTGCGAAATCAAACAGAAGTCATGCCACCAGACAGCATCGGCATCCTGTTCCGCCCAGCCAGGACGAGGGATGTCGAAGCCATGCGGGACTGAATGCTGGGCGACAATCTGCCCCTCGAGATTAACAAGCACCCCTTTGGAGCTTGAAGTGCCAATATCAATTCCCAGCAAGAGGCGGTTATCGGACATGAGAGTGCCTTGGGCTAATTCAGTTCAATCGGCTGTCCACTGCGAGCCGATGCTTCCACGGCGGCGAGCACCCGTGTGACCACAGCCGCTTCTTCCCCAGAAACCAGCACAGGTTGATTATCGACCACCGCATCGACAAAGCGGGCAATGGCTTCCAGCACAAAACCACTCATGCGGGGCGAGGCGCTGCCATCCAAAGTAATTCCCAATGTGTCCGGCAGGCTGGCTGAATCTCGGGTATATTTTTCGACTGTGCGATGGTCGGATGTATTGATGTACATGGCGCCCTGACTGCCCAGCAATTCCATCTTGAAGTTGAATACATTTGGCTCGGATTCGGGCAGAATCCAGCAGTTTTCCAAAGTGACGACAGCGCCGTTGCGAAACTCAATGATGGCAATATGAAAGTCTTGGGTATCAATGCCCTTTTGTCGCAGCACACCAGAGCGGCTGACGGCATAAACGCGGCTCGGCTTGTCATTGACAAACCAATGCGCCAAATCAAAGGTGTGGCTGGCCAAAAACCACAGAGCCGAAGTTCGGCTTGCCCATGACAGCATTTGAGTGGCTACAAAGGTGGTATTGCTCAATCGGGCATAAATATATTTGAGTTCGCCCAGGTCGCCATTTTCCAAACTCTGCTTGACAGTGACAAAAGGCGGATTGACGCGGTTATGAAAATCAACCATCAGCTTGACGCCAGTTTTTTGGGCGGCTGCAACCATGGCTTCGGCATCTTCAACAGTCATCGCCAGGGGCTTTTCGACCAGAATATGCTTGCCGGCTTCGGCGGCCGCCACCGCAATCTCGCGGTGAGCGAAGTCGGGCGTGGCAATCGAGACCGCCTGCACCTGCGGATTGGCAAGCAGCTGCTGATAATCGGTATAAACGTGGGGGACATCGTATTTTTGGGCAATGTCACGGGCGCGTTCCGCATCCAAATCACAGACGGCGACCAATTCCGCCTGTGGCAGCTGACTGTATACGTAAGCGTGCCAGGCGCCGCCGACAATGCCAGTGCCAATGACAGCAAATCCGATTTTTTTCATTTTGTACCTTATCCTTTCACTGCGCCAAAAGTAAGACCGCGAACGACATAACGCCCCAACAACAGGAAAATAATCATGGGCGGCAGCATGGCAACCACAGCCGTCGCCGCAATCTGGCTCCAGTAGACGCCGGTAGAAGCGAAGAAGCTAATCGTCCCGACCGGCAACGTGGTCGTGCTTTGTTTGCTCAAGACCAGGGGAAACAAGACATTATTCCAGCTAAAAACAAAGGTGAACATGGAGGTGACAATGATGCCGGGCAAAGCCAGGGGAATGATGATGCGGAAAAATGCCACCAGGCGATTCGCGCCGTCCACCCAGGCAGCCTCTTCCAAATCGAGGGGTACATCGTCCATAAAGCTCTTGAGCAGCCAGACCGAAAACGGGATTGCCAGGGTTTGCAGGGTGACAATCATCGCCTGATAAGTCCCCGCCCAGCCAATCCAGGACATGAGGATAAAATAGGGGATGACGAAGACGATGGGCGGCGCAATCAAGAGGCTGATATACCAGTTCATAATGAACTCCTTGCCGCGCATGGCAAAGCGGGACAGCGCGTAAGCTGCCGAAAGCGCGAATGGCAGGCTAAGCAAGGTAGCGCCAGTGCTGACAATCAGGCTGCTGACCAGTTGGGGAGCGTTGTTGCCCGGATGAACAAAAGTAACCTCAAAAGATTGCAGGGTAACTTCAAAGAATAACTGTGGCGGGATGGTATATGCCTTGCTGGGATGCCGAAACGCCAGCAGGATAAACCAGAGGATGGGGCCCAGAAAAAAGAGCAGCGCCAAAGCCATCAGCGCATAAACGATGATTTTGTTGAATCGAGACCTCGCCAAGTGATGAGAACTCATCATTTACCATTCCCGCTTGCGGAAAATAAAATAGATGTAAAAATTGATAATAATCGTGACAATAATGACCACTAGCCAGGTCATGGCGGCGGTCAGCCCGATGTTGTAGTTGACCAGCCCTTCCCGATACAGATTAAAACTAAGCGTGCGCGATGATGTGCCAGGTCCGCCATTGGTCAGCACATAAACCAAATCAAAGCTGTTGAATAACTGCATGAAGCGAATCATCACCAAAAAAGCGGCGATTGGGCGCAGCAGCGGCAGGGTAATCGACCAGAACATGCGCCAGCTGGACGCGCCATCCACTTGCGCTGCCTCTTTGATTTCTTCCGAAATCGACAACAGGCCGGCATACAGCACGATGGCAAAAAAAGGCGTCCATTGCCAGGTATCGACAAGGCCTATCGTGAACAGGGATGTCGCCGCGCTGCCCAAAAAGCCTTGCGGCGGCACGGGGATGCCAATGCCCTCAAAAATCCAGGGCACAATGCCACCTTTGGGTTCGAGCAGATAGCGAAAGAGAAAGCCAGCCACCACCGGTGCCAGGGTTGTCGGCATAATCAGCAGCGCCCGAAAAAAGGTCATCCCCCGCAGATGGGTATGCAACAGCAGGGCGATGCCCATGCCAAACCAGAACTGCGCCAAAGTGCCCAAGCCCGCCAGCAGCAAGGTGTTCTTCAGCGCCTCGGCAAAGGGCGTGACCTGAAAGACCATCCGGTAGTTGTCCAGGCCGGAGTGATACAGGGGGGACGGACTCGTCTGAAGATTCCAGAAGTAAAAGCTGTTGCGGAGCGCAAAACCCAATGGATACAGGATGAGCGCCAGCAGGATAATAATGGAAGGCGCCAGTAAAATATAGGGGAGCCGCCTGTTGGATACCATAATCGCTCCACAGCTTTGGCAAAGGCGCACTGCACGATGAGGATGGCTAAAAAGCGCTTTCAGAGGTGAGGACGAGAAACCCCGTCCTCACAGCAATCACCTGCCTGATATGACCTACATCGACAGGCTCTCAATCAATGCCTTGGTATTGTCGAGCGTGTCGTCAAAACTTTCAACACTATATGGAATCATCTGGTTGCCGCGCAGAATGTTGTCAAACAGCGTCTCGGTGGTTGCCAGGGCGGCTTCGGGCGTGACAGCGCCAGTCATCGCCTGGTTAATCTGCAAGCCGTAGACGCCTTCCAGCGAGGTGTAGATTGGCGCGGGCGGGCGAACCACCTTGCCATCGCCCAGTTTCATCATCTCAAGCTGCGTGGACAGGAAGGGGTAGATGGCATTAAGGTCGGCATCATCGTAATTCGACTGGCGGCTGAAATCGGCAAATTGATAGCCCTTCTCATTCACCAGCCCCATAGCTTTCTGTGCATCGCTGCCAGTTGCCCATTTGATGAATTGCCATGCCTCATCCTGATTTGCCGAAGTCGAAGGCATGCCAAGCGACCAGCCGCCCAGGCTGACAACCTGCTCGCCACCGGCTGTCCGTGTTGGCAGGACGGCAGTCTCGAATTTATCAACGACAGGCGAGGGCGTGCCGGTCAGATACCCTTCGTTGTTCACCAGATAGAAATAAGGCGTCCAGTGATAGAACATGCCGATGTCCCCCTGCGAGAAGCGCGTGCCAGCATCAAACCACAGATAGTTGATGGATTCGGGCGGCGACAGGGCATAGAGGCGATTCCAGTCGCTGAGGGCATCGCGGTTGGCTTGGCTGTTGATGGTCGGCGTGAAATCCCAGGGGGCTTCGGGGAATTGGGTGAACCAGCGCGTGCCATAGCTGGCGGACAGCTGGCTGTACATGTGGACGACTGGCACGGGCTGGGCGCCAATGACGGTGGTGCCGTACATGGAAGTGCCATCCAAATCCATGCCGTTGATTTGTTCCAGGATACTGAAATAATCTTCCCAAGTCCAATTCCCGGCATCAGCGACCGATGATGGCAGGGGATCCAGGCCCGCCGCTTCAAACAGGTCGGTGCGATACATAATGCCCTGGGCATAAGATGCAATCGGCAGCGTCCAGACGTGATTGCGCCAGGTGCTCAAAGAGTAGAGCGTTTCCGGCACGAAATCATCAATGCCCGAATCTGAATCCATCGCAATGAAATCATCCAGCGAGCGAATCCAGCCGTTGTCCGCATATTGGCTAATCCACATTTGGTCAACCGCAATCACATCGGCATCGGCGCTTTGCGTCAGAAAGGCATTGACCAGACGGGCTTGCAGCGCGGTATAACCCAGCGACTCGATGTTGACGCCGATGCCGGTCATCTCAGTGAATTGTGAGGTCACATTTTGCAGCGCCAAATCCCAAGGGTCGCCGACAGTCAGGACGTTGATGGTTTTATCTGCTTGGGCGCCCACACGGGCAAAATTGCCCAAGGGCGACAAACCCGCCGCAGCCACACCGGCGGCGCCACTCAAACGAAGAAAATCACGACGGCTTAAAATTTTTTTAGACATATCTCACTCCTTAACAAAAATAAACTGCGGACAGATTTTGCTGTTTGTGCGTACTTTCTTGCGATAGTCACCTCCTTTGAAGCATTATTCTAAATCAGGATTCTTCCATCCGCCAAAACGGGAATGTCATCCACATAAACCGCCCCGCCCGACCGCAAATCCTTGACCAGGTCCCAATGAATGCTGGACTGATTGACACCGCCGCATTCCGGATAAGCTCGGCCGAGCGCAAGATGAATCGTCCCGCCGATTTTCTCGTCGATGAGAATGTCCTTGCAAAAGCGGTTGATATGCGGATTCATCCCAAAAGCGAACTCGCCCAGGCGGCTCGCCCCGCGGTCGGTTTGAATAATCTGCCAGAGAAAATCCTCATGGGTGGCGGCGCTGGCATGAACAAGTTCGCCTGCTTTCCATTCCAGCCGAATATCATGCACCAGCCTGCCACCAAGCACACCGGGAAAATCAAAATGGATTTTGCCATGGAGCGACTCGTTGACGGGCGCAGTATAGATTTCGCCATCCGGCAGGTTAATCCTGCCATCAAAGACCAGCCACTGACGCCCCTGCACCGAAAACTCAAGCTCGGTCTCTTCGCCGGCGACAATGCGCACTGCTTCCGCTCCATCCAGGCGCTGCGCCTGTTGATGCCATTGTCGAGAGGCGGACTCATAATCCATCAGGCAGGCATCAAAGAACATATCCTCAATCGTTTCCAGGCTGGTTTCTGCCTGCTGTGCCAAGGCCTCGTTCGGCACGCGCACCAGACACCAGCGTGTCTGCTGCCAGCGCATGGTCGAAATTTTGCCGATGGCATTCTGGTTCGCCGCCAATGCCCGTGTTGAAACATCACTCAGTTCATACAAGTTGCTCGCGCCGCGAAGCCCAAAATAGACATCAGCCCATTGCATGCCATAAGCCTCCACTTCGGGAATCCAGTTGTGCTGCTGTGGATTGCCGTATTTGAGCAAGGCATGGCGCAGTTTTTCAGACAGGAATTGAACCTGCGGATAAGCGTCAGCCCGGATGCAGGCTTCGTAGACCGCCTGTGCGAGCGGAAAAGTCGCCATTTCCACCATGGCAATCATCACCCGCTCACCTGGCTGAACGCTGGTGGAATGCCGAACCAAAACCTCCCCGACTGCTTTCCAGCGCTTGTCCATTGCCTTAATCTCCGCGCACCGACCTGGCAATGCTCATAAATTCACGAACCCGCTGCACATCAACCTCGTTCCAGATATACCCCTCTCGCTTGAAAGCCGTTCCGGTGACTGTCCCGTCTGCCAGCGCCAGAGTCCTGGCAAGGTTGCTGTGATTGACGCCCGTGTTGGCGAAGACAGGTGTATCGGGCACCGCTTCTTTGACCAGCTTTAGGGTTTTGGCCGAGGTGGCGGCGCCGGCGGTTAGACCGGAGACGCACAAGGCATCCGGCCGCGCAACAAACACGGTAGATTTGGCGATTTCAATAACATTTCGGTTCGACAGATAGACTGCCGATTCGGGTACGATATTGAAGAGCAGCTTGATATGCCTGCCGTGGACAGCCTGCTGATGGCGAATGACTTCACCGCAGTTGGTATTCCATAATCCATAATCACTGGCATAGACCCCAGTAAATATCTCGCGCACAAAAGCGGCGCCGGTTGCCACTGCCACGTCAATGGAGGCTTTGGGATCCCACAGCACATTAACCCCGAAGGGAAGGGCGATACCGCTTTTCAACTCGGTAATGATGCGCGACATGCAAGCCAGCGTAATCGGCTCAACCTGCGTCAGATAGGGCAAACTGGCTTCATTGGAAAACATAATGGCATCCACGCCGCCTGCCTGTAAGGCCTGCAAATCCGCCCGCGCCGCAGCGACTATCGAATCCAGGCCCTTGTCGGCCTCATAACCCGGGTCGCCGGGCAAGGCCTTCAGATGACACATGGCGATGATGGGTTTGGGCGTTTTGAACAAGCCCTTCAGCCAAGTCATGGAAATCCCTTCAAGGGTATATCGCGGGCCCGCATTTTGGCGAGCGCAGGCTGTGTTTGAGAAAAGTATATCACAATCTCAGGAAAAAATGAAATTGCCACCCCACCCTACTCCATCACAATCGGCTTCTCGGTGCGCGGCTGACCGAGATATTGCCGCTCGGCCTCCACGATGTCAGCATCCAGCTTGACCAACAGCGGCGCCGGCGCCCGCAATGCCTGCCCTGGTGCCAATTCGCTCGGCCGCCATTCGCCAATCGCCCGACTGCCATCATAGACCAAAGCCAGATGATCGCCCTTTTCCTCTTGAAAGGTCTCGATATCAAGAACCCCAAAAAGCTGACCCTCATAACCCAGCATCTCATGGACTTGCTGGGAGCTAAAGGGGATGAAGGGCGCAAACAGGATTTTCAGGTTGTCGATGCAGCGCAGCGCCGCATAAACCGAGCGGGCGGCATCAGCAGCATCGACTCGAATGGCTTTCCACGGCGCCCGTCCATCCAGCCAGCCATTGACCTCCCGCGCCAA
>DAOUKA010000299.1:0-2437 GCA_034421915.1 Anaerolineae bacterium
CCTCGCCGCCCGCGCCTGTGGGCAGCAGATAAATTTGCGGCTTGCCAGCGCGGCTGGATACAAAGGCAAGCTGCCTGCCATCGGGCGACCAGCTTGGCTGGCTGTCCTTGTCGCCCCGCGTCAGTTGAAAGGCCTCACCGCCAGCCATCGGGCAAAGCCAGATATTGCGCTTGTAAGTCTTTTCGGGTGGGTCGGGCGTCACTTTGACAAAGGCAGCCCAGCGTCCATCGGGGCTAATTTGGGGGTCTTGCACATAATGGATTTTGTTGAGGTCTTCGGCTGTTATCGGACGTTTCAGTGTGTCCATCGCGGTTTCCTTTCCAGATGCTAAACTTTGACAAACGGCTGGCCCGCTTGCAGCAAATCCTCGAAATCAGCCTGCTCCGCCAGGGTCATAACAGGACATGGGGCTTGCGGCGCCGCGGGCATCGGGCGAAGTTCAAGCTGCCACCAGCCAGTATCATGCCAGCCTTCCAATTTGTATCCCATATTTTCAAAGACGCCAATTTTCCTGAAGCCGAGGGTCTCATGGGCGCGGATGCTGCCGTGGTTGGGGAGCGCAATCACACCGATAGCATTGCAGTAACCCTGCTGGCGCAAAATTGCCAATAGCGAGGTGTACAGAGCGCGGGCGATGCCGCGCCGCTGATAATCCTGATGGACATACACGGTGGTCTCGGCTGTCCATTGATAGGCGAAACGCGAGCGGAACGGACTGGCATAAGCATAGCCGACGATTTGACGCTCGATTTCGCAAACCAGCCAGGGATATTGATGCAGGGTTTTGGTGATGCGGGCGGCGATTTCCTTGACATCGGGCGGCGCCTGTTCAAATGAAATCGCGGTATCCCACACAATCGGGCTGTAAATCTCATAAATCTGTGGCGCATCGGCAGTGGACGCTAGACGGATGGTTAGGCTCATAGTGGCTTCGGTCTTCGCCTTGTGTTCACGAATTGAGTTCGATATTATAGCCGAAAATGAAGCGCAGGCATATAGACGGTTGCCATAGCATGCTTAAGCGCGGGTATGTAGATGCGTTCCAAGGTCGGCATAATAACCGACCATTGGATACGAAACATCAGATGAGCCAAATTGTGAAAGGTGCAGCCGGGTAAGACGGAGGATAAAAGTTCGTTATCGCTACAGTTATCGCATTGTAATTCGATAATAACATATCGGCAAGAAGACAGGCGGGTATAGCCCGCCTGTTTGTTAGCTAACCTTATGTGTCTACCGATGCGCCTGATGGTATGGGATATGACTTGTAAAGAGACACCAGTCTACTCCAGTTGATGTCGGAAGCGCTATTCCCACTACATACAATACGCCGGGCATTATTGGCTGAAATATGGATCTCAACGCTGGGTGCCGTGAACTTGCGACCAACTTCGCTTTTGAAGTGGCTCTGTCCTACAAACTCCAGTTTGTGTGGTATTGACGATCCTTTCTGAAGCGCGCAAATCGTCCTAAACACTATTCCTTCAGCGAGAAACTCGTTAGGTACTAGAAATGACTTTTATAACCAGTTATCCCCCCGCACGGGCTGTACCCGTCGCCTGCTGGTAAGCACGCGCCTCACAATCACGCGTCGGCATAGCTATCCGAGCCGACTCAAATATGCCATCCGCCAGCTCACACGCAGCAATGGCAGCCGCTACATTCATGCTACCTCTGAACTCCGTAGACAATGGCTTCCATGTATCAGGATCCCGCAACACATTGGTAACTGCCGTGTTCACACGATTGGCTGTGTCTAATACACCCAACACCAAAACCACCAACATGATGATGATGAAAACAAGACACATCCCACCTGTGTTACTCTTTGACCGCTTCTCCTTCTGTTCCTTCATAACACTCTCCGTTCCCTACCATTAGCTTGAGACCAGCGCACACCGCTAACAAGTGTGCCCTACTCATCTACAATTTCCTTTGCCAACTCACAATCCATTTGGATAGTATCGGGTTGAGCAAAGACCGGTAAGATGGACAGAAGCAGCACGAACAATATGGCAAGGTATTTCATACGGATTTCCTCCTGGTTGTAACTAGATTGGTAATATGGGATACTGAAAGGGTGAAAACGATAATCGTCGTTTTCACTTTTTCGGCGTTTCCTGTGGCAACCCCGGCGGCCAAACCTGTTTTGCCACAGGAAACCCTGCAATACCGCCTACAAATTAGGCTTGATAAAAAGTAACACACCTATATTGCATTTGCAACTGGAAATTATGATATTTAGTATAATGATCTATAAGTTGGGCAATGGTGAGAAGAAACACTATCGAAGCCTGATGGCTACTACCCCTCGCCAACTTCAAGATTGGCAAGACCGCAAGCAAGAATAGCGCATTTGGCTACTAAAGTACATAATCCCCAAATTTTACATGAAATTTACATAAGCATGACGCCGCTGTCACCTTTATGCGTGATA
>DAOUKA010000300.1:0-3262 GCA_034421915.1 Anaerolineae bacterium
TGCGCCGCGAGCGGGCGGGCTTTGATGTGCGTGATGTGCATCACAGTCATTATGGGCGGATTTGCCCGATTGAGACGCCGGAAGGCCCGAACATTGGGCTGATTGGGCGTCTGGCGAGTTATGCGCGGGTGAACGAACTGGGGTTTATTGAGACGCCCTATCGCAAGGTGGTCAATGAGTTGCCAGTTGATGACCCCGACCTAATCGGACGGACAATCCGCGAAGACATTGAAGACCTAATAGAAGAGGGAACAGTTGTTGATGGCGAAGTCCTGGAAAAGCTGGTGGAACACGGCATCAAGAAAGTTCCGGTAGTGGTGGGGCTGTCAATCCCCACTTCTGTGAAAGTCTTCAATTCCATAGAAGTCATCATTACAGATTGGGTGGAACGCAACAAAGAGAAAGATAAGACAGTGTCCTATGCCATCGAGAAAGTCGGCAACAAGGACTTGCTCGGGCAGGTAGTTGCTGAAGATATTGAGGATGATAAGGGTAATATCATTGTCAAGGCATCTGCCAAAATTAACGCCAAAATCCTGAAAACACTCGTGGCGCAGGACATCGAGGAAATTAAGGTAGTGTCCTATGACAGCAACGAGGACTTGATTGGGCGTACAGTTTATGCTGATGTTAAAGATGGCAAGGGCAGGATCATCGTCGAAGAGGGAACTGTCCTTGATGCAGAAACCCTGTCAAAGCTCAAGAAGCATGGTATCAAGGAAGTTCCGGTAGTGTTCCATACTACCAAGAAAGTTGATGATCCTGACCTGATTGGATACAAGGTTGCGGATGACATTAAAGTTGTAATCGTCGAAGAAGGCACGGTCATTGATGCCGAAATCGTGGAAAAGCTCAAAAAGCATGGCATCAAGAAAGTCTATGTTGAAGAGAGAATTGACAATCCCGACCTAATCGGGCGGACAGTCCGCGAGGACATTGAAGATGACAAAGAAGAAATCATTGTCGAAGAAGGCACAGTCATTGATGCCACAGTCGTGGAAAAGCTGGTGGAACACGGCATCGAGGAAGTTCCGGTGGTGCCATTTGTCACTGATGAGATCGAATATCTTTCTGCTGATACGGAAGACCGCTATCGGATTGCCCAGGCGAATTCGCCGCTGGACGAGCGCAATCAATTTGCGTCGCGCCGCATCTCCGCCCGCCACGACCAGAAGTTCCTGACGGTGCTGAGCGAACGGCTTGATTATATGGATATTGCGCCGCGGCAGATTGTGGGCATCAGCGCGGCGCTGATTCCTTTCCTGTCGCATGATGATGCCAACCGCGCCTTGATGGGCTCCAACATGCAGCGTCAGGCAGTCCCCCTGCTGACGCCGGATGTCTCGGTGGTGAGCACCGGGATGGAAAGTGAGGCGGCGTCTTCCAGTGGTCAAGTTTTGGTATCGGATATTGAGGCGGAAGTCATCAGCGTTCAGGGGCATCGGGTGGTTGTTAAAACGGCGGCGGGCGACGAGATTGTCTATCCCCTGCGCAAATATGACCGCTCGAACCAATCGACCTGCATTGACCAGCGGCCTTTGGTGCGCAAGGGCGACACCATCCAGCCCGGCGATGTGATTGCGGACAGTTCCTCGACTTATGAGGGGCGTCTTGCGCTTGGGCATGATGTCTTGACCTGCTTCCTTTCCTGGGAGGGCGGCAACTATGAAGATGCCCTGCTGGTCAGCGAGGATATGCTGCGCCATGACAAGTTCACCAGCATCCACATCGAGAAACATGAAATCGAAGCCCGCGACACCAAGCTGGGGCCGGAAGAAATCACGTATGATATTCCGAATGTGGGGGAAGAGGCGCTGAAAGACCTCGATGAGCGCGGGATTGTTCGGATTGGCGCGGAGGTCGGGCCGAATGATATTTTGGTGGGCAAAATCACGCCCAAGGGCGAAAAGGAACTTTCGCCGGAGGAAAAGCTGCTGCGGGCCATCTTTGGCGAACAGGCGCGGGAGGTGAAGGATTCGTCTTTGCGCCTGCCGCATGGCGACCGCGGCAAGGTGGTCGATGTGAAAATTTTCACCCGCGATGAATACCCGGATTTGTCGGCGGGCGTGGAAAAGATGGTGCGGGTGAGCGTCGCGCAGCGGCGCAAGCTGACGGTGGGCGACAAGATGTCCGGGCGCCATGGCAACAAAGGGGTCATCTCCAAAATTGTCCCGATTGAGGATATGCCGTATATCGAGGGGGGCGTTCCGGTGGAGATTATCCTGAATCCGCTGGGGGTGCCGGGTCGGATGAACATCGGTCAGATTCTGGAATTGCATCTGGGCTGGGCGGCCGACCGCCTGGGCTTCCGTGCGGTTACGCCCGTGTTTGATGGGGCGCGGGAGCTTGAAATTCAGGCTGATTTGGGCCGTGCCTGGATGATAGATTGGGCCTGGAAATACATCACCGAACGCGCTTGGGAAAACGCTGAACATTTGGCTGAAGTGGGTCAGATGAAGCTGGAAGAATTTGATGACGACATGCACGTCATTTGCGCTTATCTGGTGCATCGGGTGGGTGAATCGGGCGAGTATGACAACGAAGCGATTATCCTGGAGCGCGACGAGATTTATGTCCGCCGCGTGGCGGCTGCCGAAGTGCTGCGCGAATTCGGCTATGACCCCGATGAGGTTATGGTTTATGACAATGAGGGCTTGTCGGAAGAGGAGCGCGACCGTCGGGACAAGAATGCGCTGCGGGTTTCGTTATGCCTGTGGATTGGGCAGAATCAGAATGCAGAGCGGGAAACCGAATTGGGGGATGACCTTGAGATTCGGGATCTGTTCAAGATAGCTGACCAGGTGATGTTTGATACGGGGAATCCGGTGCCGCATTATGGCAAGCAGCGGCTGTATGACGGGCGCACGGGCAAGCCTTTTGACCGTCATGTGGCGGTGGGTTATGTGCACATGCTCAAGCTGGCGCATCTGGTGGAGGACAAGGCGCATGCCCGTTCGACGGGGCCTTACAGCCTCGTGACGCAGCAGCCTTTGGGTGGCAAGGCGCAGTTTGGGGGTCAGCGCTTTGGCGAGATGGAAGTCTGGGCGCTGGAGGCATACGGCGCGGCTTATATTTTGCAGGAGATGCTGACGGTCAAATCCGATGATGTGCAGGGTCGGGTGAAAACCTACGAGAGCATCGTCAAGGGCGAGGACATTGAGGAGCCGGGGATTCCGACCAGCTTCCGCGTGCTGGTCAAAGAATTGCAGAGCTTGGGTTTGGCTGTCGAGGCGATTACGGGCAGCGGCGATGTGATTCGCTT
>DAOUKA010000301.1:0-1765 GCA_034421915.1 Anaerolineae bacterium
CCAGGTCAGCCGTCGTGCTAAAAGCCATGCCAGCTTCCTCAATGGCGTCAATGATGGGGAACATAGCGCCATATTCGACATACAAAGTACGCGAAGGAATGGTGACGCCCTCATAAGCAATCGCGATGATCTGGTCGCGGCTGATGGCGTGGTTGATCGCCCAGCGCATATCGGGGTTGTCCCATGGCGCAACCTGCGTCTGGAAGGACAGCTGACGCGGACAAGGATCGAGCCAGACAAAGGGCATGCCCTCTTCCCAAGCGAAGATGCTGTCGTTCTGCGCCTGCATCGCCTCGAAAGCGCCCAAGGTGATGTCCATGATGCTGTCAAGTTCGTTGGCGACAGCCATCGTGGTGCGAATCTGGTCATTGCCGGTCACCACCCAAATAGCGCGCTGCGGTTCAGGCAGCTTGAAGACGCCCGTCTTGGCGCCCCACCAATCGTCATTGCGGTCATAAACCCAGGAAGTTTCGTTGGCGCTGGTCAAGACATAAGGCCCCGTGCCAAGCGGCCAACCCTGTTCCGGGTCAAAGAACTTAAAGGTGTAGGGATCCTTGTCCGCCCATACATGTTCGGGAAGCATGTTGATGCCACCCCAAATACGGACCGAGAAGAAGTCCAGCTGGAAGCGCGGGTTAGGCTGCGTCAGGTTGAATTGCACTGTGAGCGGATCCACCGCCGCGACACTCTCGACCCAAGTCTGAACATTACCCGCATAGTTGAGGCTAGCAGTCTCGTCATTCAGCAGCAAATTCATAGTGAAGACGACATCCTCGGCATCAAACGCTTCGCCGTCAGACCATTCGGCGCCCTCGCGCAAGTTCAGCGTCCAGACGTCGAGCGCCTCGTTGCTTTCCATGCTCGCCGCCAACCAAGGCATAATCTCGCCCGTCTCATAGTTCAGGATGAAGAGCGGCTCGGCAACGGCTTGATGCAACCCCTTGTTACGATGATTGTTGGGCAGCATGAAGTTCATCTGGTCGAAGTTGGCGACAGCACCAGCCGGACCATCGATGTCGAAGATGACGGTATCTTCACGAGCGACATCTTGTGCATAAGCCGTGAAGCTAAATGCGGCAAGCATGACGACGAGAAGCGCGAAAAGGATAATTCTTGCTTTCATTAGGCTGTACTCCTGTATTTCTAAAAGGTAAACATTTGCCAACTCCTGCATGGTTTGTCATTCGAGGACGAATGACGGGCGCGTCGACGGCACCCGGAATTACCCAAAGGTCAAACGATTCTCGGTTCTTTCAATAGCTCCCCCTTTCTTCAATTATTGACTGCGCGGACAGTTATTGTCCCACAAGTGCCGGTGCCGAAGTTGACATTCTGATTCGCAAACGTGTCGGCACCGTATGATAACGCGCTGGCATATTGCCGCCATCCAGACGCTCGACCAGCATCTCCGAGGCAACCCGCCCCAACTCGTAGGCATTTTGGGATACGGTTGTCAGCGGCACCCCGATATAGGATGCCATGCTAATGTCATCAAACCCGACCACCGATACCTCATCAGGAATCTTGTAACCGATATTCCGCAGGGCGCTCATGGTAATGATAGCGAGAATATCATTAATACAGGCGATGGCCGTCGGTTTGCAATCCACCTGGTTCATCAGCCGCACGACCTGTTCGGTGATTTGCTGACTTTCTGCGCCGATTAATCTGTAAATATCCGTTTCATGGAATTCATAGCGGTATGGCGAATTGATTTTCCAGGGTGCATAAGCACGCATGCCATGCTCGTTGATGGCGGTTACAT
>DAOUKA010000302.1:0-10016 GCA_034421915.1 Anaerolineae bacterium
GGCTCGGAATAGCCATTCTCCTGGCGCATAGCACCATAGCCTGTCGTCGCATTCCCATTACAATACTCGACCCAAGCCTGCGCCTCCTCGACAGTGCCATCCCCCATATTGACCGTCAGCACAGGCTCGGCATCAATCAGGCGGCACAACTCGATGAACTCGTCTGTCCCGACATCGTTGGATTCCCACAGCCACCAAGCCGGATCCAGATAGGCCGGACGTTTGTCACGGTCGCCAATCCCATTTTTCCAGTGATATGCCGATACAAAGTTCCCCCCAGGCCAACGCAGCTGCGTCGGCGACCATTCCTTGAGCGCGGCGATGACATCCGCCCGAAAGCCCTTCACGTTGTCAGTCGGCATCAATGAGGCGCAGCCCACCCAGACCGTGCCCGCGCTAATCGTCAGGCTGAACTCGCCATTGGGATGTCCGCCCGTTTGAGTGAAGATATGATGATAGCTCTGCCAGTCGCCACTCAAATCCGACAAGCGCCAGCTTTCGTCGCCCAACTGAATCTCCGCCGACTGCCCCTCGCCTTTCAGCACAATCCGCAGCGCATACTGACGTTCAGCCTGCAAATACAGCCCCGCCTGCTTGATGCCATGCGCCTGACCATCTGACTGACGAATGGTAATCCGCTGTGACTGCCGTCCGGTGTAAAAGGTGGTGTTGTCGTGTGCATACAAAACCTTGTCATAATCCGGATTTGCGGCTTGCCAAGGCACAATCACCCCAATACTTGGATGGATATTATGCAAGCCCTCACTGGGCGCAGTGTACATATAATCGCAGCCGGCAAACTTGCGGTCCCGCAGCATCTCCGCCCAGACCCCGCCATAAATCGCCTGCCCGATATGTTCGAGATTAGCGCCATAGAGATGGTCATGCACCTCGCCAATGACCTGGTCGGGGTGAATCCTGATGAGCGCCTGTTTCACCATACGCCTGTCCTTTGCATTTCATCATTTCAGTATAGCCGTCAATAGCGGTTTTGCCTATGAACTCTCAAGCCGAGTTGCGCTTGACTGTACAAGGCAGCACCGACGAGGCAGGCATCTTCCTTGAGCGCTGCCAGCCTGACAAGCTCTTCCGCATAAAAAGCATCATATAAAATATGCTGGCGAATGACCTCACGGGCAGGTTCAAGCAGCAGTTCACCCAGGTTGCTGACACTGCCGCCAATGACAATCGCCGCTGGATTGAACAAGTGCAGTAAATTGACCAGCCCCAGTCCCAGCCATGCACCTGCCCACCGAACAACCTGCAATGCCAGTTCGTCGCCTGCCAGCGCTGCTTCGCCAACGGATTTGCCATCGACCAGGCTTTGACCGCGCAGGGATGACGCCCTTTCAGTCGCCGCCAAACAGTGCCTTGCCCAATACCCTAAGGCCGTACCCGATGCCAGTTCTTCCAGACGGCGATGGCTGCCATCGGGCAGGCTCAAGCGCATGTGACCAGGTTCAATGGCGAGCGATTTTGCGCCCATGAACAGCTTGCCATCAATGATAGCCCCGCCACCAATGCCCGTGCTGAGGGTCAGATAAATCATTGGGTCAGCGCTTTGCCCCGCCCCGCGGTGATATTCTGCCAGAGCGCCAAGATTGCCATCATTTTGGACATAAGCGGGAACATGACCCAAGGCGCGGCTCAAGATGTTCGCAATAGGGATATTCGACCAGCCAGGCAAGGTTTCTGCCTTGATGATGACACCTGACGACACATCCAGCGGACCTGGCGCGGCTATTCCGATAGATGTCAGTTGCATGCCAGACGTGATGAGAGATTTCCCCAGTGCAATCAAACGCTGAAGGGCAGGCTCTTGCCCCTCCTCGACCTTGCTTGCGGTCTCCGCCCGCCGAATCATCTGACAGTTAGTATCAAACAGGGCGGCTCGCGCGCGGGTTCCCCCGAAATCAATCGCCAAATAGGTGCTCATAAATCATTGACAAACGCATACTGGCGATAATCAGGCGGCGATTTTTCGACATCGGACAGCGTTCCCTCCTGTAAGGTCATCGCGCCCTGCCGCGAAACAACAACGCCAATGCGAATATCTTCACGGAATGCCTGCCAGGCTATTCGGCACATATCCTGCGCCACACAGCGGTCTCGGTGCGATACCGCCGCCCCGCGCTGGGCATGTCCCAGCTTGATATGCCGCAAGCGCACACCTGTTTGGCGTGGAATCGCCTCTGCCAGCTGCGGAATGGACGATACGCCTTCGGCAAGAACAACCAGCGCATAACCCGCTTCTGTGACCAGCGCTTTCAAGCGTGGGTAAAGCTGCTGCGGCAGCGGATATTCCGGCAGCAGCACGACTTGCGCAGCGCTGGCGTAAGCGATTGCCAAAGCCAGATGACCGGTATCCCCACCAAGTGTTTCAACCATAAAAATGCGCCCTGGCAAAGCATGAGCAGTCGCCAATATCCCCTCGATAGTCTGAAAAGCAAAATTGCAGGCAGAATCATGCCCCAGGGTATAATCCGTTCCAGCCACATCATTATCAATGGTCGTCGGCAAGGCAACGCAGGCGATCCCCCAACGATGCAGCCGCGGCAAAACATGCCGGATTGTGCCATCGCCGCCAAACAGTAGAACATTGTCGATAGCGTGCCGCACCATGACGGCATTCAGTTTTTGTCTGGCATCCGCCGATGCCAGCACCGGTTCGCGGCTGGACGCAAGGTAAGCACCGCCCCGCCCGGCAAGCACGGCAAGCATGGTCGGGTCAAGTTCAACCACAGCACCAGCCAGCAAGCCCGCAAAGCCGCCCTGCGCCCCGACAACTTCCCCCTGATTTCGTGCTGCCAGGCGAATAAAGCGGTCGATGACAGTATTGATGCCTGGCGCGTCCCCCCCGCTAACCACAATTAAGGTTTTCATCTTCTGACGTCCTTATCCATCAACCGCTTATCCATGATGGTCAAAACTGATTGTCCTTTCAGAAGTCCGTATCGGCGAGAGCGGATAACCATCCATTCAATAAAAATAACAAAAAAACAAAAAATTGACAAACTAATCGAAAGAAACTATAGTTATTTCAATAAAAAGTGAAAGAATTTATGACACAAGATAATTCTCTATTGGCGATTGAGCGGCGGCGGCGCATTGGCGATATTCTTCAGCGCGAAGGCTCGGTGCGCACCGCCGAGCTAACCAAATTATTAAAGGTTTCCGCCGTCACCATCCGCTCCGATTTGAGCGAATTACAGAAAATCGGAGAATGCGAGATGATATGGGGCGGCGCCATCTCCAAAATTCCGCCCTTCGACCAGGAATCCCTGCTGCGACGACGAACTGAACTGAATCGGGAATCGAAGCAGCGCATCGGCAAAAAGGCAGCTGACTTTATTGAAGTCGGTCAAACCATCTTCATTGATGCTGGCACGACCACTGTCGAAATCGTCAATCATTTGCCACCGAAACTGGAATATCTGCGAATCGTTACGCCGGCGCTGAATGTTGCTATTGCCACGACCTATTACGCTTACACTGAATTGGTCATGCCCGGCGGCGTTCTGCGACACTTGACCCGTTCGCTCATTGGCGCACAGACGATACGCTCATTCGAGATGTTTAACGCTGACCTTCTGTTTCTGGCATCAGGTGGCTTCAATATCGAAAACGGGGTCACCACTGGCAACATCCTCGAAGTCGAAGTCAAACGAACGATGGTCAAACAGGCAAAAAAGGTTATTCTAACGGCTGATGGCAGTAAATACGGACACAGCCTTTCATTGAATGTTGCGCCCATCACGGCTGTTGATGTGCTTATCAGCGATAACCAGCTAAGCGATGCAGCCACACAAAAGCTCCAGGCAAAGGGGCTGGATGTCATCCGTGTATGATTCGGTTCTCAAGTTAGAGAGGATAACTATGGCAAAATTCTGAGAAATGTTCCATCAATCAGCATAAGGCTTTTAGTTCACAAGGAGATTGGCAGTGAAAAAAATTCTTGTTTTATTAACCATCATGCTATTTGCCATCAGCCTCGTCCCGAGCGCAGTGGCACAGGATGATGCCTATACGATTGCCTTCGTCCCTGGCGTCAACCCCGACCCCTTCTACATCACGATGAGTACCGGCGTCTACCAGGCTGCCGCTGACCTGGGGCTGAATATCATCCAGCAAGATCCGGAACGTTTTGATGTGACCATCTCGGCGCCGATTATCGAGGCGCTCATCGCTCGCGGCGACATCGACGCTCTCGTCACCGCGCCCAACGATAAGGAGCAGTCGATCCCGGTCTTGCAAGATGCCCATGATGCCGGCATTGCCGTGCTGACAGTGGATACCTTTATCGGCGATGGCAATTATGCCGATGGTGAGGTGACTTTCCCCTTGAGCTACATCGGCTCGGACAATACCCAAGGCGGTTACATCGCCTGTTCGTCATTGGCGGACAAGCTAGGCGAAGGCGCAAAGATCTACGTCTCTAACACGCGTCCCGGCATCAGCACCACCGATCAGCGTGAGCAAGGCTGTTTGCAGGCGGCTGAGGACCGTGGTTTGGTCGTCGCCCGCGTCGACTACAACGAGAACAGCGCCGATACCGCCCAGCAACAGACAGCAGCCGTCCTGCAAGCGAATCCCGACATCGTCGGCATGTTCGCCACCAACACCTTCGGCGCGTTGGGTGCCGGGACCGCGATTCAGAACGCCGGCCTGCAAGGCGCTGTTGAAGTCGCTTTGTTTGATGCCAGTGAGGAGAACATCGGCTTCCTGAAAGATGGCATTGTCTCGCTGGTCATCGCACAAAAACCAGCTGACATGGGCTACCTGGGCGTAGCGCTGGCAACCGCCTACCTCGATGGAGTCGCCAGCCTGCCAGCGCGGATTCCGACTGGCTACGCCGTCATCAATGCCGACAACGTGGACGACCCGGACGTGGCGCGGTTCATCTATACTAGCAACACCTCTGACCCGCAGCCAGCGCTGGATGAAAGCACCAATCTGGCATTTGTGCCTGGCGTGAACCCCGACCCCTTTTACATCACCATGTCGCGCGGGGTTTATGGCGCAGCTGGACGGCTGGGCATCAACGTCATCCAGCAAGATCCGGAACGTTTTGATGTCACCGTCTCCGCACCCATCATCGAAGCCCTCATCGCACGCGGCGACATCCACGCCCTCGTCACCGCACCCAACGACCGCGAACAATCCATCCCCGTCCTACAGGATGCCCACGACGCCGGCATCGCCGTCCTGACCGTCGATACTTTCATCGGCGACGGCAACTATGCTGACGGCGAAGTCACCTTCCCACTCACCTACATCGGCTCCGACAATGTCCAAGGCGGACACATCGCCTGCTCGGCATTAGCCGACCAACTCGGCCCAGGCGCACAGATTTATGTCCAGAATGTCCGACCAGGCATCAGCACCACCGACCAGCGTGAGGAAGGCTGCCTACAGGCGGCCAGCGAGCGCGGACTGGAGGTCGTGCGGGGCGATTACAACGAGAACAGCGCCGACATCGCCCAGCAGCAGACAGCAGCTGTCTTGCAGGCAAACCCTGAAATCGTCGGCATGTTCGCCACCAACACCTTCGGCGCGCTCGGCGCTGGCACCGCCATCCAGAACGCCGGCTTGCAGGGAGCGATTGAGGTCGCACTCTTTGATGCCAGCGAAGAGAACATCGGCTTCCTGAATGATGGCATCGTCTCCCTGGTCATCGCTCAAAAACCAGCCGACATGGGCTACCTGGGTGTCATCGCACAGGCAGCTAATATGCGCGGCGTGACCTCCATGCCCGCCCGCATCCCCACTGGCTACGCCGTCATCACCATTGACAACGTGGACGACCCGGACGTGGCACGTTTTATCTACACAGGAGACTGAACAACCGTTTGGGGTAGGCTTCGGCCTGCCCCAAACGTTATTGACAATATGATTTCAGGATGCGCCGATGGCACTAAAGACAAAATCAGCCAAAACCAATCGTCAGCCCCTTATCAATTCCCGCTTTATCGAATTTTTGACAAAAAGCTGGTCGTACTTATTTCTACTTGGACTCATCATCTATTTTTCCTTGACGGGCACAGGCTTTTTTACGGTTCGTAATTTCTCTTCGATTCTGACGACCAGCACCCTGATTATGCTAATGTCAATCGGGCAAACCTATGTGGTCATCACCGCCGGAATCGATTTGTCGATTGGCTGGACAGTCGGTCTGTCTTCGGTGACAACCGCCCGTGTCATGCGCGACCTGGCGGAAAGCGGCAATGATGTTGCCTTTGCCATGCTGGCAGGCATTTTTGCCGGTTTACTGGTTGCCCTCATTCCCGGCTTCATCAATGGTGTTCTGGTCGCTCGCATCAAAGTCCCGCCCTTCATCGCCACCCTGGGCATGTTTGGCATCGTTCGCGGTGCTGCCTTTCTATTGACAGACGGGCAGCAGGTCGTGCGGGGGCTTTCATCCGAACTGCGCGAGTCGCTGCGCCTGATTGGCAATGGCAGTTTGCTGTATTACATCCCGGAGCGCGGTTTTGAGTGGCTGGCACTGCCGCCGGATTTACCACCTCAGCAATTGCGGACGGTGTCACAGCTTTTGCCTTACCCAGTCTTAATCACAGCGCTGGTTGTTTTGGTCTTTGGTTTTATCCTCACGCGGACAAAATTTGGCAGGCATACCTATGCGATTGGCGGCAATGAAGAAGCCTCTCGCCGCGCCGGCATCAATGTTGACCGTCACCTCATCATCATCTATATCATTTGCGGATTTACCGCCGGCATCGCTGGCGTCCTGCATCTGTTCCGCTTTACAGCCGGAGCGCCACAAGCCGGCGAAGCCGCCCTGCTGTCATCCGTGGCAGCGGTCGTCATCGGCGGAACTGACCTCTTTGGTGGCGAGGGCGATATTATGGGCGCGGTTGTTGGCGCCTTGATTATTGCTGTGCTGGAAACCGGTTTGGTCATCTTGAATATCGACTCCATCTGGAAATTCATCGTTGTCGGCGTCGTCATCATCATCGCGGTATTGGTCAATCAGGCACAGAGCGCACTGGAAAGGCTGCAAGCCAATGTCTGAAGCCATCTTGAGGGCAAGCGGCATCAGCAAATTCTTCGGCGGCCTGACAGCCGTCAATCAAGTTGATTTTGAAGTCTATCCCGGGGAAGTAGTCGCCTTGCTTGGCGATAATGGCGCCGGAAAATCGACCCTCATCAAGTGTATTTCTGGCGTCTATCGCCCCGAACAGGGAAAGGTCATCTTCAATGAAGTCGATATAACCGGTCATGCGCCGGCGGACATTCGCAATCGAGGCATTGAAACCATTTATCAGGATTTGGCGCTGGCGGAAAACCTGGATGTCGGCGCGAATGTCTTTTTAGGCAAGGAGCGAACCCGCCGTCTGCTGGGGCTGATTCCAGTGACAGATGACAGCCACATGCGCAGAGAAGCCGCGCAAGTCCTGCAGCAGCTCGACATCGAAATTCCCTCGCTGAAACAGCGTCTGCTCAATCTGTCCGGCGGGCAGCGCCAAGCAGTCGCCATCGCCCGCGCCATGTACTGGCAGGCTCGTCTGCTCATCATGGACGAACCCACCGCCGCCCTTGCCGTGCCCGAACAGCGCAAGGTACTGGCGCTCATCCGTTCCCTGCGCCAGCAAAACATCCCCGTCATCCTCATCAGCCACACCCTCGCCGATGTCATGGCTGTGGCGGATAGGCTGGTGGTCATGCGGCGCGGACGTGCTGTTGCCAATCTGCCCCGCGCCGATGCAACCGAAGAACTGATTGTCAGGCATATTGTCGGTACAGCCGACAATTCAAGGAGAGAGCATGATTGAACTCAGCCCAGGGCGCTGGCGAGGCTTGCAGGCAAGCAGCCATTCCCCCACCAAGGAGGCCAAGGAGGAGGGCGGGGTATTCGGCATCGTCGCCTTCGACCAGCGCAGCAGCTACCGCAAGATGATGCCCCACGCATTGGGAGGGTGGCGGCACCTGGCAGCGGTCAAGCGTGAAATCAGTCAGGCGTTGTCCCAATCCGCCAGCGCTGTCCTGCTCGATCCCCTCTACGGGCTGCCAGCGGCGATGCACATGAGTGGACGCGCCGGTCTGCTCATGGCGCTGGAGCAAAGCGGCTATCAGGGCGATTCGCACTCCCGCCGAAGCCAACTCCTGTCCGCTTGGACACCAGCGAAAATCCGCCGACTGGGCGCAAACGCCGTTAAGCTGATGGTCTACTATCACCCGCAGCATCCGCTTGCAGCCGAAACCGAGCGCTTCGTCGCAGAGGTGGTGGCAGACTGCCATCGCCAAGATTTGCCGGTCTTCCTTGAGCCAATGAGCTACAGCATTCAACCAGACATCTCCAAAGACAGCCGCGCCTTCGCCCGCCACCGCTCCGAAATCGTCATTGAGACAGCACAGCGCCTATCAGAGACAGGTGCGGACGTACTCAAACTGGAGTTCCCGGTCGATATTCAGCACGATGCGGACGAAACGTCCTGGCGGCGAGCCTGCACCCGCTTGAGCGGGGTCTGCGCCGTGCCATGGGTGCTGCTGAGCGCGGGGGTCGATTTCGAGCAGTTCAAGCCACAGCTTGAGGTTGCCTGCCAGAGCGGCGCCAGCGGCTTTCTGGCGGGACGCGCCATCTGGAAAGAAGCGGTGGTCATGTCAGCGGCAGAACGAGCAGATTTTCTGCGCGAAGTGGCGCAGCCGCGTCTGCATCAGTTGCTTTCGATTGCCGAGCGCGAAGCACGCCCCTGGACAGATTTTTACCAACCGCCAGCTTTCTGCGAGCGTTTTTTTGAGTCCTATTAACGCTGCTGCGCCAACTTGCAGAAGAAATCGCGGAAGATGGCATCGCGGTTGATGTCCAGCCCTTCTCGCATGGGGTGGCGCGGACGGTCGCTGCGCTGCCACTTGCACTCATCGGTCAAATAAGGTGCATCGCGCATAAGGGTAGGCAGCCAGTCGGGGTTGATGAGCCAGGCAAAGTTCACCAAATCCCAGATGACCCAACTGCGCCCGAAATCATCCTGGATGCCTTGCAGCGGATAATGCGGGTTATGCGTGAAAAGCCAGTGCAGATAATCCCCAATCGCGCCACGCCCCCTGACCCATTTTTCGACTTCGGGCAGAGACAGCCGCAGTTGAGCGCCAACATGGAAGCCTGGCAGATAGACCAGCGGCACGCCACTGTCAAACAAAAGCTGCGATGACAAAATGCACTGTTCCATGTTGAAGGAGGGCTGCGGGATGTCGGTCAGCCAGGTCGGATAGCCGGCCGTCCACGACACCACGATGCTGCGGATGATTTCTGGCGCCAGCAGCAGCGCCGAAGCGATGTTGACGGGCGTGCCAATAACCGCCACATGCAGCGGTTCATCCGGCGAGGCGGTTTTGGCGGTCGCAATCAGATGGTCGACGGCTGGACTGTGTACTGGCTCGTCATAGCTGGGCAGATACCGCGCCGAGCCACGATAAACCCTGTCGGCAAAGTCGATGCCCATTTTGTCACAAACTCGCAGGATTTCCTGATAGCTGAGTTCCATGCCGACTGCCGGGGTGACCAAGGTGATGCCTTGCGGGTCAATTTGTCGGTCATCATGGAGGTCAATGCCACATTCCCGCAAACGCCGCAGCTGCGCCCGATAACCTTGCAGCAGAGCCAATTCGGACGGCGTGGCGGCAGGGTTCTGGCGGATGCGGTCTGCCTGCCGCAGTTGAGCGCCGCGCTCACGGAAAGAGTAGGGCGCAGCGTAGATAGCTTCAATGTTCAGCTTGTCCAGTGACAGCAATGCCCAGGCGAGCGCAAACTGGTCGTCGATTTCGTTGCGGGTATCGGTGTCAATAACACAGCGCACCCTCCCGCGCGGAACGCGCAGCAAGCGCTCATACTCCGCTTGGCTGAGTTGGGGAAAACGCGAAAGATGATTCATGCTATCACTCCCTGTTCGCGCAGTTGACCGATTTCTGATGGGCTGTAACCGAGTTCAGCCAGCACTTCATCGCTATGTTCGCCCAATGCTGGCGGATGACGATGATACACCAAAGGGGTATCCGACAGA
>DAOUKA010000303.1:0-10146 GCA_034421915.1 Anaerolineae bacterium
ATCCTTGGCGACCCGCTGCGGCTGAATATGCTGGATGTCGCTCGCAATGGCGGCACACTCGAAACACACGGGCTGATGTTCCGCGCGATTGAATCGTCGGAGATGTACAATCATCCCGAACATGAACCCGATAAATGCGCCATGTATCGCTGGGAGATGGATGGCATCAGCATCGGTCACATGGGGGACGTTGGCAATCCCTTCACGCCCGAAGAATATGAATTCTTCCGTGATATTGATGTCTTTCTGGTGCTTGCGGGCGATATTCCGACGATACGCTTGACTGACCTGAAGCAAGTCATCGACCGCGTGCAGCCCAAACTGGTTATTCCGATGCACTTTCGCACCCTGCGTTATAAGCCGCGCAATATGCTTTGGATCCAGTCCTTTCTCAGTTATTTTGACGATGCTGACATTGATTTCCAGTCAGATTGGGAAGTTGAACTGAGCCGTGAAGATCTGCCGCAGGCGACCCGTGTACTGGTTCTGACGCACGCCTTGTAACTTGCGCAAAGGCTCACCAAGGCATTCGGGGGCTTTTAAGTCTGGCTAGAGTTGTGCGAATGTATCCTTCAGTGTCGGATAGAGGGATTGGTAAATGCGGTAGCGTTGGGCATAAATCGCCTGGTTGCTGCCGGGCGTGACCTGTTCGCCAGTTTGAATCATTTGCTGGCAGGCAGCGGCAACGTCGGCAAATAGACCGACTGTGATGGATGCCAGAATCGCCGCGCCGAAAGCGCCTCCTTCAGTTGTATTCACATTGACCAGGGGCGCATCAAGTACATCAGCGATAATCTGTTGCCAAATGGCGCTCTTGGCGCCGCCGCCGCTGATGCGCACCTCGTACTGCTCGGGCAAACCCGCTTGGGCAATCAGCGTGAAGGAGTCCTTTAGCCCGAATGCGACCCCTTCCAGTACGGCGCGGGTCAGATGCCCGCGGCTGTGTCGGCTGGTCATGCCGATAAAGGCTGCGCGTGCCAGCGGGTCTGGATGTGGGGTGCGCTCGCCGCTCAGGTAGGGCAAGAAAAACAAGCCTTCACTGCCGGCGGGGATGGTCGCGGCTTCTGCCAGCAAGCTGTCAAAGTCAAGTTCTGGGGCAAAGCTGTCCCTGTACCATTGCAAGCTGCCAGCTGCGTTAAGCATCACCCCCATAAAATGCCAGGTATCTGGCACAGCGTGGCAAAAGGCGTGCAGCCTGCCATCAGGCTCGTAAGCGTAGCTGCCAAGCGGTGCAAAGACGACACCCGATGTCCCCACAGTGACGCCAATGGTGTCCGTTGTGACGCAGCCCATGCCGATAGCGCCCGCCGCCTGGTCGCCGCCGCCGCCGACCACGGGTGTACCGACTTTGAGGCCGGTTTCAGCAGCGCCGTTCGGGCTAATGGTCGCGGTGACCTGGATGCCTTCGTGAACGGGTGGCATCCATTCGGCCGGGATGTCCAGTGCGCCAAGCACTTCGGGCGACCAGGCGCGTTCAGCGACATTGAGCAGGGATGTCCCGGCCGCACCTGCCAGGTCGGTCGCATAGGTATCGGTGAGCTTGTAACGGATGTAATCTTTTGGCAGCAAAACCTGTTTGGTTTGGGCATAAACTTGCGGCTCGTTATCGCGCACCCACAAGATTTTGGGCGCCGTGAATCCGGTTACAGCCGGGTTGCCCGTCAGTTCAATCAGGCGTCTGCGCCCAATCGTCTCCGTCATCGCATCGCACTGCGCCTGTGTGCGCTGGTCATTCCATAAAATGGATGGGCGCAGGACCTCGCCGCCCGCATCCAACAGCACCAGTCCGTGCATTTGACCCGTCAGTCCGATAGCACTGATGTCCTCTCCGCCCAGATTGGCTTGGGACAATGCCTGTCGGATGCTGCTGGTCATGCCTTCCCACCAGTCGGAGGGATTTTGCTCGCTCCATAGGGGTTTGGGCTGACTAATGGGCTGTGGACTGCTGGCGACGGCAACCACATCTCCGTCGGCATTTATAATCAGAGCTTTGGCGGCGGTGGTGCTAATATCAAGTCCCATCAGATAGGGCATGGGGCTTCCTTTCCAATTATCCATCTTATCCATCGGGCTGTTCAAAAAGCCTGTGCTAGCGAACTCCCATCAGCAGGTCAAAGGTGAGTTGGTCAAGGCGTTCATAGGGCAGGGCGCGAGCGCCCATTGCCAGGCGGTCGAATGGAGTCGCCTTGAGTTTGTCGGCGGTTTCTTGGCTGTAGCCGTCTGTCAGATAAGCGTAAGCTCCGTCGTCGGCATTGATTTCGGCAAGGAGCGCCTGGATTTCTTCATCGGCATTGAACTGTGCTGCCTTGTCTTTGAAGATGAGATACGAGCGCATACAGCCTTTGGCGAATTCTCTCACATCATCATATTGCGAAGTTCGGTAGGCATGGGCATCAAAATGACGGCTGCCGTCATATCCGACATCCTCCAGGAAGCGCACCAAATGAAAACACTGCTTAATCATCATGCTGCCAAAGCGAAAATCCTGGTCATAACGGCCGAACATCTGATCGTTGAGGTCGATGTGAAATAACTTGCCGGCATCCCAAGCCTGGGCCACAGCGTGCATGAAGTTCAAACCCGCCATGTGTTCATGGGCGACTTCGGGATTGACACCGACCATAGTCGGGTCATCCAGCGTGGCGATAAAACCGAGCATGCTGCCGACTGTCGGGAAGTAAATGTCGCTGCGGGGTTCGTTGGGTTTAGGCTCCAGGGCAAAGCGATAGCCATACCCATTGTCTTTGGAATAATCACACAAGAAATTGATGGCTTCGCGCATCCGCTTGATGCCGTCCGCCGGGTTTTTGGCGCTGTCGCTTTCCGCTCCTTCGCGCCCGCCCCAGAAGACATAGACTTTGGCGCCAAGTTCTGCCCCCAAATCCATCGAAAGCATGGTTTTCTGCAGGGCATAGGCGCGGACAGCAGGGTCATTGCTGGTAAATGCGCCGTCCTTGAAGGCTGGATCGGCAAAGAGATTGGTGGTTGCCATCGGGCAAACTATGCCAGTGTCTTCCATGGCCTGTTTGAAGTCGGCGACAGTTTGGTCACGCTCGCTGGCGCTGGCGGTGATGGGAACGAGGTCATTGTCATGCAGATTTACCCCCCAGGCGCCGACCTCTGCCAGCATATAAACAATATCCATCGGGGAGACAGGCTCGCGGGTTGGCTCGCCGAAGGGGTCGCGCCCGATATTGCCAACCGTCCACAAGCCAAAGGTAAATTTGTGTTCTGGTTGCGGAGAATAATCAGCCATATTCTTGTCCTTTGCTACAATCAATAGACTGCTGATTGTAACAAAAAGAGTTATCTTGAGCGATAGCTTGCTTGGGGGAGTTACAGTCAATCACTAATCGTGAATTGCGCAAGTTCTATTTCACGCTCAAAGCGCTGCTGATTGCCGAGAACAGTCCCGGATTGACTGGCTTGCGTGGCAAAGTCGTAGAGGATAAATTTAGCTGCATACTCGCCCTCATCCAACATAGAAATATCCATATCGTGAGAAGCAAGCAGCTCCTGACCTATAGCATAATCAGATTGCTGAACTTTTCCCCCTTGCTCATCAAATATCTGTATCGAATAGGCATACTGATGTCGGACCGTGTTCGACCACCAAAGGTAAAAGGTCACTTGCCCGGCGTCAATTTCATGGAATACGTTAAAAAGCTGAGTCCCGTTGTCGTAGAGGACTTCAAGAGGGCTTTGCGGGACTATTAATTCGCAAGGTATGGAAACGCGAATATGATAATCAACGATGGTGTTATCTGTTTCTAGGAAACGTTTGCAAGGTTTGTAGTATCGAGAGAACCACTGAGTATAGGCATCCATCGTTTGCAGATTGGTTTGCTGCGGATTATAAATCAGCCAGATGAAATCATTATCGGATACAATGCTGTCTAGGTCTGAAAATTCAGAGCGCGAGCTTTGGATGATGACTTCATTCTGCATATTGTGCGAAATATGTATCAAACTTCTCCATTCCTGTGATATTCTGGAGTAATAGCGGAAGGCTTCCTCAGTGATTCTTTCTGTAGGATGAAAGCTCAAAATGGTTTCATGGCGGGGGGCGATTGTGGGCGAAAAGAAGAGATTCTGATAATGTGTAACCAGATCATGTCCCGCTATGAATTCAGGACAGCTATTACGCAAGTCTTCCAAACTATAGATGCTGACATACTTGTCTTTATATGATGATTCCACAGTCAGGAAACCACCTGACACCTCCCTCGCATTATTAAGCCGATAATGCAAAACGATATGCGAGAATCCATCATCAGCAAGAGCATCCAAGGCAGATAGATATTCTGTCTGATTCGATAGCGAGCATTGAATGCTCCTATTGTTGCGCCATGTTTCAAGCAAGAAGTTTCTGCTTATGTACTGGTAAGCACCTGGCGGTGTGCGTCTGGCAAGTCCTTCAGCATGTGGATAGCCGGTGAGCGTTTGGTGAAATCCGTAATATTTCGAAGCACGACGCCCCATAGGCAGATTAATCAGGCGAATGGAATCCTGATTTTCCTGCTCGTCTAACCATTGAATGTATGCAAGTTTTCGCTGATCCATGATGGTAATATAGGGCGAGTAATAGTATTCAAATGCGATGACAGCAGCAACAACCAGAACAATCCATGGACGGCACTGTGCCGGCACGGACTTTAGAATCGTCATTAGCCCGTAGCATGACAGTACCGCCAGAGGCAGCAGCACTCCCATCTGAAAGTGATCAACTTGATAAAATACCTCAAAGATTGCAGGAAACATCTGATCCAGATAATGATTGGGCCAGAATATATCGGGGAACTCTTGGTCATTTATCAGAAGAACGGAACCAAGCCGCAATAGAAGAAAAGGCAGGATTAACATCAGCCAGGGGAACATCTTTCTCCGATATGCTGCCCCGAAAAACCCCAGGCCAATCAATACAAGCGGCAGGTAGCCCAGATAACTCGTGTGATGCCATCCATTGATATACGTTCCATCAGACGGTGTTACATTGATGGCTGGTGTTATATCAAACAGGGAGTAAAACATCGGTGTTGTTATTGGATGTCGATAATTGACAAAATAGGCAAGCAAGTCATTGGCTTTTTCTTTTCCCTTGCTTTTGTTCAGAGCTGCATCTAAGGCCTGAGAATTATTAATTATTGGGTAAATGCGGACGATGCTGATTGACCCGATAAGGAAGAGAAGCAGGGCAATCCGCAGCCAAAAGTTTCGCTTTCTCCATCTCGATATGGCGAAACAGAGGATATACATCCCCAATGTGAGCAAGACACAAACGAGGATATACATACTGATAAACGCTGTGAGACCGATGAGAATCCCTGATAGCACTATCCACTTCCAGCGCTGCTCCAGGATGCCGCGATGGAAAAAATAGAGAGACAGGGGCAAAGTGGCGATAAAACTGATGCCAGGATGCTGCGGATGACCGGTAACATGTTGGCTGAAGCCAAAGATAACCGCCCCCAATAAGCTAAGCCATTTGTCGTTAAACAAGTATAAAAGATAGACATAAGCGGATAAGGTGACTGAAAAAATAATGAGCAGATAAGTCAGGTTGTAGGCATTGGATGCTGGCATGATTGTCTGTAAGCCACCAAATACCAGTATGTGCGTGATATTGAAACTATGATGAGCCAGCGACAGTCCTTGTGGATAGAACAATAAATCTGTGAAATGAAAGTCTGCTTGACCAGTGATGAGAGATTTACCGTACCAAGCATCCCAAAACTCTATCCATACATCAAATTCCTTTGTTGGCAGCCAAAAGACATGGGTATCAAAGACATGGACAACCGTCGGGTATGTCATCAGGATAATCAGAACCCAGACAATAATGACAAAGTGCAGATGATTGCGCAGTATATTGAGGATGATCGACATATCGGCTTGTATTCCAAAGGGTGGATGAACTGGTTTAAGAAAGCGAATTTTAGCGATTAGATGTTGGGAATTCAATAGGGGTGTTGGTGTGTCCTTTGAGATGAACACCTTCGTCAATCACAGATAGCTTGTCGGGCCGGTTTTCGGTACACTAGGCAGAAAGTGTCGTCAGTGAATGAAAGTGTGGAGCATGGCATTATTGGAACGCGAATCGCCAAAAGGCAAAACAGTATCCTTATTCGTCACCTGCATTGTGGATATGGTCTATCCACAGACGGGGATGTCGGTAGTCGATATTTTGGAATATGTTGGTGTGCAAGTCGATTTCCCGATGGCGCAGACCTGTTGCGCTCAACCCGCCTTCAACGCTGGCTACCGCCACGAAGCCAAGACAGTCGCCAAACATTTTATCAAGGCATTTAAGGATGCCGAAGTTATTGTCACTCCTTCTGGGTCTTGTGGCGCGATGGTGCGGCATGAATATCCGCATCTGTTCACGCCAGCCGATGGCGAATGGTATGAACAGGCAAGGCGGATGGCTGCCATCACCTGGGAGTTTAGCGAGTATCTGGTGAAGGGGCTGGGGATTAAAAATCTTGGTTTGACCCTGCCAGCGAAAGAATCCTTTGCAATCCACGATGCCTGTCATGGTTTGCGCGGCTTGGGATTGGGCAAAGCGGCTCGGGGTTTAATGCACCAACTGGGCAATGCCGAGTTGCTGGAATTAAATGAATGTGAGGTTTGCTGTGGTTTTGGCGGCCTGTTTAGCCTGAAGATGCCCGAAGTGAGCAATGCAATGCTGATGAACAAGGTAGAAAATATCAACCATTCAAAAGCGGATACGATTGTGACCGGGGATGTCAGTTGTATGACGCAGATGAACGGCGGTTTATCGCGCCATAAATCGCGCAAGCGTGTGCTTCATCTGGCGGATGTACTGGCTAAATGCCTGAAAGGGGAGGGCTAATGGCGCTGGAAGTGCAATCAAAGGATTTTATTGCCCTGTCCGAAATAGCCATTCATAATCAGGATTTGCAGAAAGCTGTCGGGGCGGGGACACGCAATGCCTATCACAAGCGCCAGGCAGCGATGTTTGCTCACAGCGATGAACATGGCGAATTCATGCGCCAGCAAGCCGCCGAAGCCAAACGCCGAGCCTTGCGCCAGCTGCCGGATTTGCTGGAAAAGGCGGAAGACAGGCTGAGCCAAAACGGCTTCCGCGTCGAATGGGCGGAAGATGCCGCCCAGGCCAATCAACGGATTCTCGACATTGCCCACCGACACGGCGTCCAAACCGTCATCAAAAGCAAAAGCATGCTCAGCGAAGAGCTGGGGGTGAATCATGCGCTGGAAGCGGCTGGTTTGCGGGTGGTGGAAACCGACCTGGGCGAATATATCATCCAACTCAACCAAGAACCTCCCAGCCATATTGTCGCCCCCGTGATTCACAAGACAAAATCCGAAATCCGCGATATTTTTGTGCGCGAACTCGGTATGGAACCGACCGATGATGCGGCTGAAATGGTCGCCTTTGCCCGGCGGATGCTGCGCCAGGATTTCCTGAATTCGGACATGGGGATTTCGGGTGGCAACTTCGTCATCGCCGAAACTGGCTCGCTGGCTTTGGTGATGAACGAGGGCAACGGGCGGATGTGCACCTCGATGCCGCCCGTTCATATTGCGCTGGTGGGGATTGAGAAAGTGATTGACACGGTGGAGGATTATGCCACTCTCAATCAAGTGCTGCCACGCAGCGGCACCGGTCAAAACCTGACGGTGTACAGCAACATCATCAATGGGCCGACCCGTGATGATGAGACGGGCGGACCGCAGGCGGTGTATATCATTTTTGTCGATAATGGGCGTGCAGATGTTTATGCGACTGGTTATGCCGAGGCGCTTGCCTGCATCCGCTGTGGCGCCTGTCAGAATGCCTGCCCGGTTTATCGCAGCACTGGCGGCCATGCCTATGGCTGGGTCTACGGCGGTCCGATAGGCGCGGTCTTGACCCCGCTTTATGTCGGTTTGGAAAATGCGGCGCCCTTGCCTCATGCCAGCAGTCTTTGCGGAAGTTGCAAGCAGGTTTGTCCGGTGGATATTGACCTGCCGCGCATGCTGCTCGATTTGCGCCGAGATTTGGTGCAGGCGGGCGAATCCCAGCCGAGTTGGGATTTGGGCATGAAGCTGTGGGCGATTGGGATGACTTCACCGACACGATTTGGGCTGGGGGGCAGGGCGGCACGCGCCGCGCAATATCTGCTGGGGGATTATATGCCGGGCATACTGGGCAACTGGACGAAACATCGTGATTTCCCCGAGTTTGCCCCCAAGCCTTTCCGTCAATTATGGAAGGAGCGGAACAATGGGGGCACGTGAGCGGATTCTGTCGAAGCTGCGACAGGCACGACCAGCACTGGACGAGAGTGGGCAGGCTGAAGAACGGCGGCACATGATTCCGCTAAAAGACCTGTCAGCAGATGAACGGGTCGAGCAGTTTGTCACCGAGGCGGAAAAGCTGGGCTGCAGCGTGTATCGAGTCAATCAGCATGATGCCATCGAGCAGATGATGGAGTTAATTGGCAAGGACAAATCGGTTTTAAGCTGGGCAGAAGACCAACTCCCGCTCAAGGGCTTGCATGACACTTTGGCGGCGCTCGGTGTGGCGGTCGGCAACTATGACGACAGCAAATTGCGGGTCGGCATCACGGGGGCAGATGCAGCCCTCGCCGCCACTGGCAGCTTGGTTGTGGACAGTGGCGGCGGGCGTTATCGGACGACATCGCTCTTGCCCGATGTTCACATCGCTTTGCTGCGGCCGGAGCAGATTTTGCCGGATTTTGAAAGCTGGCAGCAGGCGCAGCAGGTGCAGGGCTATCCCGCATTTACCCAATCCAGCAACACCACGATTGTGACCGGACCGAGCAAAACCGCCGACATCGCTCAAGAATTAATCAAAGGCGCTCACGGGCCGCGGGAAGTGCATATTATGATTTTGAGTTGAACGATTACTGTGCTTCTTGAATGCCGACCTCAGCCATCAATTTCCGCAGCGCTTTGACGGCGCCCTTCATACCGTCAGCGCCGCTAAAGCCACTGGAATGCCGCGCTTCGACCAGGTGCGGCTCCAGAGACAAGATGCCCTCGTAACCGCTTGCGTGCAGGCCTTCCAGCAATTTTTTCACTTGTCCATCGCCTTCGCCAGCAGGTGTTACGGCTGCATCCGCCAAGCGGGCGTCTTTGATATGAATATAGGCGGTATAAGGATGCAGTGAGCCCCACCATTGCTCGACTTGTTCTGCTGCGCCGCATTGGACGAAGTTTGCCGGATCCCAGATGAACTTCAGGTGCGGCGAATCGACAGCTTGCAGCAATTTCAGGCAGCGTTCAGGGGTATCACCAACCAGCCCTTTCTCATTTTCGAGCAATAATTGCAGGTCAAGCTCCGCGGCAATGCTGACCAGCGCTTGCAGGCGCTCCGCCGCGATTTGTATTGTGGCATGATTAACGGACGTCTGGGGATAAAAGGAGAAGAGGCGAATGTTCTTGGTGCCGAGTTGACGGGCGGTTTCGCCAATGCGTTTGAGGCGGTCGCTTTCAATTATGATGGTATCTTGTATAGGCGATTTGCCAATCGGGCTGCCCATGCTGGCGACCTGAATCTGATACTGATGACATAACTGCTTAATGCACTTGATATGCTCATCAGTGAACAGCGAGCAGTTGATCCCCCAGGCGGCGCGGACATCAATCAGTGGAATCTGCAAACGCTGTAAAACTTGTAGCTGTTCTTCAAAATCTACGGCGATTTCATCACCAAAGGCGCTTATCTTCATCATGGGTTCTTGTCTCTTTCGCTTCAGTTAGCCAATCGAATCGAGTATGTCAGGGTTCGACATAAGGCCCTAGCTCTTTTCCAGGCAAGATGCTTTGCGATGGTTTTGCCTATTCATCCGCCACAATTTGCATCACCACTTTGCCAAAGTGATCATGTTCCTCCAGCAGGCGATGCCCCTCGTGAATCTCCGATAGCGGCAGGACGGTATCAATCACTGGGCGCAGAATGCCTTGGTTGGCTAGCTCAAGGGCAGTCACAAGCTCATTGTAAGTGCCGCCGTTAGCGCCCAGAATGCGCAGCTGACGATGATAGATTTGCGGAATCGCCAGATTAAAATGCTTGCCCGAATGCGAGCCGCAGACCACCATCCGTCCATTGCGAGCCAGGGTCTTCAGCGAGTCCGACCAAGTCAAGGCGCCCACATT
>DAOUKA010000304.1:0-3163 GCA_034421915.1 Anaerolineae bacterium
GGTGGAATCTATGTCCTTCAGGGTTCACTGACCCTCAGCAACAGCACGATACAAGGCGCTTCGGCTCGTGATGCCGGCGGCGGCATTTATGCCAATGACAGTCGAGTTGAAATTATCGGCAGCGAGATTAGAGACAATTCGGCGGGCGCAAGCGGAGGGGGCGGTCTGTATTTTTCCAGTTCTGATGGAACGCAGACTTTGGACATCACCGACACCGCCTTTACCCGCAACACCTCTACTCAGGCTGGCGGCGCCTTGAGAATCGCTGGGGGTACTGTGACCATCAAAAGGAGCAGCTTTTCCTTTAACGAGGGTGATGAAGGCGGCGCCATCGAAAACACGAACGGGATCCTGCGTATCGAAAACAGCACCTTCAACAGCAACGAAGCCAGGCTTGGCGGCGGCTTGAGCTCATTTGGCGGCGAAGCCACCCTCACGCACACAACCTGGGCGCATAACTCGGCTGGCGAGAAAGGCGGCGCCATTCATCTGGTGGGCTGGACGGGAACTGTCAAGCTGCGGAATACTTTGATTGCAGGCAGTGCGGGCGGGGATTGCGACAGCGGTCTTAACCCCTTCAGCATAACAGAGAATGTTGGCAATTTTATCCAGGATGGGTCTTGTTCACCGGCACAGACTGGCGACCCCCTGCTTGACGAGGCTGTCGGTTCGCCGGCTTATTATCCGCTCCCGGCGGGCAGCCCAGCGATTGACAGTGCCGATAACAGCTATTGCCCGGCCGTCGATCAACTCGGCACATCCCGGCCGCAAGGCGCGGCTTGCGAAATCGGGGCCTATGAAGTCCCGGTGGACTTGCTGCCAGAGGCAACACTGGAAGCAACGCCAGAGCCATTGCCAGAGGCAACACTGGAAGCAACGCCAGAGCCATTGCCAGAGGCAACACTGGAAGCAACGCCGGAGCCATTGCCAGAGGCAACACTGGAAGCAACGCCGGAGCCATCGCCAGAGCCAACACTGGAAGCAACGCCAGAACCTACACCGCCGCCAACAACGCAGCCCCCGCCAGAACCTACACCACAGCCGACACCACAGCCAACGCCAGATGATGCCTGCCTTCATACTGTCGCTGCTTCCGAAAACCTGTTTCGTTTGGCGATTCTCTACGATACGACCGTGGACGACTTCCTGCAACTCAATGATCTCGACACGGATTTGATTCGAGTGGGGCAAGTCCTGTCGATTCCGAATTGCGGCGCTTCCGAACCTGCCTCTGTCTGCCCGAACCTGATCGAGACCATTGTTGTGGATGTGAATACAGAAGAGCAGTATGGCGCCGTTTTGTGTCGGCAGGTGCGTACAGATGAGATTGACAGACCGCCAGGGCTGGCTGACTTTGTTTATGCGGTTTATGTGTGGGGGGACATGTCAGGCGGGGTGGAAGTCTGCTTCCGTGATGGCGGTTCGCTGATCTTTTTGGATGCTGCCAGTTCGCCGCCCGAAATTTTCGCGCTGCCGTCAGATAGCCTGTCGGGCATGACCTGCGGTCAAATAGATCGTGTCGGCACGGTCGTGCTGGTCGCGCCCGATTCGTGACGGTCAGGGTGAATCTTTAGTCGGGCAGCTGTTTCAGCATATCATGGATGTATGCCTGCATTTGTGGACGGATGTCATCTGGCGTGAGCGCGTCTGCCTGTGGGTTGCTGCGCCATTTTAGCGCATTGTCGATGAAGTCTGCCCACTGTGGATATGCCGCTTTTGCCCAGGCTGCCGCTTTGACTTTGGATGTTGGGTGCCCCCTGCGTACCGTATAGACCCCCCGAACTGTGGTCAATATGATGTAAGATAAATAAGCCTTGCTGGCGACCTGCTGCGCGGCATGGCGGTACATCTGGATATGCTCTTGCACGGCTTGGATGTAATCGGCGCTTGAAATCGGATCTGCCACCGTCTTGATCGGCGGCCCATAAAGCGCCACCCCGGTTTCACGCAGCGAATACCAACTGATAAGCCAGTCCCTGCCGGCATCAATCTGATGAAAGGGTTCACCCGGACTGATAATCCCGATTCTGCTCCTTTGTGTGCGGAAGGTTTTCAGCCCATGCCGCGAAAGATAGGCCAATTCAAGCCGATTGTCCCAGTCAGGCCAGGCATCAACGACGCGCTGGTGCAATTGATGCAGCGCCGCGAAGCTGAACTCATCAAGCTCCTCTGTTATAACTGCAACCAGATCCAAATCGCTGACGCTGAGGTCGAAATCGCCCGTCACCAGCGAGCCATACAGATAGATGCCGATGAGTTTGTCGCCCAAAATCGTCTTGAGACCCGCGGTCAGTTGATTCAGAACCGGCTTGACCTGGGGATAGGCGATGCTTTGCATGGGCTTCCTCAAATCTGGCGCGAAACAATACAAGATTCGCTACACTATAAGCCATGGGCAAACAAACTGAAAGTGCAAAAGCATGAAGATTGAAGCCATCGAAACCCGCATCGCCCGGCAGCGATTGGAAACGCCCTTTTATTTTTCCCAGTTCGGCTTTGACATCCGTCAGGTTTGTCTGGTGAAAGTCATTGCGGAGGATGGCAGCTATGGCTGGGGCGAAGGATACGGTCCGGCGGGCGTGATTCAAGCCGGCATCGAGTACCTCAAGCCGCTGGTCATCGATGAAGACCCGCTCCATGTGGAAGCCATCTGGAGCAAGATGCACCGACGGTCGCTGGATTATGCGCGGCGGGGTGTTTTGGTGGCCGCCATCAGCGCGATTGATATTGCGCTGTGGGATTTGCGGGGCAAGCTGCTGAATCAGCCAGTGTCGGTTCTTTTGGGCGGCCAGCGGCGCGATAAAATCCAAGTTTATGCGACAGGCATGTATTTTACCGCGGCCGATGACCTGCCGGCCAAGCTCATTGATGAAGCGACAGCCTATGTCGCCCAGGGTTACAAGGCCTTGAAGATGAAGGTTGGGCTGGGCGTCGCCCAGGATGTGCGGCATGTGCGGGCGCTGCGCCTGGCGATTGGCGAGGAGATTGATTTGATGGTGGATGCCAATCATGCCTATTCGCGCAGCGAGGCCTTGTCCTTTGCGCGGCAGGTCGAGCCGCTGAATATCCGCTTCTTCGAGGAGCCGCTTTCGCCCGAGGATTATGAGGGCTACCGCGAGCTGCGCCAAAGGACGGATATTCCCATCGCTGGCGGCGAATGTGA
>DAOUKA010000305.1:0-28535 GCA_034421915.1 Anaerolineae bacterium
TCGCCCGGATCCATAATGGGTTGGGCCTAATAAACGCAGACCGGCATCCCACCATGCTTCCAGTTGCTGTGGATGACGAATGGGGTCTGCGCCTTCCATACTCAGCACAAAACCCAGCGGCGGCGCGCTTTGCGGGTCGGCCCCATGATGTTCCCAGGTTTCCCATTCTGACAGGTGGGCTTTCAGGCTCGGGCTGTCGGTGAGAATTCGGACATGCCCCTCCATCTCCAAGGCGCGGTAATATGCCAGCTGTCCCTGTGCCATGCCATAAGATTGGGTTGGCGAACCATAATCAAGGTGTTCGACTTTGTGTCCAGTCGAGCGTGCCAGCAGCGTTGCAAAACAGACGGCTATGCGGCCGCGCTTCATGTCGGGCAAAGCGACGGTGCCTTGCGCGCGGCCTTTGCCGGCGGTTCCCGCTTCTGCTGCGCGAATAGTGTACACAGACTCAAGCAAATTCCGATTCCATTGCAAGGCGTTCATCGACAAATCAAGATGGGCATCAATAATAAGCATTCCCCTGTCCTTTACGAATTTGATGGCATACCGAGCCGCTCATCATCAATATCCATGGATCGCTGCCAGTATTGACCTGATTGTTATTATCGAACAAGGCGGCGAAACGGCTCTTTTGTCAAATCACTTTTGAGTAAATCATCCAGATTTCCCCGATGCAATCCGCTCTTCACTATGTCCAGGGCTTCTGTGGCGGCCCGCGCCGTCTCCCGAATATCCGCTGCTGTATGTGCCAATGTTGCCTTGAAGCTCATGTTGCAGTGGATGCCTCGGCGCGCCATTTCCTGAACAAATAGTGTATTGACCTTGCCCCGAAGGCTTTCATCTGGCAGATCCAGCGTGATTGTTGGATTCCAGAATAATCCTGTACACGCGCCCGCCAGGCCAGCATCGCTTAGCGCAGCATTCAAAGCGCTTCGCAGCGCTTCGCCAATATCCTCGAATTTCCGCGCAGAATGACGTCTTTGAAGCTCTCGGATTGTCGTGAAGCTGGCTGCCAAACCCAGATTGTCACTCCAATATGAACTCGAAATGAACATCCGGCTTGCGGGTTCCATCACAGCGCGCGCCCCAACAACCGCCCCCATCGGATAACCGTTTGACATGGCTTTCGCCAGGACGGTCATATCGGGTGTGACGCCGGTATATTCTTGAGCTCCCCCAATTCGCAGCCGCCATCCACAGGAGATTTCATCAAAAATGAGAATGACATCATAAGCCCTTGCCAAGGTTTTTACCCCCTCCAGGTAACCCGGTGGTGGCGTTTCCGAGCGCAAGGGCTCCATCATAATGGCGGCAACGCTGCCCTTGTGTGCTTGCAGCAGGGCTTCAAGCGATTCGAGGTCCCCCCAGATAAGGGAATCGCGGTACCGGCCAGCGCCTTGGGAACACCAATCGGCTCAATGCCGGCAAAGGGAAATTCCCCGCTTTCAGGATCCACAAGATAATTTGCGGATTGATACCAATCGTGCCAGCCATGATAACCAGCGAACAGAATCAGATCGCGTCCGGTGACACCACGAGCAATACGCGCGGCGACGGCATTCGCTTCTCCACCCGATTTTGTGTAGCGCACCATCTCCGCGCTTGGGATAACCTCATTGAGCAATTCCGCCAGTTCGACTTCCAAGGCGCTGTTGACGGTATAGAGACTGCCTCGATCAATTTGCGCTTTGACGGCGCTGTCAACGGCTTCATCTGCATGTCCCAAAATAATTGCGCCGACAGCATTCACCCAGTCGATATATTCGTTTTCATCTACATCGACAAAGCGAGCGCCTTTTGCTGCTTGTGCATAGATAGGGCTCGTGCCATGTGCGAATTGGCTGGATCGTCGGCTAATCAGCTGGGTGCGCCCCGGAATAAGTTTGCCGGCGCGTTCATAGATTTCCAAAGAGCGGGCAACACTGTGGTTTTTGGACATCAACGGTCTCCTGGTCTTGGACAGGTTTGCTTTAGCGCTTGCGGTTATTTACCAGACCAAGCCACGCGCAGCCACATCCCAGCTTTGCTTGATGGCATCGCCCTGGACGCCGTAAATCCGATTGTGCAGGTTGGTCACAATGCAGGTGTGAACCGGTATGATGTGGACAATATCGCCCACCTTGGGAATCGCGGCGCAATCGCTGCAGTCAAGATAACCATGTTCTTCATTGACTTTATAAAAACGGGCATCGGGATATTCGACGATGTAACCAAATAATCCGTTCACCGTTTCGGAATTGACTGTTTTGCTGCCACTATCGAGGATGATGCGGCTTGGCTCGTTGGCGCTGACGACAGTGGCGCGAATGCGCATCGCGCAGCTATCGAATGTGGTCAAGCCATTGGCAACACTGCCCCAATCCCAAAAAACATAAGTGCCGACCCGCATCTCCGTCAATTCTGGCAGCAAGTGCGCCTCCAGAATGGCGCCACTGCCGCCGCCGCTGACTGTCTCGACTTCGATGCTGGCGGCTTCGAGCAGGGACAAGGTTTTCTGCAATCGCGGCCGAATGGCGGCATCGGAGGGATAAATCATCACCCCGACAAAATGCAGGTTATCAGTGGCGCGGATATGCTGCGCCAGTTCAACCGCCTTTTCGGGCGTGGTGCCAGTGCGATGATTGAGGGCGACCAGTTCAACCATCATATTCACGGTCGCTCCCGCTTCCTGGGCCGCCGCCGCGATGCCGTCAACAGCCGCCCAACTGTCGACGGTTACGGTCACTTTGATGCGCTTGGCCAATGCCGCCAGACGCTGCGTCTTTCTTTTGCCGATGATATTGTAGGGAATCTGAATGTCGTCAAAGCCAGCAGCGGCAAATACCTCCGCTTCGCTTACCTTCTGGCAGGCAATGCCGCTTGCCCCGGCCTCAACCTGGCGGCGGGCAATATCGGGGATTTTGTGCGTCTTGATATGCGGGCGAAATTGAATGCCCAGGTCATCACAGCGCTTTTGCATCGCCAAAATGTTGCGTCCCATCCTATCGAGGTCGATGAGGACGCTGGGGGTCTCCAGATCATGGATACTTTCAAATGTCATATCACCTGCCTTTATAAATAAGATGTATAGATTAGAGAATAGCTGACCTAACTTCAGGCTGCAACGAAATGGGATAAGTCAAATCAAACCGAAATTTACCACCGAGACGCAAAGAACACCCAAAATTTGACAAAGCACAAAAACTATGTTAATTTCTGAATATGATTCCATATTGCTGAATGCTGTTCTATAATATGGAAAAAGCAGAAACTTTGAGTAAGCGCTGCTGTCAGAAATCTCGAAAAAATTGCCCGTGAAGAGTTCGCTCCGATGGTAAATTATTTTTTGCGCCGTCTGGTTTATATGGTCATCGTGCTTTTTCTGGTATCGATTTTGTCCTTCTATATTATCAATCTGCCACCGGGCAGTTGGATTCAAAATTATGCACTTGAACTCGAAGCATCTGGCGATATTGTTGATCAGGCGGAGCTTGATTTTTTGCTAACCCGTTACGGATTAGATCGCCCGCTGCATGAACAATATATCAGATGGATTGTGCCATTATTGACTGAGGGTGACTTCGGGCAATCTTTTGAATGGGGTCAGCCAGTCTGGCCTCTAATCGAAGAGCGCTTGTTCTTAACCATGACGATTTCGATGGCTTCGGTTATCTTTGTCTACATTGTTTCAGTCCCCATCGCCTTATATTCAGCCGTTAATCAGTATTCTATCGGCGATTACTTCTTTTCGTTTATCGGGCTTATCGGCTTGGCGACGCCTAATTTTCTGATTGCCTTGATATTCATGATCATTATGCTGCGGGTTTTCGGAATCACCCCTGGCGGTTTGTTCTCGCCAGAATATCTGCGCGAGCCTTGGAGTTTAGCCAAGTTCTGGGATATGTTGACCCATTTGCCGGTTCCGGTGATTGTCGTTGGTACGGCAGGTACTGCTGGCTTGATACGCATCCTGCGGGCACAGTTGCTTGATGAATTTCAGAAACAGTATGTGATGACAGCCCGCTCTAAAGGCTTAAAAGAGCAGTTTCTCATTATAAAATACCCACTTCGGATGGCATTTAATCCGATTGCGAGCAGTATCGGGAGTCTGCTGCCGCAGATTGTATCCGGCTCGGCGATTGTATCCATTGTACTTGGTCTGCCAACAACTGGTCCCTTGTTATTGCGTGCTTTAATCGCTCAGGATACCTTTGCGGCTGCAAGTATGCTGTTGATGCTGAGCGTACTGACCGTTGTTGGGGTATTTATATCCGACTTGCTCTTGATGTGGCTGGATCCTCGCATTCGTTATGAGAGAGCAAATTGATGATGACGACTTTGGATTTCGAGCGCGGGACAGCTAATAGCGACGAGCAACTGCATTATGAGATTCTCTCGCAGCAGCAGCTAATCTGGCGCAAATTCAAGCGGCATCGAGTTGCTTATTATTGTATGATTTTCTTGGTCATATTTTATATCTTGGCGATTTTTGCCGAATTTTTTGCGCCTTATGGTGCGTTTCAAAGACATACTGATTTTCTCTTTGCGCCACCAACTCCCATTCACTTTATTGATGAGAACGGAAATCTTCATTTACGTCCATTCGTCTACAAAATCACGAACGAACTTGACCTAAGCACTTTTCAGCGCACATATATCGAAAACACAAGCGAAAAATACTTCCTTCAATTCTTTGTGCGGGGCACACCCTATCAACTCTTGGGCTTTATCAACACGGATATTCACTTGTTTGGCGTCGATGCTCCGGGGGTGTTCTTTCTTTCGGGGACTGATGGGCTTGGGCGTGATTTATTGAGCCGTATGCTGCTGGGCGCACGGACATCCCTGTTCGTCGGCTTATTAGGCTTGGCTATCGGGTTTGTTCTTGGCTTGTTTTTTGGCGGAATCTCTGGATATTACGGCGGCGGCGTTGATATGCTTATCCAACGTTTAATCGAGTTCTTGCAATCGCTGCCGACATTGCCGCTATGGATGGCATTAGCCGCTTTAGTCCCGCCTGACTGGACACCGATTCAGGTTTATTTTGGCATCTCGCTGGTATTGGCGACTGTTGGCTGGACTGGATTGGCTCGCGTGGTTCGTGGAAAGCTGATTAGCCTGCGTGAAGAGGACTATATTCTTGCTGCTACACTGTCAGGCTTGAGCGAAAGGGCGATTATCCTCCGGCACCTGTTACCAGGGTTCACCAGTTATTTGATTGTTCACCTGACCCTGGCTATTCCACAGATGATCTTGGGTGAAACTGCGCTCAGTTTTCTCGGCTTGGGCATCCAGCCCCCTGCTGTAAGTTTGGGCACCTTATTGCAGGATTCACAAAATGTTCAAACAGTGACGCTCAATCCCTGGCTGCTGTTTCCGGGTGCGGTGGTAGTGGTCATTGTCATTGCCTTCAACTTTCTGGGCGATGGCTTGCGTGATGCCGCTGACCCATATAAGCACATTTAAGGCGCTGCCATGAATGATGTATTATTGGAAGTCAATGACCTTAAGACCTATCTGCCTTTGGAAGAAGGTTTGCTGAAAGCCGTTGACGGGGTGAGCTTCGTGATTCGCCGCGGCGAGACGATGGGGCTTGTGGGTGAATCTGGCTGTGGCAAGAGCATGGCGGTCAGAACAATCATGCGGCTTGCCCCTAATTTTGCCGAGATTTCCGGATCTGTGATTTATCATCCTCAGAATGAAGATCCGGTAGACATTATACAACTCCCTCCACATGGCGCAAGAATCCGGGCGATTCGAGGTGGTGAAATCGCAATGATTTTTCAGGAGCCGATGACATCGTTTTCGCCCCTGCATACGATTGGCAATCAAATTACGGAAGCGATTCGTGTTCACAGAACGCAAGACAAAAAAGAAGCTCACAAAATTGCGGTTAATCTGCTGGAACGAGTCGGTATGTCTAACCCGCAGCAGCGCATGAAAGAATATCCCCATCAGCTGTCAGGCGGGATGCGCCAACGCGCTATGATTGCGATGGCGCTGTCATGCGAACCATCTTTGCTGATTGCTGATGAACCCACAACAGCGCTTGATGTCACTGTGCAGGCGCAGGTGCTTAAACTCATGCGCGATCTTCAAAACGAATTTGGCATGTCGATTTTGTATATCACCCATGACTTGGGGGTTATTGCCAGTACAGTTCAACGTGTTGCTGTGATGTATCTGGGGCGTATCGTTGAATATACTGATGTGGACAGCTTGTTTTATAAATCGAAACATCCTTATACATCCGCACTTATTAAATCGATCCCAAAAATCGGCAAAAAATCACGACAGCGATTGGAATCCATTCAAGGCGCTGTGCCGGTTCCGATTAACCGCCCGGTTGGATGCGGGTTCTTTCCGCGTTGTTCGGCTGCTATTGAAGGATTGTGCAATCGCGTTGATCCGCCGCTGGTGCAAGTTGAAGACGGTCATGCGGTGGCCTGTTTTGTCTATCAGGAGGTGCTGGAAGCGGCGGGCGCAGCGCGGCTGGAAGGTGTCAACCATGCAGCAGAATGATATTATCCTGCAAGTGAGATCGCTAAAAAAGTATTTTCCGATTGAAAAAGGTCTCTTGCGCCGAAAGGTCGGTCAGGTCAAGGCGGTGGATGATATTAATTTTGAGATTAAGAAGGGCGAAGTTCTGGGTTTGGTTGGTGAATCAGGTTGTGGCAAAACGACTTTGGGGCGCTGTATCCTGCGTGCCATGGATCCGACCGCAGGTGAAGTCATTTTAAGGACGCACAGCGGTGAGACTGTCGATATTACAAAACTGAATAAAAAACACCTGCGCGGCTTGCGCCGAGAAATACAAATGGTCTTTCAGGATCCTTTTTCATCATTGTCGCCGCGGATGACCGTGCTGGACATCATCGGAGAACCTCTTTGGGCGCAAGGCGTCCGCGGCAAAAATCTGGAGAAGCCGGTCAAAGAATTGGCGGCGCTGGTTGGTTTAAATCCTGGACATCTGAATCGGTATCCCAATGCCTTCAGTGGCGGTCAGCGTCAGCGGATTGGGATTGCGCGTGCCTTGGCGACTAACCCCAACCTGATTGTTGCCGATGAGCCGGTTTCTGCGCTTGATGTTTCAATACAAGCTCAAATTCTGAATTTGCTTCAGGACTTGCAGGAAAAACTTGGACTGACTTATTTATTCATCGCGCATGATTTGAGCGTTGTCGAGCATATCGCTGACCGTGTTGCCGTGATGTATGTTGGCAAGATTATTGAACTGGCGGAAACCGAAGAACTGTATCTAAGTCCGAAACATCCGTACACAGAAGCCCTCCTTTCGGCTGTTCCCAAACCAGACCCACGTGTACAAGAAGAACAAATCATTTTGACTGGCGAAGTAGCTAATCCAGCTAGCCCGCCTTCTGGCTGCTATTTTCACCCGCGCTGTAAATATGCACAGGACATTTGTTCACAGCAGGCACCGACGCTACAGGAATTAACGCCAGGTCATTTTGTAGCCTGTCATTTCGCCGACGAACTAGACCTGGAGGGTGTCCCGATATGATTCAATCCGTTCTGAAAGCCATTGATATTATGAATGTGTTCACGACAGAGGAGCCATGTCTGACACTAAGTCAAATTAGTGATCGTCTGCCTATGCCAAAAAGCACCGTCCATAACGTGCTGGCGACACTGATTTCTCGGGGTTTTATTGAAAAGGTCAATGATGATTCTTATGCGCTTGGCACAGCCATTATCACCTTGTCGCAGGCGGTGCGGGTGAATGCGGAGTTGCGTGATCGCGCCGCTCCGCTATTGCGCGAACTGGCGGAGATCGCCAAAGAGTCGGTCTACCTAACCTATTTTGATGGTACGTTTATTCTCTATATTTATGCCATTGAATCGTCCAAACGGCTGATGGCTCGTACTGCGGTAGGGGAGCAGGTTCATCTTCACTGTACTGCGAATGGAAAATCTATTCTGGCGGCGCTGCCGTCGCAGCAGGTCGAATGGATTGCAAGACAGGCCGGTCTGCCGCGCTTTACTCATACCACCATTACCACTATCGATCAGCTTCATCAAGAACTGGAAGATTCATTCCAAAGAGGTTATGCCGTCGATAATCAAGAACATGAAGCCGGCACTTTTTGTCTTGGCGCCGTGATTCGCAACCCACAGGGCGAGCCGATTGGCGGCTGCAGTGTTTCGGGTACGGACGAACATATTATCAAGGATCCGCCGAACAGCCTTGCTGACGATCTGCTGTATGTGGCACAAGAAATATCAAGACGGATGGGTTATGTCCCGGCGACGCCATCCCTGCTGGTTCAAAAATCAGAACATTTTAGCCGTCTTTAGCAGCTTGGATAATTTGTATGACAACAACTCGATTACTGCATGGTGTCTGGCCAGCCATGATTACCCCGTTCAAGATGGATTTATCCATTGATTGGGATGGTGTAGATCGATTGACGGACTGGTACATCGAATCGGGGGTTGCCGGTTTGTTTGCAGTCGGGCAATCCAGCGAAATGTTTGCGATGGATGATGACGAGCGATTGCGTTTGGCGCGGCGTGTTGTGCAGCGGGCAGATGGCCGTTTGCCGGTTGCTGCCTCTGGAACTTTTGTCCCTTCAGTTGTGTCACAAGCTGAATTTATCAAGAAAATGGCGGATACCGGCGTGCAGCTTGTTGTGATCCTTGCCAGCCAGATGGCCGAATCGGATGAAGATGATCTTATCTGGCAGCGAAATGTTGAGCAGCTGCTTGAATTAACGGGCAGCATTCGTCTGGGGCTGTATGAATGCCCGCAGCCCTACCACCGTCTCATTTCACCGGAATTGGTTCGTTGGGCGGCGCATACAGGGCGTTTTGATATGCTTAAAGAAACTTCACGCTCGATTGAACAGATTCAAAGTAAAATTCGGGCGGCAGCCGGCACGTCATTAAGGATTTATAATGCGGATGCCACCACTTTATTGCAATCCTTGAGGAGCGGCGGACGCGGGTATTGCGGCATCGCGGCAAATTTTTATCCGCAGGCAGTGGTGTGGTTATGTGAACACTTTGAGACAGCGGCGGCCGAGCGGGTACAGGCCCTGCTCGGGATGGCGGATTCATCAATCCACCACAAATATCCGGTTTGTGCAAAATACTATCGAAAGCAAGCCGGGTTTGATATGCTTGCCATCAGTCGTGTAACGAATGCAGCGCTCACTCATTATGAAATGCGTATCTTGAATTATATCGCGGCGCAAATGAATGCGATGTGATCTAACTTTGGAACCTCACAGCGCAGTGTATGGTATGCGGTCTGATACTTACCAACACTGCCCTGCAAGGAATTTGACGGCATAGTAAAAAGAGGAGGATGACCTATTGCAGACATCTGTTTTCAACGAACCTTTGTTTATTGTTTGATGTTAAGGAGAGTGCGAAGGATGTTAAGTTCAAAATACAGAGTTTTAGGGATATTGCTGCTTGTAGGGGTGGTGATGTCTTTGTCGGCTGCGGCACAGGAAGCCGGGTATTCGCCAGCAGATAACTTTAGAACCTGGTCACTTGCAGAATATGAAGCCTCAACTGGGAATACCATTGGCATGTTCAATGAAGCTCCCATGCTGGCGGACATGGTGGCGGCCGGTGAACTGCCGCCAGTGGAAGAACGTTTGCCGGAACGCGGTGATATTATGGTGGTTCAGCCGCGCGAGTCTATTGGGACTTATGGTGGCGAGATTACATTTAATGCAACCAATCCAACCTCGTTTGGGAATACCGGTTTTACAGCCTGGGATCAACATTTGACAGGTTTTTCCACGAATTGGGAAATTATATTCCCCGAAATCGCCAAGAGTGTTGAACTGTCCGATGACTTGACAACTGCTACCATCACCTTGCGCCGTGGTATGAAATGGAGTGATGGTGTACTGGTCACGGCTGATGATGTGATGTTTTGGTATGAGAACATCATCCTGCATCCCGATCTTCCCAATATGCCCAGTTCACTGACGCCCGGGGGGACGCCCATTGTCATCGAAAAGCTGGATGATTTCACGGTCACTTTTACATCTGCCCAGGCCAATCCGGCTTTGCCTATTGTCGTCGCGCGCAGCAGCCAGGGTTTCCCGCTTGCCCCGCGTCATTATCTTGAACAATGGCATCTTGACTTTAACGAGGATGCCCAGGCCTTGGCGGAATCCGAAGGCTATGATACATGGGCCGGCGCCTTCCAATTCCACATGAATGGACAAACAGGCCAAAACGACTTTGACCCCGATTTGCCGGTCTTGAAGCCTTGGAAGCTGGATGAGGTTGATGATTTTGGGAACAAGTTCTATGTCCGCAATCCCTACTATTGGAAAGTGGATACCGAAGGCAATCAATTGCCCTATATCGACGGTCAGGTTCGCTTGCTGCTTGGAGAACCGGAGGTGGTTATTCTTAATGTACAAGCCGGTGAAATTGACTACGGCTTCTACAATCTGGAAGTTCGTGATCTCCCTGTTCTTAAAGCGGGTGAGGCCGACGGTGACTATACCACCATCCTGTGGCCTGCTGATCAAGGGGCGATGAGCAAATATCAATTCAACATCACGGTGAGTGATCCGGTATTGAACGAAATTTTCAATGATTTGCGCTTCCGCCAGGCGATGTCAGTTGCAATTAACCGCAATGAAATCAACGATGTCTTGTTCTTCGGGCAAGCGGTGCCGCGTCAGTGGGGTGTATCATCCGCTTCCGCATTCTATGAGGACTGGATGGGATCGTACTATGCCGAATACGACCCCGACCAAGCCCATGCCCTGCTGGATGAAATGGGCTTGGCAATGGGTGATGACGGCATTCGTCTGCGCCCCGATGGCGAGCCATTGTCTATTGTGCTGTGGGATGCCATCAATCGGATTCCGATGTCGGAACTGGTTGCCGAATATTGGGAAGCTGTCGGCGTCAATGTGGAAATCAATCCCAGCACCCGTGAGGCATTCAAACAGGCATTGCTTGCTAATGAAGTTCATGCCTCGGTCTGGTTTGCTGATGTTGTATCCGAAAAAGATCTGTATCAGCGCCCCATCTGGTTGGGGCCGCCCTACGGCATTGATTCAACGCCGGTCGGCGGTGGGCTGGCGTGGCGGCAATGGTGGCTGTCAGGCGGAACAGAGGGTGAAGAGCCGCCGCCCTACCAACTTGCGCAGATGGAAATGATCGCAGAATGGCAGCTTACCGAAATTGGATCAGAAGAATATCTCGAACTCGGCAAAACGCTGGTTGCGAATACAGTCGAGAATATGTTCCATATCGGCCCTGTCGGCGAGGCGCCGGAGGTCTTTATCCGTTCCAATCGGCTGCGCAATTTTACACCGGTTGAAGGCGTTGTCTACATCAGCCACCTTGAGAGCGGGCATTCCGATCAATGGTATGTCAGTGAATAAATTGTAAAACGCAGTCATGGGGTTCGCATACTGTGCGCGAACCCCCTTTTTTGTCAACGCAGCATCCTCTCGGATGGGATTTCTGTACGGTATGCTTACAAATAGAAAAGAGCCTGTCATGTATTGGTCTCAAATCAAATATCAACCGGAGCGAACAAAAACTTATCTCGGCAGCCCAAGCATTGTTCGTCTGGCGGATGGCGCATTATTAGCATCACACGACTATTTCGGTTTGCAAGGCTGCCCCAAAAATCATGAAGGTGAAGAAAGCCTGACCAGTATTTATCGTTCGGAAGACGATGGCGTGACATGGGTCAATGTTACCCATATTATGAATTGTTATTGGAGCAGCCTGTTTCTGCATGGCGGCGATGTGTATATTCTGGGAACATCGCAGCAATATGGTTCTATCGTCATTCGTCGCAGCCGCGATGGCGGGTTCACCTGGTCGCATCCGGCCGATTCACAAAGTGGTCTGTTGTTTAAGGGCGGCTTTTATCGCCATCCGCCAAGCTATCATTGTGCGCCCGTGCCAGTGGTTACACACAACCAGCGGATTTATAAGGCTTTCGAGGATTGCGACCCGCTGCAATGGGGCGTGGGTTTTCAGGCTTGTGTCATATCTGCGCCGGCTAATGCCGATTTGTTAGATGCAGAAAACTGGACAATGAGTAATAAAATACCTTTTAATCCAGATTGGATACCGGCCGAATGGGATAAAGAAAGCGCAACAGGCCCGGGTTGGCGCGAGGGCAATGTCGTGGTCGCCCCGGATGGTCAATTGTGGAACATCATGACATTTGAGGCTGGTTCGATCATGGAGGAGAAGGCGGCGCGTCTTCAGATTTCGGATGATGGCAAAAAACTGTCTTTCGATCCGCAGACCGGCTATATGGATTTTCCTGGCAGCAAGGCAAAATTTACAATTCGGCGCGACCCAAAAACAGGGACCTATCTGTCGCTGGTCAACAACCTGGCGAGTATGGATGTTCTGCAAGAGATGGCTGCCGGTAATTTAGGGTCGCAGGGTCATCGAGGCAAACATCCGTTTCGTCAGCGCAATGTGCTGTCATTGACGGCATCCGAGGATCTTTGGAATTGGCGTATTGTTGCCACCCTGATGCGAGATGAGAGTGGCTTGCCCGCGGATGCTTCTATCTTGCTGACCGGTTTCCAGTATGTGGACTGGCAATTTGATGGCGACAATCTGATTTATGTCGTGCGTACTGGCTATCGCGGCGCCCGCAATTTTCACGATTCCAACCGGATGATATTCCGAACGCTTAAGAACTTCCGCGGCTTGCTCTAAGGATGGAAGAGAAGCAAAATCGAAAACTTGAAAACTTTCGTTCCCTATTGCGGGCGCTCGCACAAGGCTTACCAAATGCTTTGCATCTGCCAGGCATCCAGGCGCGTTAGCTCGGCAGATTGACCTTGGGCCCGTAAAGACACCCCCAAGCTGTCCTCGCGCCCAGGATAGACTCTCACCGCAACACATTGCTTGCCGTTGACAAAGACCTCAACTACGCTTCGGTCAATAAAAATTCGCAGTTGCAGCGGCTCGTTCGGCTCAAGTTGAACGGGCGCTGTTTCGGGCGCTCTTGAAAGCGCTTCAGGCAAAATAGAAGAATACGAGGTATCCATCGTGATTAAACTCTGACAGCGCATCGGAATGGGTTTCAGGGCATCCGAATTGGCATTCAGCGCGGTATGGAGAATCTGTTCCCGATAGCGAAAACCGCGATCCTTGAAGAAAGCGATGCGCGTGAATTCTTCCCGATTGGGTGAACGCAGCACATTGACCTCAACCATAGGCGCATCCTGTGGGTCAAGCTCCATCATCAGTTCCATCGCATTGCCTTGAATCGAATCCAGCACCACCTCTCTATTGGCTGGCAGGACCCTTGCGCCAAAACTTTGATGCTGATGTCTCAATGATTCAATGGCGTCAGCAGGCTCCATTCGCAATCTGTTGTGCGCGTCCAAAGTCAAGAGTCGCGGCAGGGTCATAATTTGATTCCAGCCCTGTGACGGCTTGCCCTGATTCATATTGAACAGGACAATGACGCCGCCCTTTCCGTCTGGCACGGCCGAAGGGGCATGGACGCCAGAGGGGCTGACAGCGCCAAAATTGAACAGACCATGATCAGTGACAACGAATTTGTCGCGGCCTTTGTCATAATCGCCCAGCAAATACTGCCCGCCGCTCATGTGACTGAAAAACAAAAGGATGTGTTTGTCCTCGCCAATGCCCCAAAAATAGGGACAGGCGCCGTCGTCGCCTACCAATGTGAATTGGTCATTCTCGACAAAGGGATGCAGATACTCCCAGCTGGCCAAATCGGTGGAGCGGAACAGAAAGTTGGCGCGAATCGGTTTCTTGTCGGGGCCTGCCGGCAAAGTTCCACCAGAGAGGGCATAGTAGCAGCCATCTTTTTTCCAAATGCAGGGGTCAAAAATGGTGTAGGGCAGGGGCGGCTCGCCGGCCTTCGCAAATGGAATGACAGCGCCATCGGTGACCTTCTCCCAATTCAGCAGGAGCGGATCCTGCGAGACCGCGACCATATTGCCGATTTTAGTGCCATGATACATAGCGATAACGTGGTCATCCTCAGCCAGTGCCGAACCCGAAAAACAGCATTCTTCAGGATGAGGATAAATGGCATAAGGCAAATCCTGCCAGTGAATCAAATCATCACTGACAGCATGTCCCCAGTGCTGGCGCGGGTCTTCGGGCGGATAAGCCTGATAGAAAAGATGCCAGCGCCCCTGCCAGAAGCAAAGACCATTGGGGTCGTTCAGCGTGCTTTCAGGGTTGACATAATGATAAAGCGGACGATGGGAGTCGGCTGCCAGGCTTTGGCGCGATTCATGGAGACGGCGCATCAATGGATTAGTCTTGAGTTGTTCTTTCTGCTCGTCCAGTGTCTCGGCAAATCTGTATTTCGGAACGCGCGAGGTGTAATCTGCTGTCGTTTGCATCATTCCCTTATTCTTTTCATTAAAGTCTGGATAATACCAAATGAGCGAGCGGTGCATCCCCCCATTAAGCGGCATGCCATTACTGATGGATACGCATTTGAAAGTGCCGACCTCAAACGGATAGATTTTTGGATTCATCGAGGTTCTCCGGTCCGAAAAGAAGAGAACACGTCATCTGCCATTGTTCCAGCCAGCACGATGCCATCATCTTCAAAGTTGGGTGAAACGCCTAAAGCCGAAAACAAGGGCGCCGGCAAGCCAGCGATTATCAAGCACGCAGCCCGATTATCAGCAAACGACAATGTCGCGCGGAAAGGTCGTCAGGCTCTCGCAGCCATCGTCAGTAATCAGCACATCATCCTCGATGCGAACTCCGATTTCTCCCAGCCGGTAAATGCCGGGTTCAATCGTGAATACCATGCCCGGCCCCAAAATACGCTGATTCCCCTGGACAATGTAAGGCGCCTCGTGTGCCTGCAACCCCAATCCATGCCCGGTTCGATGCCGCATCAGATGCCCATAGCCAGCTTCGATAATCACCTGCCGCGCGGCCATATCGACGGATTCGGCGGTAACACCAGGCCGCGCTGCCAGGCGAGCGGCTTCATTCGCCGCCTGCACCACCGCGTAAAACTGACGATATTCCTCGCTGACATCACCTACAAAGACCGTGCGGGTGATGTCAGCGCAATAGCCAGCGAAAGTCGCGCCAAAATCAACCAGCAAAGGGTCGCCATAGCGGATGCGGTAATCCAGCGGCCCGCTATGCGGTAAAGCCGTATTGCTGCCAGCGTGCAAAATCACATCGAAAGACAAACTCTCGCCGCCCAGCGCTTTGATGTGCGCCTCCAGTTCGGCAGCGATTTCGCGTTCACTCATGCCCGTCTGCACCTGATTCAGGGTTGCCCGCAGCGCGTCTTCCGATATTTGGATTGCCTGGCGCAGGGATGCGATTTCGTCAGCATCTTTAATCAGTCGCAATTCGGCAAGCTGTCGAGAGGCATCCACGATAGCGGCTTCGGGCGCATGGGCGCGGATAATCTCGCCCTCAAAAAACCGCATCTGCAAACCCTCAACGCCGATGGTCTTGCCACGAGTCCGCAGGGCAGCCAGCGCGGCTGCAAAGGCACGGTCATATCCTTCGGCATCTGTCCATGAGAAAATCCTCGATTGGATGGGGTGTCGTTTGAACAAGGGGATTTCGAGTTCGGGTATGACAGCGATTGGCTGTTCATCCAGTGGAAGAAACATCACAATCGGACGTTCCATCACGAAATGAACCGCCTGTGTGAGATAGCGGTGGTTGGCCCCCGGAATCAGCGCCAGTATATCCAGCTTCGCTCGGCGCATGATGGCATATAACTTGTCAAACCGCGGATTGTTCGCCATCGGGACAAGACCTTTCTGATAACCTTCAGTTGATGTTGAGCGCGTCATTCAAGCCATCGCCCAGCATGGTAATGGCAACGACCGCCAGGGTAATCGCCAGGGCGGGGAAGCCGCCAATCCACCATTCCGTAAGAAAATAAAGCCGTCCCCAAGCCACCATCGCACCCCATTCGGGCGTGGGGGCGCTCGCTCCCAGGCCGATAAAGCTCAAGCTCGCCAGCAGCAGGATGGCAAGCCCAAGGTCGAGACTGACGCGCACGATGATGGCATAAACAGCATTGGGCAGAATATGCCGCCGAATGATGGACAGCGATGAAGCTCCCATAGCTCTCGCTGCGGTGACAAATTCCATTTCGGTCAGTTGGAGCGTTAAACCGCGCAGCAGACGGGCATAAACGGGCCACCAAACGGCTGCCGCCGCGATAATCGCACTCCGCAGTCCCGAACCCAGCGCGGCGCTGACCGCCAGCGCTAAAATCAAGCTTGGAAATGCCAGCACCAAATCGACCAATGCCATGATGATTCGGTCGCTCCAGCCACCCCAATAACCCGCGATGGTGCCCAGAACGATGCCAATCAGGCAAGCGATGCCAATAATCAGCGCGGCGGAGACCAATGATATGCGGGCACCGTAGACGACACGGCTGTAGACATCGCGCCCCAATTCATCTGTGCCGAAGAAATGTTCGGCCTTGGGCGGTGTGTATAACTCGCGGATGGAGGTTTTGATGGGGTCATGCGTGGCAAATACCTCTGGCAGCAAGGCAAAGAGCAGAAATGGGAACAATAATAACCAACCCGCCAGCAACCCTCGATTGCGATTGTAAAACCGCGCTTGTTTTACCGCAAATTGCCGTATCTGACGCATGGCTCGCTTTCTGTTCCTCGTTCGGTCGGGCTTCATTGCATCTGGCTCACCGCTTGCAATTCATCGCGCCGTGCGTCGGTTGCCATCCTGTCGGCTGCCAGGGTCTCCGGGTCGAGGATGACGCCATAGACCGCTACCGCCTGTTCGAGCGAGACAAGGCCATCGCGGACATCCTGCTGCACCTTTTCGACTGTACGCGCCAGGGGTGAGCCGTATCCACCACCCGCGGCCGTATCAAATCCAACCGACATGCCCGTATCGGTGAGCGGCAGGGCGCTGGCCTGCTGGACTTTCTCTTCTCGTGTCAGCACCACCCCGTCTCGGAGGATTTCGGCTGGCGTGCCGCCACCACCCCCTTTCAATCCAAAGAGCGGCACATTCTGTCCAGCGGCATGGACAGATACGGTGGCTGTGCCGTCAAACCCGGGCAGCAGTTGAAGCTCCACACGCTGCGCCAGACCGCCGCGTTCCCTGCCAGCGCCTCCCGAATCTGGCAGAAATTCGCGGCGAAGAATGAGAATGGGCACCGTCATCTCGAAGAGTTCAACCGGCACCGCTCCCGCCAGTGCGGGAACCTGGACCGTAGCGATGCCGCTGGCCTCTGCATTTGCTCCCATGCCGCCAGCGCTGAACAGGTAGCTGTGAGAGATGGACGAATCCTGACGGGAACGGGCAAAAACCCGTGTGCTGACCAGAAAACCCGAGCCGGCAATGACCTGATGTGGCAGAACCTCGGACAATGCCCGCAGCACCGCTCCAAAAATATGTGCGCCTATGCGATGACGCTGGCTGACAGAAGCCGGGCGACGGGCATTCAGGATACATCCAGGCGGCGCACTGGCATGAATGGGACGATAGCAGCCATCATTGCCCGGCACATTGGGCAGCAGCGTCGCTTTTAGCGCATAAGAAATCTGTCCATTCGTAAAGGTAAAGGTTACGTTAATCCCGCCGCGCGGCTGCTGTGGGGATGTCCCGCTAAAGTCGATGAAAATCTCGTCATCGCGCACTTCGAGCCTGCACACGAGCCTTAAAGGCTGATCAAGCTCATCGACAACCACTTCCGAGCCATATAAGCCATTTGGCAGTGCCGAGATGGCTTCTCGCATTGCTTTTTCCGAGCGGTTCTGAATGTCATCAGAAACAGATTGAAGATTCGGCAAATCATACTCCTCCAGCAGCGCCAGACATCGCTCCGCCCCGGTTTGGTTGGCGGCCACTTGAGCATGAATATCCCCCACTACGGCAGTAGGCAGCCGAACATTTGCCGCAACGAAATCCAGCACGGTCTGGTTGAGCTCTCCAGCTTGATACAAGCGCACCAGTGGAATCATCAAGCCCTCTTCATAACAGTCGCGCACCTGATTGGTATCCACCGAGCCGCCGACATCGGCATGATGAGCGATGCTGGCGGCAAAACCCACGAGCTTGCCCCGCTTGAAGAAAGGTGTCATCACGGTGATGTCGGGATTATGCCCCGCGTTTTGCCAAGGGTCGTTGGATATAAATACATCGCCAGGGGCGATATGCCCGCGCCCAAAACGTTCCAGAACAAGACCCGTGGTGTAGGGCATGGTACGGTTGAAAATGGGCAGGCTGCGATGGGCATGGGCGATACAACACCCCTGAGCATCCATAATGACACAACCATAATCGTTCGAGGCGGTAATGGTGGTCGAGAAGGCGGTACGCGCCAGCGTCGTCGCCATCTGGTCGGCGACCGTGATGAGGCGCTGCCAGAGAATCTCCAAAGTCAGTGGGTCAAGTCCATTTTCAGGCATAGGCGCTATCCTTGAATGCGAATGATTGGATGGGGCTCTGGGGCTGGCTGTCGGAACAGTCCCCATGCCTCGATTTCATCAGGGGGCGGCGCTTCGTTGCCCCATTTACGACTGGGATGCCAGCCAAAACGCTGCGCCGTTTCCGCCAGAAATTCAGCATATTTGAAGGGCGCTAATGCTGCATCAATGACTGGAACTCCCAATTTGGCTTGCAATGTCTGATGGAATCCGACTTCGGCACTGCAGCCTAGTACGATGACCTCGGCGCCGTCTTTTTCAACGGCTTGCTTTCCTTCCCGCCGCATCGCCGCCATCGTGCGCTCGGCTTGTGACTGGAATTCGAGAACGCCTATGTCGAGCGGGCGCATTGACGAGAGCCGATGTTCCATACCATAAGCGCGAATATTTTCGCGCATTTTCGGAATCGCTTTGCTGGCGCCCACCAGAACGGAAAAGGTGTTTCCCAGATGACTGGCGATGGCAAGCGCGGACTGACAGGGCGCAGTCACAATTGCCTTCCCGGAAACCTCGCGGGCTTCACGCAGTCCCAAATCATAAAAACAGCCAATAACAAAGGCATCATAATCATCCGCATAGCGGTAGACTATTGTTACAATCTCCGCTATGACCAGTGCCTCATAGGCATGGTAGCGCAGGTGGCGGGGATGACGGCCTGGCGGCAGAGAGATGATGTCTACATCCGTTCCCGCTCGGCATGCCGTCTGGAACGCGGCTGTCAAAGCGGTCGTATATGGCTCGTCCTCAACAATCGGATCAATCCATAAAAGGCGCATGTTGAAGGGTCTCCGGTGAATTCGATTGATTGAGATAGAGATGAACATTGGCATAAGCATCCACCTCAGCCTGCATGCCCGGCCGCACGACGATGGTTGATTCGCGTTCCTCAACAATCGCCGGGCCAGCGAAACCCATGCCCGCGCCCAGTCGATAGCGGTCATAAATGGGTGTATCGACAAAGCCGCCAAGCTCCGAAAACCAGGCACGGCGCTGACCTTTGCAAGCCGAACGAATATCCGCATCCACTGCCGCGAGCGCGCGGGGCGCGAGCGGCTTTCGCCTTCCCGATACCTTGGACCGCCAGGTCAGCAGTTCGATGGGCGTATGGTCGGGTACATAATGATAGAGTTCCTTGTAGGCCACATTGAAGCGGGCGATGAAGTCATCCACAGCCATCCGTCTCCAGTCGCTCGGCAGCGGCACCTGGATTTCGTGAAGCTGTCCCTGAAAGCGCCCATCCACACTCCGCTCGACCTGGATTTCGTCTTCAGTGATGCCAGCCGCGACCAGCATCTGCTTGCCCTGTGCTTCCATTTGCTCGAAGAGCGCTCGCAGCTTGTGCCAATCGGCGCTGGCAAGCGCGGTTGGATAGGAATGCGCGAAATCAAAGGCAATGGGCGCGATTAACAAGCCGATGGCGGAGGCGACGCCGGCGCTGGGCGCGATAATCACTTCCGGATTGCCCAGGATACGGGCAACGCCAGCTGCATGAACGGGACCGGCACCGCCGAAACAAATCATGGCGTAATGGCGCGGGTCCCGAGCCCGTTCCAGAATATGAATGCGTGCTGCTGCCGCCATATTCTCGTTGACTAGTCGATGGATGGCAGCGGCAGTCTCGACAACTGTCCAGCCAAAGCTGGCGGCGATGGATTGCAGCGCCTTGTTTGCCGCTGCCAAATCGAGCATCATTTCACCGCCCAGAAAGTAATCCGGGTTCAGATACCCCAGCATCAAATCGGCATCGGTTACGGTGGGCTGTATCCCCCCAAAGCCATAAGCGGCTGGGCCGGGACTGGAACCGGCGCTTTGCGGGCCCACTTTGAGCAGACCCAGTTTATCGACCCAGGCAATGCTGCCGCCGCCCGCGCCACTCTCCAGAATATCGACAGTCGGAAATTGAAGCGGATAGCCACTGCCCTTGGTAAAGCGATGCACGCGAGCGACCTCTGAATGGGAGGCGACTGTCGGCTGCCCCTTATGAATGAGCGCAACTTTGGCGGTCGTCCCGCCCATATCAAATGATATTAAATGGCTGTGTCCAGCCAGTTTGCCATAATAGGCGGCGGCGATTGCCCCGGCCGCCGGCCCGGATTCAACCAGGCGAATCGGCTGCTGGGCGCTGGCAGCGACCAAAGCTGTGCTGCCCGAAGACAGCATCAGGTAAAAGTTGCCGTCGAAGCCGCCGGCGGCAAGCTGGTCATGCAGCGTTTGCAGATAGCTGGACATCAGGGGCAGAACATAGGCATTGGCGACTGTGGTTGAGGTGCGCTCATATTCGCGGATTTCGGGCGCGATGTCGCTGGACAGCGTGACTGGAATATCCGTCCATAAATCGCGGACGAGTGCCGCAATGCGCTGCTCGTTGGTCGGATTGCGATAAGAATGCAAGCAGGCAATGGCAATCGCCTCAACGCCTTCCGTCTTGAAATCTTCGATTGCCTGGCGCACATCATCCTCGTTGACCGTCTTCAGAATTTGACCGTCGCGGTCAATGCGCTCGCGGATGCCGCGTCTCAAATAACGCGGGCTGAGCGGCGGCGGATACTGAAGGAACAAATCGTAAATGGCATACCTCTGCTCGCTGCGCATCTCCAAAATGTCCCGAAAACCTGCTGTCGTGAGCAAACCGACGAGGGCGCCTTTATGCTCGATGAGCGTATTCGCTGCCAGCGTGGTCGCATGGAACAGGTTGAGGAGTTGCGCCTGGCTCAAATCGCAAGCCCCTAGGAATGCCCGCATCCCGTCCAATGCACCGACTTCAGGCTGATGAGGCGTTGTCAGCACTTTGAATATCTTTAGCTCGCCCGTTGTCGAATCCGACAATGCAAAATCTGTGAAGGTGCCGCCAATATCAAATCCAAGCTCAAACCCCATACATTGTCCTTGTCACTTGTGCTGAATTCGCGGGTCCAGTTGAACGTAAAGCAAATCCACGACCGTATTTGAAACCACAAAAATCACGGCAATCACCAGCGCCGCGCCGATAACCGAAAAGAAATCGAAGGAAACGACCGATTCCACCGCGTATCGTCCCAGACCGGGCCAAGTGAAGACCACTTCGACCAGTACCGCGCCGCTCAAAAGAAAACCAATCTGGATGCCCAGCATGGTGACGACGGGAATCAGGGCATTGCGAAAGGCGTGACGATAGATTACCTGTCGGTTAGGGATCCCTTTTGCCCTAGCAGTCCGCACATAGGGTTGGGACAGGGTTTCCAGCATACCGCTTCTGGTGAAGCGAGCGCCGACAGCCAAACGCCCCAGTGACAGCGCCGCAACTGGAAGCGCCAGATGCCGCAGGCTCGACCCGAAGATATCCCATTGACCAGCCAGGAAACTGTCGATGGTGTACATGCCGGTAACGAAGGGCGGGGGCGCCATCAATGTGTCCAAGCGCCCTTCAAGCGGAAACCAGTCCAATGATTTGGCGAAAATCAGTTGCAGGAACAATGCCAGCACAAAAGGAGGGACTCCCATGCCAATCACAACAAACATGCGAATCAGAAAATCAACGGGTTTGCCGGCATGGATGGCTGCAACGATGCCCATCGTGATGCCAGCAAACACAATGACAATGCCCGATGCAAATGCCAGTTCCAGCGTGGCTGGAAAACGCAGTTTCAAGTCATCGCTGACGGGTCGCCGAGTCAGCAGTGATTTGCCTAGATCGCCGCGTGCCAAGCCTGAGATATAGGTGGTGAACTGTTGATGGAAGGGTTTGTCCAGGCCCAACTCTTGCCGAATCTTCTCGATTTGTTCCGGACGCGCATTGGTGCCGGCGGCAACTGCCGCGGGGTCTGCTGGCAGAATTTGCGTTACGATGAACAGGATGACTGCCATGCCAAACAGTTTGAGAATCAGCGTTAGGATGCGCTCAAGAAGTAGCTTGCCCATGTGAATGGTTTCAATGCAGAACGCAATGATGTCTTTGCATTGCGTTCTGCATTAAGCTCCTGTTGATAGAATCTTTGAATGGATTCGTATCTGCGCCTACAACTCTAATTCATTCTGATGTTCAGGCGCAGGATTTCCATTCGCTCCCGCCTTGCCGGCTAGTTTTCGAGATAGATATCGTAAAGATGCAAATCACCGGGGAAGCTGTAAGGGTCATACCGATAGCCTCTGACCGAGGCATGGGTCAAATCAAGATATTGTGACAGCATGACCGGGATGACAACTGCATCGTCGATGAGAATCTGTTGTGCCTGACACAATAATTCATCAATGCGGGGATCGCCCGGGGCCAGTGTGGGCGCTTCCTCCAACAAGGCGTCAAATTCTGGATTGCTATACCAGGCCCAGTTGCCAGTGCCAGTATCAATCAATTCCGAATGGTTAAGGCGATACAGCATTTCGCCCGAATAAGGTATAGGGATATTGAGCCAATGGCTGCTCATATCATAGGCGGTATCAAAATTGCGCTGGGCGTCTATAAAAGTTCCCCAGGGAATATCATCGAGTATCACTTCGATTCCCAGTTCGGCAAGCGCTTCCTGATACAAAACAGCGGCGAAGCGGCGCGGTTCGTTGGCATGGCGGTATGCCTGCCGCACGCTAAAGCCATCGGCATAGCCGGCATCTGCCAACAGTTGACGGGCTTTTTCCAAATCCTGCATCGGCTCGAATACATCACAATGCCCGACTGTGCCACTTAGGGCTGGCGATGTGAGCGGCACGGCAAAGCCGCCCATGACTTCAATCATGGCACCGTAGGGGTAGGCATGCAGCAGCGCCTGACGCACGGCTTTATCCGCCAAAGGCCCGTCCTGCTTCATAAAATGATAAAAGCCCTGAAGCGGATTGCCGAAATTGAGATGGATGGCATCGTTAGCCTCGGCACGCCGCGCATCCGAAAGTCCAGCCCAGTCAATCAGATGCACATCCCCGTCCTCCATCAAAAGCAGACGAGTGGTGTAGTCCAGGCCATAGCGAGCAATAAACCGCTCAATATGCAAGCCTTCCCAGCCGCGCCAGTAATCCGCGAAAGCCTCCATTTCGGTCTGGCGTCCCGGATCCCAGCGAACCAACTGATAGGGGCCCGTCCCGACTGCATTTTCTCTGAAGAATTCTCCAGCCAGGTCGCCATCGACTTCATTGGCTGTGGCTGCGGCTGCGCTCACAATTTTGATATGTGGCAAGCCTGCCCAAAATTGAAAGTCCGCCGTGCTTAGTCTAATTTCAACTGTGAGGTCATCAACAGCCGTGACGGTATCCAGCGGCGCAAGAATAAACCCCAGATTGCCAAGCCCCAAGGCCGCATGACGTTCCAACGACAGCTTGACAGCTTCGGCATTCAGCGCAGTGCCATCATGGAAGAGCACATCATCGCGGAGCGTCAGGGTATAGGTCAGGGCATCATCCGAAATTGTCCAATCGGTTGCCAGGCGCGGCGCAATCTTCCCTTCAGGCGAGTATTGCGTCAGCCCTTCATACATCGCATTGATGACATATCCTTCCGTTTGCGAAATGCCCATCGCCGCCGGGTCGAGCGAGTTGGGTTCGCAGCAGGTTCCCAACACAAAGGTACCCGTCCATACCGTATCTTGAGCGCTCACCGGAACAAAAACAACCATAAGCAACGCCGCCAAGAATAAAATCCTGAAAATATGACTCATTTTTTATCTCCATATCATTTAATTGATTTATTGAACTCAATGTGTTTTTCGCAGGGCGGGTTCATCATCTCCTTTCTTCCAGATTCAATCTATGAGGCTAACGCCATAACATACTTTGCCATGCCAGGCAGCGGCCTGCTTAATCCATTCAAGAATAGAGGCGGGCAAGGCATAGTACGTCTTGTGAAGCGTCGGCAGCCTCTGGGTTGATTTGGGAAACCATAACATGGACAGCTAAAACTATCAACATTTTATCGTTGACAGGGCAGGGCAGTCGCATCCAAACAGAACTCACCGCAGAGGCACAAAGGACACCGAGAAAAGCAATGCCCCCCGCCCAGGCCTCAGCCAGTGGCAAGGGGCGCAAATTTACCAGCCTCGTTTGCCCAGGATAACCTGCTCTGGGGAGACATGGATGCCGACCATCGCTTCGCCCAGATTGCGGCTGACGGCTGCCAAAATCTGTGGGTCGCTGTAATGGGTCACAGCCTGCACAATCGCTTTGGCGCGTTTTTCTGGATCACCGCTTTTGAAGATGCCGCTGCCTACAAATACGCCATCGACGCCAAGCTGCATCATCAGCGCGGCATCGGCTGGCGTCGCCACGCCACCTGCGGCGAAGTTCACCACCGGCAGACGTCCAAGCTCGGCCGTCTCTTTGACCAGATGATAAGGCGCCCGGATTTCCTTGGCATAGGTGTACAACTCATCCTCGTCCATGCAGCTGATGCGGCGGATTTCGCCATGGACCGCGCGGGCGTGCCGGACAGCTTCAACCACATCGCCGGTGCCGGCTTCGCCTTTGGTGCGCATCATGGCGGCGCCTTCATTGATGCGGCGCAATGCCTCGCCCAGATTGCGGCAGCCACAGACAAACGGCACTTCAAAATGCCATTTGTTGATGTGATGTTCTTCATCGGCCGGTGTCAAGACTTCGCTCTCGTCAATGTAATCCACCCCCAGCGCTTCCAATATCTGGGCTTCGACAAAGTGTCCGATGCGCGCCTTCGCCATAACTGGAATGGAAACGGCATGGATAATCCCCTCAATCATGTCGGGATCGCTCATACGGGCGACGCCCCCCTGCACGCGAATATCCGCTGGCACCCGTTCGAGCGCCATCACGGCAACTGCGCCGGCATCTTCGGCTATTTTTGCCTGTTCGGGCGTGACGACATCCATAATCACGCCCCCCTTGAGCATTTGCGCCAAACCGCGTTTGACCTTGTAAGTGCCTTTTTCACTGCCATTTTGCTGATGTTTGTTCGAATCCATTTTGTCTTCCTTTCATTTCAAATTCATCTGAAGTCTAAGGCATTTAATATCAAAGCTGTATGTCCAATGCAGTCCATTAAGTCCATTCAAATCAGATTGGCGGTGGACATTTGACCGAAGCTGCAAGCAAGGCTAAACTGGCTTTAGATAAACATCGAATGCAAGTGCAGTGGGGAAGACGATGAAAAGCGAAACGATTGCGATTGAGACCATTCGACCGCAGCACGCCAAGGCGCTGGAACAATTGCAACGGGATTGTTTTCCGACCCTTGCCGCGAGCGAGTTGATGCTGGAAAAGCACTTTCTGAATCATTGCCGACTGTTCCCCGAAGGCAATTTTGTCGCGCTGGCTGACCAGCGCGTCGTCGGTTTGGGTTCGGGATTTTTGATTGATTTCGATTTTAATGCGGCACAGCATAGTTTTCAGGGGATGATAGACGGCGGTTATTACACTCATCACGACCCGAACGGAGATTGGTATTATGGCGGGGATATCAGTGTTCATCCCGATTTTCGCCGGCGGGGCATCGGCTCGCTCTTGTATGCCGCCCGCAAGGACATTGTTAAGACGCTCAATCGCAAGGGCATTATCGCTGGCGGGCTGATTCCGGGCTTTGCGAATTATAAACACCGTATGTCCGTGCAAGCCTATATCGAAAAAGTCGCGGCTGGCGACCTGCATGACAGCACCCTGTCGTTCCAACTGGGGCGCGGCTTTAAGCTGCGTGGATTGCTGGAAAATTATATCGAAGACGAGGCTTCTGACCATTGGGCGACCCTGATTGTATGGGACAACCCGACCCACCAGCCTGCTTAGCGCTTCTGCGCTCTTGGCGCCGCCGAGTGAAAATGCTGATGGTCGGCCTGCGTGTACCAGATAAAGCAGGCAACTATAAATATGCCGGCACAGTTGGCGATAAAATCGACCCAGGAAGGATGGCGGCCAGGAGAAAACGTTTGCAGATATTCGGTCAGACCGCCCAGGCAGATGGCAATGCAGCAGGCAAGCGCCAGGCTGGGCAAAAGCCGCAAATACCCAGACCATGCCCAAAACCACAAGCCGCAGGCTGTGCCAAATGCCAGCAGATGCGCACCAGCCGCCAGGATGTCACGGATGAGAGTGCGGGGACCCGACTGAATCCCGATATCAATCAAGGGGTTGCTTTCCGATTGCACCAGCAGAATGCCAATCCATAATGACCAGCCAATCGCCATCAGCCAACGCACCAGAGGTTTTTGCAGGAATGTGAAAAAACTTGTCATCAATGTCCCTCTTTCAGGCTGCGGGTGATGAAAAGGCTGCCCCCATCTAAGCGCTGGATTGCCGCCACCACCAGCCAGCCTTTTTGCGTTCCCCATATTTGAGCTTTTTGTCCAGCCAGAGCGCCAGCCGACGCCAGCGACTGCCCAGCATCCAGCGCAGGATGCGGTTATGGAACTTTGAGAAATCCTTGTTGTAAGGGCAAACGCGAATGCAAATCGAACAGTCCGTACCCTGATTCGCCCAGAATTTGAAGCATTTCTTGGCGTTAATCGTCCACTTTTTGACGCCTTTGAGATGCGATATGCCATAGCTCTCATAGCTGGGTGAATCAAAGGGAATGGCTTTCACCGGACAGCCACGGCTGCAGCGGCGGCAGATATTGCAGGTTTCAGTGACGCCAAAGTCGATGGGTTCATCGGGGACCAGGGGCAAATCGGTGAATATCTTGGCGATGCGCACCCTGGGACCAAATTCTGGGGTAATCAGCAGACCGTGCCGGCCATATTGCCCCAGACCTGCCTGAATGGCCAGTGGAATGGATAAAGCGGTGTCATTCAGGCTGGCGACAGCGCGGTATCCCAGGTTGCGAATGTATTGCGTCACCGACAGGACAGCGATAATATCCCGACTGTAACCTTGGCCGGTGGCGGCGCCGCTCAAGGCGGAGGGCACGGTTTGGATAGTCTGATGGTGCATTTCGTTGGCGATGACGACCACATTGGACAAATCTTCGGGCAAATCCATCGCTTTGTCCGTCAATTTTTGGCGGCTGTAGTTATGCGTGTAGACCCAGCGTTCATCATATTCGCAGATTCCAATCGCATCTGCGCCGAGAAATCTGCCGGCGCGTTTGAGTGCGGCTGTATTTTCGGATGCCGTTCCTTCGATTTTGCGGGTCGCGCCTTCACGGAACATGGTATAGGTATCCAAAAAGCCCTCTTTGCGGTCATCTGACAATTCCAGCAAATCGGCAGTGAAATCGGCTATGTACCAGGCGGCGTTGCGCAGGGCATAATCGCGGTGCTGAAAGCCCTCCACCTTGCGGAACTGCGCCAAATCCGTGAAGTAGGATTCAAAGAACTGGCGCGAGCGGTCCGAACGAACCTCATCATCCCACACAGCGCGATTAAACATATCGTATTTTTGATTGAAACGTTCAAAGTCCGCAGAGACCTCGAAGCCGGTTTTGGCGTCGATGGGCTTTTGGCAGACGCAGCTTTCGCATGGGCAATGGGCTTGTTGGGTGTCGGCTGGATTCATCATCAGGGTCATCCCGCAGGCTGGAACAGCTTACGATACCGCTTCCACATCAGCAGGCGCTTTGCCCATAACCCCTCTCCCTTCCAGGAAGCCGAGCATGCGCGCCTGCTCCTTCTCGACATTCTGCAAGCCTTCGCCGAGACTCTTAATCTCGCCCTGCATCTGATTCAAGCGTTCGTCCATGCGATCCAGTCGCTCTTCGACACGTGCTTGTCCTTGTTCCAGGCTTCCCATGCGCCCCTCAAAGCGCACCATGCGCTCCTCAAGGCGCATCATCCGCTCCTCAAGGCGCGTTATGCGCTCGTCAAGGCGATCCAGTCGCTCTTCGACACGTGCTTGTCCTTGTTCCAGGCTTCCCATGCGCCCCTCAAAGCGCACCATACGCTCCTCAAGGCGCGCCATCTGCTCCTCAAGGCGCGTTATGCGCTCATCCATGCGATCCAGTCGCTCTTCGACACGTGCTTGTCCTTGTTCCAGGTTTCCCATGCGCCCCTCAAGGCGCGTCATGTAATCGCCCATGCGTTCCTCGAGGCGCGTCATGCGGTCGCCCATGCGGTTGAACTGACGGGTAACATAAACGAGCCCAGCCAAGCCCAGACCCAGCACCCCAACAAAAAATGCGCCAACTTGCAGCCAGTCCATATTATCCAGCATCTCCAAACAATGCCTGCGACATCACTTGTAAGTATAGCTTGACAAACGCGCCCTGACAAG
>DAOUKA010000306.1:0-1691 GCA_034421915.1 Anaerolineae bacterium
GAATATACTTGATATGGTTCACTAATTCCAGGATTAGAAGGATCAAGCACTGCCGTCATAAATAGGTCTGCCCAAATTTCCTCCGTGGGAAGCTGCTTGCCAGCAAACCCTTCAATTACGTATTGCAAGATGAGTTCGTTCAGAGGCAACTTTGTCTCCTTGATCCATTCATCCTGAAAAGAAAGATCGTTGTCATATCTCTTCACGATGTGCCTGCTTCGGTCTATGACATGTCCAAACTCATGCACAATGGTTGCGATATTGACTTTGCTACCCAGATACATCCTCTTCAATTCTTCTTTGGAAAAGCTATCATCTAGGGGTACTCTACCATACACTGCTTCTACAGCTTTAGCATCAGCCCCAAGATAAACTACCAGTTGCCCATAGGCTTCCGATTGGCTGAAGTGTTGTTGAAAAGCAGCTAATGCTCTGGCTTCGTCACCATTATATACCTCTTCCCTAAGATAGTTGACAATGTGAGAAGTGGCTTTTGCAAGGTTGCGCACTTGGTCAAGCATGTTCACATCGGACAATTCTTTGCCCCATGTAATCCGATAGCCATACTTGGATTCCAAATACTCTTCATATTCGAACACCAAATGATGAATACCTAAATCAATATCTGTGGCGCCGTTGTCCTCTGTATCATCTCCCCCCGCCATTCCCAAGGGGAAGCCGCCTTGTGGCTGAAGAGCTATTAGCTCTCTGTCATTACAATCTGGAGGTTCTGCGTACAGGAACTCCAAAGCACTCCTGGGCGATTGAGACTGTTCAAAGCAAAGTTTGAACGTTAGGGGACGTCTTTCCATATCTTGTTTTACACGGAGTATGTCGAGGTTGCTGTAGGCGTAGATGCGGTCAGATCTTAAGTCATCAGTCAATCCATCGGTGTCATAATCATCTTGTGCTTCCACAATATCCGGCAGCACCGCTTGAGCACTTGATACCTGCGGCGGTTTGTCTACTTTGTCCTTGGGTTTGCCACTCCCCGCCACAACATAATCGTTTCGCTGATTATGCGCTGGACTGCGGGGGTTGGATGGCTTGTCGCTTATAGATTGCCGTACCCTGCGAACATGCTCTTTATGTTCCTCTGCCCGCTTGTTGTCAAAAGCGGTGTAAATGACCGAAGGTGGCACATATTTTGGAATGGGAGAGGGCTTGCGATTTTGCGGATGGCTCGGATGGGTTTTCGGCAAGCCTACCACCGGTTTGTCGCCCGGATCAAAATTATCTGTCACCTTGCTGGGATGGTTTACGATGAATTTCTCGCCATCGTAAATGATTGAGCCTTCGTCATCAATTGAAATTCCTCTGAATGGCATAATCTCTCCTTGCCAAATATCGAGCAGATTTGTGAATGCACCGTGTGGCATTTGCCCTGTCACCAGCCAGTCCACACGACACGACCGCTTCATTTAACGTCTATCACATCCCAGCCTCAAAAGGGCGACTGTTTGGTCTCATATTTTCAAATTGTCCGAAAATCTTGTGAGGATACCGCCAGGCAGCGCTGAGCGCCGGCGGGAAGATGACCTCCTTAATCAGCGCATCAATAATCTGGTCGCTGCGCTGATCTTCCTGAAGCTCGATTTTGGTCTGTGTCGAATTGAGAAAGGTCATCGCTCCAGTACACAAGATTTTGACGACCCGCTCTCCATATTGATTGGCTGTCGGATGCACCGATT
>DAOUKA010000307.1:0-8087 GCA_034421915.1 Anaerolineae bacterium
GTGAAGACTTCTTTTTCCACCGTATCATAGACGGTCACGCGATTGCCGGGTGTAATCGTATTCGGGTCTTCGTCGGCGTCAATGATTTCGGCACGCGCCAGCACATTTTGCAAATGAGAAACCCGCTCATCCAAACGCTCTTTGGAAATCATCGCATCGAAAAATACGGCTTCCTCACCTTGGTCATCTTCGCGGGCTTCGGCAAGCATCTCCGCGACTTTCGAGTTTTCCTCGCTCGTGAGGATGTTGAGCTCGCGCTGCAGCTTTTCGTATCCTGGACGGGTCAACCGAATTCGTCTTTCTGCCATGATTCATTCCTTTCCTGTCTAATAAACCCGCATAAGCGCTTGCGGCCCGGTTGATAGTCGGGCGTGGCTTCGGGCTGAATGCAACTCATTTTGTAATACGGCAATTCATGCAAAAAGTCTTGCTATCCGCAAGCGGCAAATAAATGCGGATAGTAGACGAAACGCCCTGCCAACCCTGTGACAGGACGTATATGCGTATATCAAATAAGGCGGTGTGCATGAATTACATTAGAATATGATTATGACCCCAAATTGCCCACTCATACAATAGATTTTGCTATAATCAGAGTGAATTGTCAACTGATTGGGTACGGGATTGGACATGGGACAGATTTTAATATCCACGCAGGATGAGATTTCCGGTTTTGAAATCACGCATACGCTGGGTTTGGTGCGCGGCAGCACCGTTCGGGCGCGGAATGCGATTCGTGATATTTCGGCAGGCATCAAGACCATCTTTGGCGGCGAAATCAGCGAATACACTCAGCTTTTGACCGAAGCCCGCAATCAAGCGATTGAACGTATGTTGGAGGATGCCGAAGCCCGCGGAGCGGATGCGGTGGTCGCCGTGCGTTTTGAAACAGCTGATGTGCTTCAGGGCGTTGCCGAGATGTATGTCTATGGAACAGCCGTCAAACTGCGCAAGCTGTGATGCAGCGCCGCTGTCTTAGCCATAAACTTGCGGGTTGACGCAGGTCGGGAGCGGCTTCCCCGCGATGCCGGCAATAAGATTATCAACCGCCATCTCCGCCATTTTGCGGCGGGTGGCGACGCTGGCGCTGGCAATATGAGGCATCACCACGCAATTATCCAGGGTCAGAAGCGGGTCGTCCATCGGGATAGGTTCGGGTTCGGTCACATCCAGGCCCGCCGCCAGAATATCCCCGTTCCGCAGCGCATCATAAAGCGCCTTGGAATCAACGACAGTCCCCCGTGCCGTGTTCACCAGGACAGCCGTCGGTTTCATCATCCCAAGCTCGGCTGCGCCAATCATGTGATGCGTTTTTGCCGTCAGCGGGACGTGCAGGCTGACATAATCGCTCTTTGCCAATAACTCATCCAGACTAACCTGTTCGGCGCCCATGTCAGCGATAGCCGCCTCGGGTATGTCATTATGCACCAGAATCCGCATCCCGAACCCCTGCGCCCGCCGTGCCACCGCCTGTCCGATGCGCCCAAAGCCGATGATGCCCAGCGTCGCCCCAAAAATGTCCTGACCGGCCAACACGGTTGGATGCCAGGTTTTCCAGTGACCCGCTTGGATGTAAGCCTGCGCTTCGGGGATGCGCCGCGCCACTGCCATCAGCAGCGCAAAGGCGAAGTCGGCTGTTGTTTCCGTCAGCACGCCGGGCGTATTGCCGACAGGAATGCCGCGCTTGCTGGCGGCGGGGACATCAATGTTGTCGTAGCCCACCGCCATATTGCTGATGACTTTAAGCTGTGGCGAAGCATCTATCAAAGCAGCATCGATGCGGTCGGTCAGCAGGCAGAGCAAGCCATCAAGCTCACTTGTTTTTCGCCGCAGAATATCATAATCGGGCGGCAGGAAATCTTGCCAGACTTCAAGCTGGCACTGCTCCGCCAGACGCTCCAGAGTTGCCGCTGGCAGCTTGCGGGTTGCGAATACTTTTGCCTTGCTCATGGTCATGCTCCTGTTATGTTTGTTGGCTAAACGATAAATTAACCTGCCAGCACCAGCGAAACCTTGACCCATGTCCCGTTTTGCGGCTCGCTGCTGATAGAGATTGCGCCGCCGCTCTGTTCGATGAATGTCTTTGCCAGATGCAAACCCAGCCCAAGCCCGGGGTTGCTGTCGTCAGATTGCCAGAAGGGCTGAAAGGGCTGTTTCATGCTGTCGCTGCTGAAGCCACTCCCGATATCGCGGATGGTGATGTCGATGCTTTCCATATTATGCTGCACCTCAATGCTGAAGCTGTCTACAGCGGCGTGCTGCTTGACATTGTGGGCGATTTCCCCAAAAGCATAAGCCAGACAAGCCTCATCGCCAAGAATGCAGGAGGGCAGCGCGAAATCCGGCACGACAAACTCGGGCAGGACGGCCTTCACTTTTTGGGTCAAAACCGAGCCGCTAAATGCTTTTCTCGAACAAACTACTTTGTCATGCTTCAGCAGCGAGTAGCGCCACAGGTTGCTCATCATGTGTTCAATCGAAGCGACGGCAGCGACCGCAAATTCCATCACCTCCAGCTGTTCCTCGATGAGTTCGCCGTCAAAGCCCGCAAGCAGATTATCGAGATTCATTTTGGTCGGGCGAATCAGACGCTGAAAACGTTCCAGCACAATCGGGCGCGTTGCCGCATTTTCAATGCCCAGGGCGGTGATGACATCCATCACCAGGGTGTGGAGTCCCCAGCAATAGGCATGAATCCGTTTGTAACATTCGCGCTGGTCGCCGCTGGTTGGCCCAAATGCGCCGACGATAAGGGATTCCATCGAGACGATGATGTCGCTGACGGGATCCAGGAGTTTGTTATAAGATATGTTTGGCATGAGATGAGGCCGCTTTCCGACTTGGCTGCAAGTTTATTATGGCACAAAAGCGGCGGGCCGCGCGAACCATTTCATCTGCCCCCGTGAAAGTCAGAGGCGGCGTTTCCCGCTGCTGCCCAGGGATTTTCTCGCTTGGTCGAGATTGACGGCTTGACCGATGACCGATTGGTAGAAGGATTGGTCGTAGGTGCGCGGTTTAATCACCACTGGCATAGGCACAGCATGACCCATAATAATCGCCTGCTGTTTGGTCTCCAGCCTTGCCAGCACCTCACGCAGACCACTGGCGCCACTGATGCCATTTAACACCGCCGTAATATCCCGTTCGTTGTCGAGCAGGGCGGTGACACGAGTGCCAATCTGCGACATGACCTCCTCGTCAATGGCGCTGGGGCGCTGGTCAACCACCAGCAGGGTCACATTGTATTTGCGCATCTCCCGCGCGATGATGCCGAAGGTGGTTTGGCTGGCGACCTGCGGCTCAAGGAATTTATGCGCCTCCTCAATCGTAATCAGCAGCTGCGGCGGGGCGACGCTGTTATCGCCCAGCGATTTGTCAACCATCTCGATATAGCGCTGATGGATGCGGCGGGTGAGATAATTCGCCACCAGCATATAAGCATCCAGCGAATTGCCATGTTTGCCAAATTCCAGCACGACGCTCTTTTTCTGATTGACGAGATAGTCGATAATCGTCTGCACACTGTCGCCGCTTTGCTCCTCAATCAGGAAATCCCAGCGCTCGAACCGTTGCAGACGGCGCTGCAATGCCGACAGCGTGCCGCCGCCGATGTTCGTGCTGCCAACCACACCCTCAAAATCTTCCTGACTGCCCTTGACCAGTCGTGTAATCCAGGCTTCGCCCCATAACTTGCGCAGCAGATAGGCGGCATCCACCATCGTATCGGACAGGTTCATGCTGGCTTTCAGCATGGCGATGTCTTCGGGCTCGATTTCGTCATATCCCAGCTTGATGGCGAAATCGTATGTGGCCTTGCGCCGCCGTGACGAGGCCTCATCCAGTGTCAGAATCACGACCTTGTTCCCGAATAACTGCTTCAGCCCCTTGACTTTGGGTCCGCGTTCGTCGGTGACTTCCCAGCCATAATCATTGTGCATATCAAAAATCAGGCTGACGCCGATGCCGCGATGAATCACGCCCGCCATCAGCACGCGCGTCAAAAAGCTCTTGCCCGTACCGGATTTGCCGAAGACGCCAACCGAGCGCTCCACCAGCCGCTTCAGGTCGAGATTGATTTGCGTTTCCTGCAATTCCACTGGCGAGCCAACATAGAAGTGCGTATCGTCGTCATCGCCAAAGACCTTGTTGACATCATCTTCAGTCGCGTTGAAGGCTTGCCGAAAGTGTCCGGGGATGGTCTTGACCGGCAGGGGCCCCTCGCGCTCGTCAATCACCAGCATGGGCATGACCTTGATGATGCTGTAGACGATGGTGCCATTATAGATTTCTGTCAGAAAGCGGTCGTTGATGTCGGGCGGGTTGCTTTCGATGTGTGGATTGGTCGTATTCAGCGAGATGTCGTTAATCATGCAAAAGAAACGTTTGTGCTGCCCGCGTATGACGATATAACGTCCGATAGCCAGTTCTTCAATGGCGACATGCGGGTCGAGTTTGATAGAAAGGCCGCGGCTGATCGACCCGCCGACGACCACCCCCAGTTTGTCGCCCGATTGCCTCTGCGCCACAAAATCTTCGAAACCATCAAACCAAGCATCCAGGTCATTTACATTGTCGGGTCGGTTCTCCATATACGGCTCCAGTTCATACTGCCTGCCCACAGTATATCGCTTGGGGCATGGGCTGTGAATACGCGGCTTTTCCGCGCAGCATCAAACAAAAACAGCCAGCCGCGGGCTGACTGCTTTCATGGGCTTGGCTGGAGTCAATCTTACTTGAGTTCGACGACAGCGCCAGCTTCTTCGAGCTTGGATCTGCCTTCTTCAGCCGTATCTTTGCTGACTTCTTCCAGCACAGCCACCGGCGCGGATTCGACCAGTTCCTTGGCCTCTTTCAATCCAAGGGGCGTGATGGCGCGGACTGCCTTGATGACATTGATTTTCTTGGGACCGATTTCTTTGATGATGACATCAAATTCGGTCTGCTCCTCTTCGGGTTCCTCATCAGCGGCGGCGCCAGCGCCAGCCGCCATCATCATCATGCCGCCACCCACAGCGGCTTCAACGCCCCAGGCGTCTTCGAGCTTGGTCTTCAGTTCAGCGGCTTCCAAAATAGTCAGGGCGCTGAGTTCTTCTACTAATTTATCGAGGTCTGGCATGGTTCTTCCTTTTCTCCGGGCTGTCGCCATCGACAGCCGCTTATGTGAATGCAAATGTCATTTCCGATACGGGCATAGGGCCCGCTTTGTTTATTCGCCGCCGCCTTCCGCGGGTTCTTCGTGTTTGTCCAGATACGCTTGCAGCACATTGACGACGCCGCCCGTCGCTTGATACAGGACATTGACGACGCCCTGCGCCGGCGAAATCACCAAACCGGCAAGCTGCGCCCGCAGTTCATCGAGAGTTGGCAGCTTGGAAACGGTCTCGACCTGTTGGGCATCGAGAATATCCCCGCTCATCACGCCGCCGGTCACCTGCATCTTCTCGCTGAAATTTTCGTCTTCAATGTGTTTGATGACCGCTCTGGAAACACCGGGCATATTGTCACGCCCGAATATGATGGCAACCGGGCCTTGCAGCAAGTCCTCTGGCACAATCCAGTTGGCTTGTTCCAGCGCTTTGCGAAGCAGGGTATTCTTGGCGACCGTGTATAATCCGTTCTGCTCGCGGACGGCCTGGCGCATCCCTTGAATCTGGGCGACAGTCAGCCCCTGCGTTTCCACCAGGACAAAGCCGTCACTCTCATTGAGCATATCAACATATCTGGCGACAAGCTCTTGTTTCTTCGCTCTTGAAATTGGCAAGCATCGCTCCCTTCTCTGTCAGCCTTGGGTCTGTCATCACACTGCCCTGGCTAACCCGACCGAATCAAAAAAGCGACCCGCAGGCAGAGATCGCTGTAACATTCAAACATCAAACACTGAATGAAAATTTTAGCGTTCCCTCGGTCGGAGATTAAGGGCATTGCCCGCCGACTGTCTACGGATGACATCGCTATGTGGTTATTAACCCGAAGCGAATTATAAAGATGATGTCGATAGCGTCAAGCCTTGATTTTGCAATTTGACGGCAATGGCTCGATGCGCTATAACTAGGCAGGTTGACAGCGCGTTTGGGACAGGTGAAGTATGGAATTAGACCGCGACGGATTGCAAAAGCAGATTCATCAGCTGTATGCCAAAGAACATGCCGAACTCGGTGAAGCCGGTACGATGGAACATCTGGAGCGCGGCAAAGCCTGGCAGCTTGCGGGGACGCTGAATGCGGGCGGGGTTCTGGTATTCCCCCACGCTGGCGTGCATGACTGCGGCTATCAGATTGCCGCCTGTGTTCATGCGGCGCTGGACAGTGGCGCCGACAGAGTGGTGGTGTTAAGTGTGCTGCACGCCTTTAATCAGGCGATGGAAGCGGCGCGGGTGGCGGTCGCAGCGGGCGGAGACCCCGCCGAATCGGAGTTTTGGGGGATTCAGGGCCCAGGCATTGCGGGACGCAGCGAATGGACGGGCGATCATGCGCTCATCAGTTGGCGGCATTTTTGGCAGGCAGAGGTCGAACGGCGCGGGCTGCCAGCTATCAAGGTCCCCGAAGTTTATGAACGCTATCCCTATCTGGCAGGTGGCAAGCCAGAGCGTTTGCCGGGCATCGATGAACTGGGGCGCTTGATGGAAGACGCGGTTGTTGTCACGACGGCGGATCCTTTCCATCACGGGATTGGTTATGGCGATGCGCCTGAAGAGACTTATGACCATGATGAGCGGGGTCTCGCGCATGCCAAATCGGTTATCGAAGCCGGCATTCGCATCCTGGAACAGGGGGATTATTGGGCGTATAACCAACATTGCGTCGAAGCGAAAAGCGATGCCCGCGATACCGGGCAGGTCTATCGTTATCTGCGCGGCGCCATGACCGGCGAGGTGCTTGACATCAGTTATACGGATTCGTCCGAATTGTATGACCAGCCCAAACCGACCTGGGTTGCTGGGGCGCTGATTGAATGGAAGCCGAGTCGGTAAGGTTGCGCCGCCAGTTCAGCCGCCCCGGCTTTCGCTGCCGCGGATGTCCAGCCCGACTTCAATGTGTTTGAGCGCATCCTGAAGCCTTTGCTGGCGCAGGCTTTGTGTCAGGTCGCCGCGGGTTCGCTCCAGGACACTCCGCACAATGTCGGTTTGGCGGCGCAGTCCGTGCGTCAGGGCATCGGGGAAATCGAATGTGACCAGTTGGTCGTAGATTTCGTCCATGACGCGCAGCAGATTTTCGGCTGTCTGGCTGTGCGCATCCTCGCGGCGCATGATGTCGAGGATAAACCGCCGCAGTTCTGTCGCGGCTTCGCCCAGCCCTTTGAGATAGGTCGAACTTTCGATATCAAGCTCGCTTAATGTTGGCAAAGGCTGTTCCCGAATAATCGCGTAAGTGATGAAAGCCTCGGCGGCTTCCTTGAGCGCGTCCTGCGTGTAGCCGGTGTAATAAAGGGACGGAAAAGCAGCCACCACGGCTTTGAGTTCATGTGCGCCGCCTTTGACCTCTGCCAGTTTGGCATCGGCGCTGACCCAATCGCGGCGATGAATCGCGCGGATGCTCTCGGAGCTATGCCGAATCAGTGTCCGTGAGAGGCCTATCGCTTGGTCGCGGGCGGCATTGCGTTCTTCCAAATCCTCGCGTATAACATCACAAATCGCATTGAGGTTGTTCATCGTTGTCCTTGTCATCGGCTAAGCAATAGAGATATTATAACGGATTTAGCACAGAATTGGCGCGGCAGTTGGCTTTGTTTGTTGCTGCATCCGCATGAAACGAACTTGTGTTCCATTGCTTTTTCCGCTTAAATAGGCTTGGGCAGGCGAATTTTGGAAAGCAAGAGGGTATGAGTCAAATGGTTGGACGCATTCTCCGCGCCAGCACCCGTGGCTTTGATTGCGGCATTCACAGCAACGGGATTAACGAGGCGCACAACTTCGGGTCATTTGTCAAAGCGCCGATTGTCAATGATGCCTCTATCTATACGATTGGCCTCATCTATCGGATGGAAATCAAAGACGATCAATTAGTGACCGAATTGGTCATGGGTGAGCAGGTGCCCTTTAATGTCTTGCAAGACCAGCGTCAAAATCGCATGATTCCAGTCGAAATCAA
>DAOUKA010000308.1:0-10320 GCA_034421915.1 Anaerolineae bacterium
AGCTCGCTCATGCTCCTGATGGGCGCTGTCGGCCGCCGCAGCCGCGGCGCAATCCGCCAGGCAAGCGCCAGACCGCCCAGCATACCCCCGATATGCCCCCAGTTGTCGATGCGCGACCCCGGCAAAAATCCGATGAACAGGTTCATGGCAATCAGAAAGACCATCTGCCGCAGCCGCCCCTGAACGTTGACATAGACTTGGCGGTGCTGATATAGATGCAGGGTCTCGGCGGCGAAAATCGCAAAGACCGCTCCCGATGCGCCCACCGATGGCGTCCCGTAATCGCCCAGCGCCAAGCTCAAAACTGAACCCGCCAAGCCCCCCAAAAAATAGATGATGGCAAACCGCAGCCGTCCAAAAACAGGTTCGAGCGTGCTGCCAACGACATGCAGCGCATACATATTGAAGAAGATATGCCCGACGCTGGCATGCAGGAACATGGCGGAGAACAGGCGATAAATCTGTCCCCCCTCGACAACCGCCGGCGGATACAAGGCCCCGCTCACAAAAAGCTGAATATCCATATCCATGTATCTCGCTAAAAAAATCAGCGCATTGACCGCGATGAGAATCCGGGTTAAAGTGGGGCGGTCTTCTGGCGGGCGGCGCGGCCGCCGACCGCGCTTTGGCGCGGCGGGTTCAGCCTCATCAGAGGGCTTGGGCTTTTGATACAGGGGATGACTGTCTTCAGGTGCTGTTGACATGGGCGCATTCTCATCTATCCAATACTTGCCTCTATGATACGCTATCCGCCCGAATTGTGTATGGAGAATGCGCTGGTCAGTATTGGGATTCATTTGTAAAAAATGACACAATTCACGATATGTTTATTTTATATCAATGATTTTGCGCATATAATAAATAAAGCGACCGAAATGGATATGGGGATATGAGCGCCGATGTTTGACTACCTGCTGGCGGACCTGATGCGGGTCCCAGATAAAATCCTGTGCGAAATACACGAAGAAGGCGATGCCTGCGATGTGATTGTCCGAATGGAAAACGGGGCGGTTTATACCGCGCTCTTTGCCACCATCCCCTACATACGCCGTCAGATGGCCCTGACGCTGATGGTCGCCGAATCCATCCCCGAGGCGCCGCCGGTTCGTTATGCCGTGCTGGATACGCCCCATATCGTTGTCGAGTCCCTGGAGCGCGCCATCATCGAAGATGCCATTGACAATCTGGTCGCCCAGGATGTCTTCGAAAGCCTGTTCACGCGCGTCACAGACGATGAACCGGCCAATTATCCGCGAACTATCAGCGGCGGCGAGCGCGCCACGCAAGCGGTCGCGGCTGTCGTGATTGAAGATGTTCTGGTGGTTGTCGGTGCAGAATAAAGCGCCCCAGACATCCCCCTTGCGCCCAATGTGAGCTTCCCGTTTGGGTTTTCCACATTCTCGGCTATAATTTTCCACAGCTTGCCGTCGTAAAATAAAATTTTTCCAAGGATTTGCCGCCATCGGCAGCGCCTTCGTCATTTTATCGCACAAGGCAATTTGACCTGCGCTTGAGTAAGATCGAATCGCCCGCCACCAGCCAGCCAAAACCAACCTATCGAGGGAAAACCATGCCCGCAATACCCTATCAGGAGAGCCAACTCTATAAAATTCGGCATTCGACCGCCCATGTGATGGCCGAGGCGATGCTGGAACGTTTCCCCGCGGCAAAAATCGCCATTGGCCCGCCCATCGAAGACGGCTTCTATTATGATTTTGAACTGCCGCGCGCCCCCAGCGATGACGACATCAAGTGGGTCGAGAAAAGGATGAAAAAAATCCTGTCGCAAAAGCACCCCTTCCGCATCCGCGAGGTCACGGCGGCCGAAGCCCGCCAAATCTTCCGCGACCAGCCTTACAAGCTCGAGCTCATCGATGATTTAATCAACGGGCGCGCCGATGACAGCGGCCGCCGCATCACAGAACCCGCAGAGACGCTGACCCTCTACACGCAAGGCAATTTTACCGACCTCTGCCGCGGCCCCCACGTCGCCAGCACCCAGGACATCAACCCCAAAGCCGTCAGCATCTCGCTGCGCCCGCCGGCCGGCGCGTATTGGCGCGGGGACGAAAACCGCCAGCAGCTGACCCGCATTTATGGCACCGCCTGGGAAACGCCCCAAGAACTGCGCGCCTATAAGACCAGCCTGGCAGAGGCCGCCAAACGCGACCACCGCATCCTCGGTGAAAAACTTGACCTGTTTATTATCGACCCGATGGTCGGCAAGGGCTTGCCGCTCTGGCTGCCCAGCGGCGCCATGCTGCGCGATACCCTGGAGCGCTGGCTGCGCGACATTCAAATCGAGCGCGGCTACCTGCCGGTGGTCACGCCGCATCTGGGCAGCATTGAACTCTATCAGACATCGGGACATTATCCCTATTATGCCGACAGCCAATACACGCCCATTGACGTCGATGGCGATGCCTTTATGCTCCGACCGATGAACTGCCCGCATCACTGCCGAATATACAAGAGCCAGCCGCGCTCCTACCGCGATTTGCCGCTGCGCTATGCCGAGTTCGGCACGGTCTATCGTTATGAGCAATCCGGAGAATTGCGCGGACTGACGCGCGTGCGCGGCTTCACCGTCGACGATGCCCACCTCTTTGTCCGCCCAGATCAGCTGCTCGATGAGTTCCAATCAGTAGTCAGGCTCATTCAGTTCGTCTTTGGTTCGCTGGGCATGACCGATTTCCGCGCCCGCGTCGGCACGCGCGACCCAGACAGTGACAAATATGTGGGCGACCCCGAACAATGGGAGCAAGCCACCGCGGCGATTGTCCAGGCATGCCAAGAACTGCGCCTGGATTTCCATATCGAAGTCGGTGAAGCCGCCTTCTATGGCCCCAAGCTGGATTTCATTGTGCGCGATGTGCTGAAACGCGAATGGCAGCTGGGCACCGTGCAGGTCGATTACAACCTGCCACAGCGCTTCGATTTGGAATATGTGGACAGCGACAACCAGCGCAAACGCCCGATTATGATTCACCGCGCGCCCTTTGGCAGCCTGGAACGTTTCATCGGCATTCTCATCGAGCATTTCGCCGGGGCATTTCCGGCTTGGCTGGCGCCGCTTCAGGCGGTCATCATCCCCATTCGAGACCATCACAACGACTATGCCCTCGACATCGAAAGTACGCTCAAGGCGCGGGGCATGCGCGTGCAGGCGGATTTGGAAGACCGCAATATGCGCTCAAAAATCAAACGGCACCGCCGTATGAATATCCCCTGGCTGCTGATTGTGGGCGACCGCGACATCGAGAACCGCACCATCAGCCTGCGGCTGCGCGGCGATGAGGATCTGGGCGCCATGCCTGTGGCTGCCTTTGCCCAATTCGCAGCCGACATCATCGGCTCGCATTCACAGCAGATCCGCCCGCAGCTTTGATGAACCCCATTCCGATAGGGCTGGCCATAAACGAAAACCAGCCCTTCGGCTGGCATCCCTATCGCTCCAGACAGGATTCGAACCTGTGACAGCCCAACTTAGGAGGTTGGTGCTCTATCCTCTGAGCTACTGGAGCCACAGCGCCATTATAGCAGAGAAACCACCCGCTTCAAGCCATTTTGCATAAGCGAAAAGACAGGCGAAATCCGGGTGAAAATCCAACAAAAGTAGTAGAAAACCCCAACAAACTGCGCTACGATAACCTCAAGCAACAATATCAAGACTCAATCCAAGGAGAATGCACATGACCCATATCATCACCAGCCTGTGCCTGCGGGACGGTGCTTGCGTAGAAGTCTGCCCGGTTGAATGTATCATCGCCGGCAAGCCGGAAAACGAATGGCCCTGGTACTTCATCGACCCGGATACCTGCATCGACTGCGGTGCCTGTATCCCCGAATGTCCCTACGAAGCCATCTTCATCGAGGAAGAAGTCCCTTCCGAATACGAGATGATGGACGGGCAAGAGCGGCTGCCCTTCGATACCGGCGTGATTATCGAACACGACGAAGGCGATATTGTCGACCTCACGCCCGACATTCAGCCCAACTACGATTTCTTCACCAGCGGCCCCGGTTACGATGCCTTGAGCATGTAATCGAGCGGCATCCTTCAGGCTATTCAGCGAGGGAAGGGCGCGCCCCTTCCCTTTCAGTTTGTCATAGCGCCCCGATTTTCCTGCCCATACGATTAGGATGACACCCGTCATTGGTTGAATATCGCTGGCTGTCGGCTTATGACACAATGGGGTCAGCACAAGCGAAAAGGAGAATACTGTGACACAACTGCTGCAGCAGCTATCCGAGGCGATGGCAAACCAAATCGAAGCCGCCGCCGAAAGTGTTGTCCGCGTCGAAGCGCGCCGCCGCCTGCCGGCAACCGGCGTCGTCTGGGCCGACAGGCTGATCGTCACCGCGCACCATGTCGTTGAATACGAGGAAGACATCACCATCGGGCTGGCGGACGGCAGCCGCGCCGGCGCATCTCTGGTCGGGCGCGACCCGCACAATGACCTTGCCCTCCTGCAAACCGAAACGGCCCTGAGGGCCGCCGACGGGGCAGCCGACGGGAGCTTGCGGGTCGGGCATCTCGTGCTGGCGCTGGGACGCCCGGCGCGAAACGTACAGGCGACGCTGGGCGTGACCAGCAGCCTAGTCAACCCGGCCGACGTCAAGAGAAAGCGCGAAAGAGCCGAAGCCATGCAGCGGCGGCATCCCCGCGGCCGCCATCGGCGCGGCCGGCGGTGGCGGCATGACGGCTGGGGCCGTTCCCTGGTGGATGGCTACATCCAGACCGACGTGACCATGTACCCCGGCTTCTCTGGCGGGCCGCTGCTTGGCAGCGATGGCAAAGTCCACGGGCTGAATACCTCGGGATTTTCGCGCGGGGCCAGCATCGCCATACCGGTCGCCACCATCCGCAAATCCGTCGCCGCCCTGCTGTCAGATGGCAAAATCCAGCAGGGCTATCTGGGGGTCGGCCTGCAGTCGGCGCGCCTGCCCGACACCGTCGCCGAGTCGCTTGACCAGGATACCGGCCTGCTGATTGTCTCGGTCGAGGCCGACAGCCCCGCCGCCAAAGCCGGCCTCATGGTGGGCGATATATTGACGGCGCTGGATGGCGAAGCCGTCGAGCATGTCGATGAACTGCTCATCCTTTTGGCCGGCATCCCGGTTGACAGCGAAGTCGCCATCGTATTTGTGCGCGGCGGCGCCCTCCAATCAGCCAGCGCAACTGTGGGCGCCCGCGGCTAAAGCCCGGCCGGCGCGGCGATCTCGCGCTCCAGGGCAATTTCCGACAGGCTGTGCTCCGCCGCTGCCGTGAACGGCGCGATATACGTAACGGTCTCGATGAAGCACAGCCCCTCTTCGCCCTCGCGGCAGTAATAAAGCGTCAGCGCCGCCCTCAGTTCACCCTCACCGGCAGCGAACGTCACCGGGATATGGACTTCGTTTTCAGCGACGGTTACGCTGTACGCGCCCGCTTCATCCGCGCCCGCGATTTTCAGCGCATCCGAGTCCGACCTCAATTCCAGCCGGCTGTCAATCAGTGGGTTGATTTTGAAATCGCTTGGGAAACCAAGACGCAGCGCAATCTCCCCGCCGCCAAGCGCCAGGTCTTGCGTCTCAAGCGTGACCATCATGCTGTCTGTGCCGAGAATGGTAAGCAGTTCGGCATCCAGCGCCAAGGCCTGCGGGTTGCTGAACGCCACGGTATCCACCTCGCCCGTATTCAGGTCAATGCTGCGGATGACATGGTTGTTGGTGTCCGCCACATAGAGCAGCCCGTTGGCATAGCTCAACCCACCGGGTTCATCAAATTGCGCCGCATCCGCATCGCCATCAGCATAGCCGCCAAGCCCGCCCAGCCCAAAGACCGTGTGAACCGCCGTCTCGCCGGCCGGGATGACCTTGATGCGGCTGTTGTAAGTATCCGCAATATACAAATCGCCACTGGGGACACCCTGCACGCCCAAGGCGTGCTGCAAGCGATTGTCGCCCAATTCGCCATCTATGTCGCCAAAATCAAAGAGGCTGTTGGCTGTTGTGCCAGCCACAACGGTCACCCTGTCATTCTCGAAATCCGCCAGCCGTATCGTGCTGGATTCACTGTCGGCAAAGTACAATTTGCCCGCGCCAGCGAAAAACAGCCCGCTCGGCTGCGCCAATTCGCTTTCGGCCAGCGAAACATCGTTCAGATTGGCCTCGCGCCCATTGCCGACCGATGGGTACAGCAGATCCCTCTGTGGCTCGAAAATATAAAGCTGATGCGTCCCCGCCATCGCGATATGCAGCCGGCCGTCATCATCGAACTCAAGATCCCAAGGGCTGCGAATCGCCGCCTCAAGCGGCGCATCAATCCGCGTGCCGAAGCGGACATACCCGCGCCCCATCTCGCCATTGCCCGCCACAGTCCGCACGCTCCGCTCGACCAGATTAGCCGCCCGAATGGCATGATTATTGACATCAGCGATATACAGCAAGTCGCCGGCCAGCGCCATGCCCTGCGGCTTATCGAAACTGGCGCCGTCAAAGCCGCCATCATCGAAACCGCGCGCCGCCGACCCGATGATATCGAGAACTTCATAAGTCATCAAATCGGCAATGACAATGCGATTGTGATTGCTGTCGGCGATAAACAGGAGCTGGCTGGCTTCATCTGCCAGCACTTTTCCGGGGAACAGCAGCGGCCTGCCTGGATCCCCGGCGCCTTCCAGCGCCAATTCGAGCGGCCTTCGGTCAATAATGTTCGCATCCAGGTCATCATAATAGGCGACCATCCCCGACAGGTACGCATCAAATGCCGCGAAGGGTATCTCGCCCGATTCGCGCACCGCCAGCCGGCCGAGCGGATCGATAATCGCCACCGTCGGCCAGGCGCGCGCCCCATAGCTGCGCCAGACCGCAAACGGATGATCGTTAATCACCGGATGGCGCAGGTCATAGCGCTGAACAATCTGGCGCAGATTATCCGTCTGCCCTTCCGCCTCGAACTTGGCCGAATGGACGCCAATCACCACCACCTCGGCGGCGTATTTTTCCTCAATCTGCTCCAGTATCGGAATCATGTGTATGCAGTTGATGCAGCCATACGTCCAGAAATCAAGGATGACAATTTTGCCGCGCAGCCCCTGCATCGTCAGCGGATGGTCAACGTTAATCCAATCCAGCCCAAGCGGAAACTCCGGCGCCGCCACCCGCCCCTCGAACAGGTCCTGCGGGCTGGGCGTGCTTTCCTGAGCGAGAACAATCCCGCCCAAGGCCAATAAAAACAGAACACCTAAACATGCTGCCCTTTTCATCGTGATTGTTCTCCTTGTGTGAATAAATATGGATAAAGGGGGGTATCCCCAGCCAGTTTATAATGACAGGAACGTATCTGACAATGGCGGTCGGAGATTGTTGGCGGCATCGACAATGCCATAACCATTGTGCATGCCCTCCGCCCAGGCATACCAGATAATCGCCGCGATTTTACTCGCATAATTCGCTTTCAGATGACGGATGAATGCGTTGGCGTATTCGGCAACATCCTGCGCCTTGTCCTTGTTTTGGTCGAGAACGCCCCATTCCGTAATCCAGAGCGGTTTGCGCGGGAGAACCGCGCTGTATGCCCAGACCAACTCATCGATATGTCCAAAGGGCGCATAAGTCGGATGACCATTCACACCGCGCCCATAAGGATGAAAGGCGATGCCGTCTGGCTCGATCTCGGCTGGCAAATCCCGCACAAGCTGGCGGGCATAGCCTGAACCCTCGGCCGGGCTGCTTGCGAATCCGCCGGTGATGATGTGAACCTCGCTGTCGGCGCCCCGAATCGCCCGATAAACATGAGCAAACATACGGGTATAAATGTGGGCTGGCACCGGTACGGCAGAAGTCGAGCCAGGATGCGAATCCTGCTCATTCCAAACCTGCCAAGCAGAAACCAGCCCGCGCCCCGCCCATTGCCGCGCAATAGCGTGCATCATCTCCGCAAAGCGGCTGATAAGCCACCCCCACTTGACATCCGTCATCTGTGACCAGGGCCAAAATTGGCTGCGCCCCTCGCCATAAGTTTGATGGCTGGTCGTGAACACAATGCGATAGCCCGCCCGGCGGTAGGCTTCCATCAGGGGCAAATAGCGCTGCAAGGCGGCCTCAATGTCCTGCGAACCTCTCCAGTTGGAGACATTGTAACCCAACCGCACCCAGCCCATCTCGCCCAAACGGGACGGATTCGGTCGCCCCAGTGGATGATAAACATCGAGATTGACGCCGACGGGATTGACGCCAGGGAAGACTTCCGCACCCTCTCTTTGGGTGGTCGCCTCCAGATGCCCGCCGACCATGTAACCTGCCAGCCCGCCTGCCGCGCGAACTTTCAGCCACTTGCCCCGCCTGCCGATTTTTTCGATAGCGCGCCCGTGATGTTCCAGCGGCTCCCCCATTTCCCAACTGTGCATCACGCCCAGGATGTCGCTTTTCAGGCTGGGCAGCCGGCGAACCCGCAGGCCATTGACAGTCGGACGCACCCGCAATCCTGAAATATAAATGTAATCGCGCGGGTTGACCACATTCTTGAGTTGGAAGCGGCTGCTGCCCCTGTCTGGCGGATTTTGCAGGATAATCCGCAGCCGTTCACTCTGCGCCCGCGCCATCACCTGCCCGAAAGTGACCGGATCCCCCGGCCTGACCTGAACCTGCCTGATGCCCTCGTAGGTTGTGATGAAGCGCTCTTCTTCCACAATGGACTCGACCTGTATGAAGGCGCGGTAGCCCAGGTCATTGACATCCCCGCGAACCGCGGTCACTCTGCCATCAGCGGCGCACAGAACATCGGCGCCCGCGCTTGCTTGCAGGTCAAGGCTCTCGCGGAGACGTCCGCCCGCCGCCCGCACATTGTAGCCCGCCAGCACCGCCATCGGGCGGAAAGCCGTTGGCCAGCCCAGGATAAAGCGCGTGAAGATGTGCTGTGGCGCCGCATCCTCCTGGCCATAGCGGTCGGCGCGGCGGATGCGCCGCTGCAAAATCGGCTCAAGCTGCTGCGGCCTTTCCGCTTCGATGATGTCCACCATCACAACCTGCGGGTAAATGCGCCTGATATGCGCCAAGGCCGAACCCTGCCACCAGGTCGAGGACGTCTGCACCGCGGTCACATTGCGGAAACGGTTGAGGTCGTCGCCGACTGGCGAGCGAACCACCGCCACCTCTGCAAACTTTTCGAGATAAGGACGCAAAACTTCGCGCCACTCGTAAAAGTTCTCATCGGGCAGCACCAAGGCATGCGAAATCATCGGGTCGGGCATCATGCGCCTCTTCTGCAAATCGGCAGTCGCGCCAAAACCAAGCCTACCACAGCCGATACAGCCGACACAGAGGCCTTTGCGCCCTTTTTAATAAACCACTTTGCCCGCGCGGGTGGTATAATAAAATAGGATGCTGTCGGGGCATTCAGCAGATTTGACGATTTGAGGAGCGCAATCCATGGACATCGACCGCAATAAAGCGATAAAACTTGTCATTGTCGTGATTGGCACGCTGGCGGCCTTGGCGGTCATGAGTACCCTGGTGCAGTTAATCCAGACGGTGCTGCCCTTCCTGATTGTGGCGGCGGGTGTCTATGTCGGTTATCGCTGGGCATTAAGCGATGCGGCTGCCCCGACGGCGGACGAGGTCGAAGAACAGGCGCGCGGGCTGTTCAGCCGCTTCCGCAAGACTCGACAGGCCGTAGAAAGCACCATGCAAGTCGGCGCAGCGCTCAACGACCTGCAAAGCCCTCCCGACAGAAAACGGCAGCGCCGGGGACGAGGCCCCAGCGTGCCAGCGGGTGAAGCGGCCAAGGCGGCACCGACAAAAGCGCCCGTCCTCGAAAGCGATGACGAAGCCGAAGCAGCCGCCGAGGCAAGCGCCCGTGAGGACGCCATCGACGAAATGAAAGGGGCGCTGGAGAACCATCCCGAAGGCGAAATTGAGTTCAAAGACCGCGATGTGGTCATCAGCAAGGATGATGTGGTTCAGCCTGATATGGCTCGGCTGGAAGAGAAAGAAAAAGAAGCCCCCCAAGTCACGGATAATGTGCTGGCGCAAATCGAGGAGCGCCGCCGCCGACTGCAAGGCAGCGAATAGCCGCCAGGGACTGGCGACCTTACTTCCAGCCGCCTCCGAAATACACCGCCAAAAACACCCGGAATCATTTGCCGCCAATGCCCTTTTAGGATATGATTTTGGATAAATGATTCAGCGACGCAAAGAGGATGTGATGCACAAGACACTTCGACAAAAAATCTTAACGCTCTACTTGGGAACTTCGGCACTGGACAGTCGGGTTATGGGCTGGGCGATTTACGACGGCACCGGCCAAGAAACATTCACCACCGGCGACAGTAGCGA
>DAOUKA010000309.1:0-7222 GCA_034421915.1 Anaerolineae bacterium
ACCGCATCAAGGAAAACATTGTCCTCGACGCGGGTTTGCCGATTGATGATGTCCAGCAGATGGTTTTCCTGCGGGAATTCGACCTGGGTGTCGCGTATCATAGCGCCCGTCGGCACTTGGCTGGTGCTGACGATGGCAACGCTGCGCGTGGGATGGGCGCGTGCCAGGTTCTTGCTGGCGGTGGCGGTCAGGACATCAAACACCAGAAAGGCATCCGCCGCTCCGCTCCCGATTTTGCTGGCGACATCGACTGGCGCCGCCGTGATTTTCAGGTTCGAGACGACCGCGCCGCCTTTTTGACTCAAACCTGTTTGGTCGAGGGAGCGAATATGAAAGCCATCTAGCGCTGCTGCCGTGCCGACAACCTGGTTGGCAGTCACGACTCCCGTCCCGCCGATACCCATCAGCAGGATATTGGCATTGCCCTGGATACGGCGGACAGGCTCCGCAATCTCTTGCTCGACGCGGTATATCTTTTCTTCCTTTGTCGCGCCATTGCTGGCGGGAATGACGCTGACAAAGGCGGGGCAGTTGCCATCAAGACAACTGTAATCCTTGTTGCAGGAAGATTGATGAATCTGTGTCTTGCGCCCGAATTCTGTCTCGACTGGTTGCACACTGAGACAGTTGGATTGAAGGCCGCAATCGCCACAGCCCTCACAGACCGCCTCGTTGATAAATATCCGCAATGCCGGGTCGGGCGCAAAACCGCGTTTGCGCTTGCGCCGAAGGTTGGCGGCGCATTCCTGGTCATAAATGAGGACGGTCACGCCAGGGGTCTCCCGCAGGATGAGTTGAGCTTCCTCGAGGCGCTCGCGTTCCCATACCTCGGTCTCGGGCGCCCAGCGCGTCTGGGGCGGGAATCTGGCGGGGTCAGCAGAAACGACGATGATTTTCCGAACGCCTTCGGCATGCAGCATCTGCGTGAGTTCGGGCACTGGCAGCAAGCCATCCGCCTGCTGTCCGCCGGTCATCGCTACAGCCGAGTTGTATAATATCTTGTAGGTGATGTGCGTGTCTGTGGCGATTGCCTGTCGAATAGCCAGCGAACCACTGTGGGCGAGCGTGCCATCTCCTATATTCTGAAATATGTGGTCGATATTGGAAAAATAGGATGCGCCCACCCAATTTGCACCCTCGCCGCCCATCTGGGTGACGCCGGATGTGCTGCGCTCCATCCCAATCGCCAGGGTGTGGCAGCCAATCCCCGCGCCCGCCAATGACCCCGGCGGCACATGGGTGGAGCGACTGTGGGGACAGCCGGAGCAGAAATAAGGCTGCCGCGCCAAGAGTGGAATCGTGCCAGGCTGCGGCGCGGTCTTGAGTTCTTTGAGGCGGCGCTCAAGCAGCGCGGCGTTCACTCGCCCCGACAATCGGCTTGCCAGCACCGCCGCAATCTCATCGGCATCGAGTTCACTGCTGGCTTTGACCAGTTGCCGCCCCTGTTCATCTTTTTTGCCCACGATGCGCGGCGCATTTGGCGCTGCATACAGCAGGTCTTTGCAAAACATCTCAATGAAAGAACGTTTTTCCTCGATGACCAGAATTTCTTCCAGACCAGCGGCGAACTCATGCAGAATGTCAGGCTCCAGCGGGAAAATCATCCCCAGCTTGAGCAAACGAATGCCAGCCTGCTCCAGCGCGCTATCATCCAGTCCGATGTCCAGCAAAGCCTGACGGACATCGTAATAGGTCTTGCCAGCCGAGATAATGCCGAGCCAGGCATTGCGGGCGGGCAGGGTGATTTGGTTGAGTTTGTTGGCTTTGGCAAATGCTTTGGCCGCTTCCAGCCGCTCTTCGTGGATTTCCTTTTCCAGCTGCAAGCTATAGGGCGCCAGCAGCGCCGTATTTTGAGTGGGACGCCAGGCTTGACCCCGGACCTTGAACTGCGGATGGACAATGCGGATGCGGTCGCTGGCGACCTCGACGCTGCTGTATTCATCGCCCACGTCGGTAATAATCTTGAAGCCGACCCACAATCCGCAATAGCGCGACATCTCGAAACCGAGCCGCCCCAGGTCAAGAATATCCTGCACGCTGCCCGGATACAGGATGGGCATTGAGGCATCGTAGAGGGCGATTTCGGAATGCGAGGGGATGGTGGAGGATTTGGCGGTAGGGTCATCGCCCGCTAGCGCCAGCACCCCGCCATACCGCCCGACGCCCGTCAGGTTGGCATGTTTGAAGGCATCGCCGCTGCGGTCAACGCCGGGGCCCTTGCCGTACCATATTCCCAATACACCGTCATATTTGGGATTCGGCAGCAGGTTGGCGGTCTGGCTGCCCAGGATGGCGGTTGCAGCCAGTTCCTCATTCACCGCGGGAACAAATTGAATGTGATGTTCGCGCAGCAATGCGGGAATCTGCTCCAGAATGGTATCCAATCCACCCAGAGGCGAGCCTCGATAACCGGTGAACAGGCTGGCGGTGCGCAGCCCCTGGCGTCTATCGGCACGATGCTGATCCATCGGCAGACGCGCCAGCGCTTGCAGCCCACTTAGGACGATACGACCCTCTTCCAGCGTGTAGCGGTCTTGCAGCGAGAAGTGTTTGAGCCGCGGCTGGCTGTTTTTTGCGGTGGTCGGAAGCTGTTTTTCTAACATGGCTTGCCTTGTCAGGTGATTCATCTACCCACATTATACAACTCTTGTCTAACAGAAAGCAGCCGACAAAACAGTTCAGATGGACGACAGCCAGGCGCTGGCTGCCAAAATCAGCAGCGCCAGCCCAATCATAACCGCGCTCAGGCGCTTTTCCTGCTGTCGCAGGCGCCGCCAGTCTTTGATGTCGCCCTTGCTGTGTTCCAGCAGCAGGCTGGCTCGTTCCAGGGCGGGCGCGATGCCGAATTGTAAAATCACGCCAGTAAGCGCCAGCAGGACAATCAGAATATGCTTGATAAGCAACGCGCGGCTCCAGGCATTGCTGAATTGCAGCAGCCCGTCATAATGCGGATCCGCCGTCATTTGCAGCAGTCCGCTGACAATCAGCACAGCCAGCGCCAGATTACTCAAGGGCGAGAAGCGTCTGCGGATGCGGCGCAGCATTTGATACAGGGCGGGCTGCTCTGCCAGGATGCGGTTAAGCTGCGGAATGACCCATAATGTCAGCGTCAACATGCTCCCAATCCAGATGACAGTCGCCAGAATATGGAAAAACAGGCTGATAGCGAGGACAGGCTGCGACATAAGATAATTCTGAATCCGTCAATCAAGCTGGCGAACCAAGCGGCTAGGACTTGTTTTGAAGCCAAGCCTGATATTCCCGATTCGCTTCTTCGCTGAGCGGATAATACTTGTCGAGCGGGCCGCCCTCGGCCAGTTTCAGGCGCGAAAAGACTTCCCATTCGGCTTTGGCGCTGGCTTTCTGGGCGACAGCCGCCGCCATCGCCAGCGGCACCACCACGGCGCCATCATCATCGGCCGCGATGACATCGCCCGGCATAACAAAGACGCCCGCGCAGGCAATCGGCACATTGACCGCATGGGGGAAGATGTCGGTTTGGGTATGGAAATTGGGCGTCACGCCCTTCAGCCAGAGCCCCAGGTCGAGCTTTTGCACTTCGGGATAATCGCGGATGCAGCCGTCAATGACGATGCCTTCGCCGCCGCGTGCCTTGAACGAGGTCAGCATCATCTCGCCAAAGACACCGCTTGCCATGCTGCCGCGGGCATCGACAATCACCACATCGCCCGGCGCAGCCGCCATAATCGCCAGCCGATGCAGTTCGCGTTCGGGGACGGCGGCATATTCATCGCCCCAGTGAACATCCTCGCGCTTGGGCATGAATTGCAGCGTCACCGCCTGGCCGGCGACCGATTTGCCCGCATTGTACGGGGTCAAGCCGACCAGATGCGGATTGCGAATGCCCTCTTGCGCCAGCGCGCCGGCGATGGTGGCCGTGCCGATGCCGCGCAGGTCAGCCAGCGTTTGGGCTGGGATGCGTTCAAATTGGGGAACTTGCCTCATAAATGCGCCTCGGTTGATTTTCATGCGATGATGCGCCCTTATTATAACCCGATAAGGCCTCTGGCGAAACAGAACCCATGAGGGCGGGGGCAATCCGTGTTATACTGGGAAGGCATTTGTGAGGGGGACAGTATGAAGAACGGGCTCTATTATGGCGACAATCTGGGCATTTTGCGCGAGCATTTTCCTGATGCGTGCGTTGATCTGATTTATCTTGACCCGCCCTTCAACAGCAACCGCAATTATAACGTCCTGTTTAAGTCGGAAAGCGGTCTTGACAGCGAGGCGCAGATTACCGCCTTTGAGGACACCTGGCATTGGGGCGAGACCGCCGAAGCCACCTACGACAGCCTGATTATGGATGCGCCGGAAAAGGTGTCCACTGCGATTGAGGCGCTGATGAATTTGATTGACCGCAATCAGATGATGGCTTATCTGGTGATGATGACGGCGCGGCTGGTGGAATTGCACCGCGTGCTGAAGCCGACTGGCAGTCTGTATCTGCATTGCGACCCGACGGCGAGTCATTACCTTAAAATCGTGCTGGATGCTGTTTTCGGGGTTGAAAATTTTAGAAACCATATAACTTGGAAAAGAACCAGTGCGCACAACAGTGCCAAAAAATGGGGCCCGATTTCCGACAACATACTGTTTTATTCAAAAACCAAAAAATACACTTGGAATAGAGTTTATCAGGAATACGAACCAGGATACCTCGACAGATTCTATCGCTACGAAGACGAAAAAGGGCGATACCAAAGAGGCGACCTGACGGGACCAGAAGTGAGAAAAGGGGATTCTGGCAAACCGTGGCGTGGGGTTGATCCAACAGCTACTGGTCGTCATTGGGCAGTGCCAAATACTTCGCTTCAACTCGCCTACCCTGAGCTTGACTTATCTACACTTTCGGTTCAGGAAAAGTTGGATCTGTTGGATGAGGCAGGTCTAGTATATTGGCCCCCACGAGGCAAAGTTCCAATGCGGAAGCGGTATTTAGATGAGGCAAAAGGTGTTCCCATACAAGACATCATTGGCGATATTTATCCCCTAAGTCCCCAAGCCAAAGAACGGCTGGGCTACCCCACGCAAAAACCTGTCGCCCTTTTGGAGCGCATCATCCGCGCCTCATCAAACGAAGGCGACATCGTGCTTGACCCCTTTTGTGGCTGTGGCACAGCCATTGCCGCCGCCCACAAGCTGGGACGCAAATGGATTGGCATTGACATCACGCATTTGAGCATCGCCCTGCAAAAATATCGCCTGGGTGATATGTTCGAGTTGGTTTCGGGGACGGATTATGAGGTCATCGGTGAGCCGACGACACCAGCTGCTGCCCGTGCCTTGGCAACCGATTCGGACAACGAGGGACGCTATCAGTTTGAGTGGTGGGCGCTTTCGCTGGTGGGTGCCAAGCCAGTCGGCGGGAGTTCGGGTTCGCGCAAGGGCAAAAAGGGCGCCGACAAGGGCATTGACGGCATCATCAACTTCTTTGACGAAAACAGCCAGGGCAGGAAACAGCCGCAAAAAGTAGTAGTGCAGGTCAAGTCGGGCAAGGTCAAATCAGGCGACATCCGCGATCTGAAAGGCACAGTCGAGCGCGAGAAAGCGGCTATGGGCGTCTTCATCACGCTGGAAAAGCCGACGGGGGAGATGAACAAAGAGGCGTTGGCGGCTGGTTATTATGAATCGGCGCTTTGGGGCAAAAAATATCGCCGGCTGCAAATCCTGACGATTGGCGACCTGTTTGATGGCGCTGGGGTGGATATGCCGCCGCAGCATGGGACGCACCGCCGGGCAGAACGTTATAAACCGACGGGGGTCAGCGCCGAGGGCAGGGCGCAGCAGGATTTGTTTTCGGGTTAGGGATTTTTGGCGGCGAGGCTGGCAGGGGATGTGTCCATGAGTTTGAGTATCGGGATTGTGGGCTTGCCGAATGTGGGCAAAAGCACGCTCTTCAATGCCTTGACCCGCGCTCAAAACGCGCAGGCAGCCAATTATCCCTTCTGCACCATCGAGGCGAACAAGGCGGTTGTCCCGCTGCCCGACAAGCGCCTGACCGATTTGCAGGCTTGGGTGGGGGTGGGGCGCGCCATCGCGGCGCGGGTTGATTTTGCTGACTTGGCGGGTCTGGTGCGCGGGGCGAGCCAGGGCGAGGGCTTGGGCAATCGCTTTCTGGGGCATATCCGCGATGTGGACGCCATCTTGCATGTCGTGCGCTGTTTTGACGACCCCAATGTCGTCCATGTCCACGCCAAGCCAAACCCGGCGGATGACATTGCCGTCATCCATACCGAACTGGCGCTGGCGGATTTGCAGCAGTTGGAGCGCCGCCTGGAGAAATTGGAACGCGAGCTTAAAGCGAATAAGAAATTGCAGCCGATGCTGGAGATGGCGCGGCAAGTCGAGGCGCATATCGCAGAGGGGAAACCGCTGTCGTCGTTTGCAGGGCGCGATGACCCGCTGTTTATCGCGCTTAATCAGGAGATGCGCTTTTTGACGGCCAAGCCGGTTATCTATGCTGCCAATATCGACGAGGACAGCCTCCATGCCGACAGCCCTTATCTCCAGTCCGCTCGTCAGATTGCGGCGGCGCAGGCTGCCGAAATCATCACCGTCTGCGCCAGCCTGGAGGAGGACATGGCCGCTTTGAGCGATGAGGAGCGCGGCGAATATCTGCGTTTGTATGACCTGAAGGCCAGCAGCCTGGAGCAGTTGATTCACAAAAGCTATCGCCTGCTCGGTTTGATTAGCTACTTCACCTACAACGACAGTGAGGTGCGTGCGTGGACAATCCGTGATGGCTGGACGGCGCCGCAAGCGGCGGGTGTGATTCATACCGATTTTGAACGCGGTTTCATTCGCGCCGAGGTCATTCCTTACGAGGTCTTTGCGGCCTACAAAGACCGCGGCGCCATCAAGTCTGCCGGTTTGATGCAGCTGGAAGGGCATGATTATATCGTGCGGGATGGCGATGTCATTCAGTTCCGCTTCAATGTGTGAGTTTGTTCATGCGTCTGTTTCTGCGAAGTCATCAGAATGAACGAATCTGCCCTTTGACATCCAGCAAATCTAGCAGGAAGCGCGCTGGCTCCGCGACTTTGGGAAGTGGCTGCTGCCGCAGGGGCTGAATGAAATCCACATCAAAGTCGCCCTCGCTGATGATGCGGTTAATGAGCTTGCCGACATCATTGTACTGCATAATAATCGCATTGAGATAATGGTCATTGGCAGTGACTTTCCACAGTTCCACTGCCGA
>DAOUKA010000310.1:0-2409 GCA_034421915.1 Anaerolineae bacterium
GACCCAATCGACTTCCACGGCGCCTGGTATGTGTCCACTGGGGTAAAGCAGGGGGTCTTCGTTGGATTCAATAACCCGTACCTTGTCGTCGTTCAAATGCTCGGCGACCCAATCGGTTGAAACAAGTTTGTCTGCATGGGCATAGCCACGACTGCTGATGTCGCTCATTCACTGCTCCTTATCTAGTTAGAACCCCTCGATTGATGCTGCCTTAATCAAAAAAAGTCAACCGCTGCGTGCTGACTTGCTGGTATCGAACAACTATGTTGTCGGCAAACCCCAACAGCCCCGCCTAATAATCGGTATCCCTGCAACAACAGAAAACGGAATAGGATATGCTGTGTTCGCCCATAAAATCATCTTAGCACAGCCAGCCTCACAATGCAAGAGGAGTTTTATTCGGGCAATCGCACCAAATCGGGATTGACCGCAGAGGCACAGAGGGCACAGAGGAAATCTGGCGAGGCGCAAGTGAGGCTATCTCTGTATTCTTGCCCCGCGCCGCCTGCCGTATCGCGGCGGGAGTTTGGGCGGCTTGTCTTGCAGCAGGTCTTCAATGCTGTAGCCTTGTATGACAGGATAGGTTTCGTAGTCATCCGACCACGTTTCCCGGCTCCGTTGATTCTCGACGGTGCGCATTTGTCGGCCAAAGCAAACCATAATCCCGGCGACAGCTTCCAGCCGCCGCACCGTTTCGCTAAGCGCCTTAACAGAATCGGGACTTACATGGCCGCCTTTGACCTGAATGATGACATATTCCTCGTGGACTTTCCCCTTGCGGATCACGTCAATCTCCATGACGCCATCTACGCCGCCATCGGCCCCGCGTTCGCCCGGGTTCTTATACATCCCATTGGCGCCAATCCGCCCGCAAACCCATTTCTCAAACTCGAATTTATCCTTGCTGGCAAGCCGCTCGGCTTCCTCGATACTGTCAGGCGCACCCCACATAGAGATGTCGTCGGGTCTTAGATATTTGAAGTTATGGAGAATGCGCTCGCGCATTAAGCCGGTGCTGAATGGCGATATGTCAATCCCAATCCAGCGCCTGTCCAGCGCTTCCGCCGCATGAACAGTTGTGCCACAGCCACAAAATGTATCGAGTATCAGGTCGCCCTCATTGCTGGACGCTTTGATAATCCGTTCTAACAGAGCCAGCGGCTTTTGGGTCGGATAGCCGAGTCGTTCGTTTGCACCACTTGCAAGATATGGTATATCGTGCCACACATTGGACACAGCCGTCCCTTTAGGCTTATCGTCAAGATAAACGACCTTGTCATATTTAGGGTCGTTTATCTCCTTCGCGGCCATCTTTTTATCGTACACAAGAAGTTGACGGATACCCCCTGAGACTTTGTTGCTATCCCAGCCTCGAGATAAAACCTTTGCCTTGTGCGCTGTTATCCAATACTGTTTGTTAAATGTATAGTTGTCAGTTTTAGAATAAAACAACAATACATCGTGATTGCGCTGAAAGTATTTTGCTGCGTTAGTCCATTTGTTATATGACCATATAATCTCATTGCGAAAATTCTTCTTCCCAAATATCGCATCCATCACCAGCTTGAGATAATGACTGGCGGTCGGGTCGCAATGCAGATAAATGCTGCCACTATCTTTCAGCACGCGGCGCATCGCCCGCAGCCGCAGCGTCATATTCATCAAATAGGCGGCCAGACTGGATTTGCCCCTCGTCCCAATTCCTCTTTCGCCGTCCCCTGCGAATTTGATGAGGTCCGCCAGCGAACGGGTGAGCGGATTTCTCTCCAGTCTCCGCAAATCCTCTGTGTCTCGCTCTGTCCATTTCCAGGTGTCTTTGAATGCCTCCACGGGACGCAGGGATCTATCCTTGTTTTTGAAAGGCAAGTTGTAACGACTGTTGGAATTGAAAGGCGGGTCAAGATAAATCAAGTCGATGGAACTGTCAGGGATATGCTCGTCCATAATGGCGAGGCAGTCACCCGTGTATAAAGCGCGTTGCATACTCTTCCCAAGCATTCCAGTAAGCGCCGGAATAGCGTATACTGATATGGAAAACCGCTATGGTTTTCACCGTTTTTGGTCTTCCTGTGGCAGGTTGATAGCCGTGCGAAGCTGCTGCCACAGGAAACCCTGCATAAAAGCCATGAAAAAAATTCATCGCCAAATAAATCCTATCCCATTTTTATCTCCTTTGCAATAGCATTTTTACATTCAACGCAATCGCGCCAAATCGGGATTGACTACAGAGAATAATTTTATGGCATTGCTTTCCTCTGCGCCTCTGTGCCTCTGTGGTAAAAAATGCCCTCAAAGGGAATCAGGCGGAAAATCGAGGGTCGTGTTCAGATTGTCCAAGCGCAGCCGACACTGCGCCAGCTTCAGCGTGATATGAACCTTATCGGGCAGGGTGATGTCAAATTTGCCGCG
>DAOUKA010000311.1:0-3139 GCA_034421915.1 Anaerolineae bacterium
GCGGCGGAAGAAGCCGGCTATCGCCCGCTCAAAATCAATGCGGTCGTGCAAAGAGGCGTCAACGACCATACCCTGGTTGATTTGGCGCGTTACTTCAAGGCGCGCGGGCATATCCTCCGTTTTATTGAGTATATGGATGTGGGCAACAAAAATGGCTGGCGCATGGAGCAGGTCGTGCCGGCCAAAGACATCGTGGCGCTGATTGATGCCGCGATGCCGCTGGCGCCAGTGGCCGGCAATTATTATGGCGAGGTCGCCCGCCGCTACCGCTATGCCGATGGGGATGGAGAAATTGGTCTGATTACCTCGGTCACACAGGCTTTTTGCGGCTCTTGCACGCGGCTGCGGCTTTCGCCCGAAGGTCAGATCTTTACCTGTCTGTTCGGCACGAAGGGCATCAGTCTGCGCGACCCCATGCGCGCTGGCGCCAGTGATGGGGAACTTGAGCAAATCATCCGCCATACCTGGGGACATCGGACCGACCGCTATTCGGAAGTCCGCAGTTCCTTGACTGAAGAGATGCGCGACCGCCGCAAAAAGGTCGAGATGTACCACATCGGCGGCTAGCCGCCGCGCTTTTGTGAAACTTGCAATGGCTGCCGAATGTATGGTATGGTCGCCCCTGCTGCAATGTTAATGACAGGTACAGGAAGAGAGCCGATATGAGCCATGCTGACTTTGATTTAAGCGGACAGACCGCGCTGATTACCGGCGCCGGGCGGGGGATTGGGCTGGCGACGGCGCGGACGCTGGCGAGCGCTGGCGCAGATATTATTGTTGCCGAATACATCGTGGAAAATGGTCATAAGGCGGTGGCGGAAATCGAAGCGCTGGGGCGGAAATCCATGTTCATCGAGGTGGATGTTCGTCAGCCAACAAGCGTGAACCGCATGGCGGCGGCGGCGCTGGCAGCCTTCCCCCAGATTGATATTCTGGTCAACAATGCCGGCATCGCCCAGAACGTCCCGGCCGAAGATTCGACTGATGAAGAGTGGCTGAATATGATGGATGTCAACCTCAACGGGGTTTTCTGGTGCTGCCGTGCGCTTGGCCGGCACATGCTGGCGCGCGGCAGCGGGGCCATCGTCAGCATCGCGTCGATGTCGGGCATCATTGTCAACAAGCCCCAGCCCCAAGCCGCCTATAATGCCTCCAAGGCGGCGGTCATTATGCTCACCAAATCTCTGGCAGCCGAATGGGCTGGGCGCGGGGTGCGCGTGAATTGCGTGTCACCGGGCTATATCGGCACAGATATGACCCAGGCGAGCCTGAATATACCGGAATACAAAAGAACTTGGCTGGAGATGACGCCAATGGGGCGGGTGGGGGCGCCCGAAGACATTGCCAGCGCGGTTCATTATCTGGCATCGCCAGCCGCCAAATTCGCCACGGGGACTAATCTGGTGGTCGATGGCGGCTATACATCCTGGTAGCTAGAGGGCAAACGCGCCTGTTTCGATGACATCGATAGCGACGCCATCGAGTTCAGTCGGCAGCATGCCGCCAGCCGGCAGCTGTTCGGGCGGGAGCTTCCGCGCCACCATCACTGTCAGGCAAAGCTCGTCTGTGGTGCTGCCGCGGCGCTGGCGCAGACCTATGCCAGTGCCAACGACATGGGGATAAGCCATCAGACGGTCGCTGTATTTGGCTTGAACGGCGGCGATTTCCGCCATCTTTTTTTCGTCGCTCATCTGACAGCTTCTCTCCGGCGCCTTCAGGATATGCTGGGACAATCCGTTAGCTGCGTCACAATATCGCTCAGAATCCAGCCGGTGAACTCGCTGTCATCGATTTTGACGCGCGCAAAATACCAGATGGGCCCGTTGGTGGTGTTCTCTTGCCGCGTTTGCTGTAAGACACCGGCGACAGTTCTCACGGGGAGCGTTGTCACCCGCGTGGAGGCGGTGGTTGGGCGGGAACGCATCCGAATCCCGCGTTCATCCAGCACCACGATTTGACACAATTCCAGCGGCGTTGGCGTGATGGTGGGCGTGGCCGTGGGTGTGGGTGTAATGGTCGGTGTTGGCGTTGCGGTGGGCGTATGCGATGGCGTCCATGTCCAGGTGGGCGTATAAGTCGCGGTCGGGGTGGCTGTATCGGTGGGGGTATGGGTGGCTGTCGGCGTCAGCGAGGGCGTAAAGGTCGCGCTTGGGGTTGGCGTGACGCTGGGTGTGAAGGTCATCGTCGGCGTGAATGTAGGGGTGTTGGTTGGGGTGGCTGTCGGGAACAGAAGCGGCTCCCATTGCGGCCGCGTGAAGGCGGCCGCCAGGCCGCCGATGCCCAGCAGGATAATCAGGATAACCAGCAGGACAGCGCGGCCGCGCGCCCGATGACCGCGGATGGCGCTTTCAATGCGGACAAGCTCGGTGCGCCGCCCCAATATGCGGAAGGGGTCTTCGCGCAGGGCATCCAGCCAAGTCTGCGCTTCGCTGATCTTACTTTCTTGCAATGCCAGTTCGGCGCGTTCGAGATAGCGCGTGAAGAGGTCGTTGACGGTGCTGCGATAGCGCTCGTCCTGTGCAAAATCCGCTGCCAAATCAGCTAACATCTGGCGCGCCTGCGACAATTCCGCATCGAAGTTCTGTATAACCAAGGCCTGCGCCCGTTTGATGACCTGCTGCGCCCGCGCGATGTCGGCGTGCAGATTGCGGGCATTCATCAGCATGTCGGTGATGGAGCTGTCGGAGGGATCGAGTTCCAGCCCCAGTTCGAGCAGCTTGATGGCATCGCTCATCAGCATGGCGCGCTCATCCAGGGTCGTTGCGCTGCCGGCATGATGGAAAGCCATCTGCGCCTGGTCGCTTAGCTGACCGCCGACGGCGGAAAGTTTGGTGTCGGCTTCCTGCTGCATCTGCGCCAGCCGCTGGCTGTTGGGCAGTAATTGGCGGGTTTGCGCCAGCAGGCTGCGAACATGAGCGATTTGCGCCACCTGTTCTTCAAGCGTGCCGCCGATAGTGTGCATATTGACCGAAATCTGGTCAATATCCTGCTGGATGCGCCGCACCATCTCGACCCGTTCTTCGCCCTGCGGGTCATTCGGCACGACTCGCAGCGCGCCTTCATATTTGCGCAGCGCCTCCGACCAGTTGTCGGCTGCCATCAGGCGGTCGCCATCCACCAGCAGTTCGCGCGCCAGCGC
>DAOUKA010000312.1:0-8892 GCA_034421915.1 Anaerolineae bacterium
GTGGCGCGGTTCGCGGTTGGATGTGTCAATGAGTTCCGCCCGCAAGCGCCGGATGGTCGCCAGGGAATCGGCATGGTCTGCCAAGCGGGGGTCATCGGGGCGCAAGCCGATTAAGCTGTTGCCAACTTTGATATTCTGGTTGAGGATAAGGGGCAGACGTTTGTTATGCCTTTTGCGTTCCATAGAGCGCATCATCAGGTTCACAACGGCAATTTCGGCAGCTTGGGGATCAAGGTCTGTGCCATAGAGGTGCCGCTCAAGAATCAGACGCGTATAATTGTCGCGGATAAAATCGCGCTCATCTTCAATGCGCTGGGCTTCGATACGGTCATCAAGTGTAATATCAGCAAAATCACGGGTTATGTCTTTGATCTTTTGCACGTGGCATCTGCTCAGACGGTCAACTTCGGATTGATAGAAGCCTGCCAGGACTTGATAAGCATAAATCAGGAATGAGCCACTGCCACAGGCATTGTCGAGTATCCGCAAATCACGGATGTCCGCGGATGTTTTGCGGGCTTCGCCAGAAATGCGTATGCCCTTGGGCCTGCCGTCGTGCGTGCCATAAAGATAACGTCCCAGAGAATGATCGACGATATAACGGACAATGTACTGCGGTGTGTAATAACTGCCCTGCTTCTTGCGGGTTTCCAGGTTATCTCCGATTGTGACGGTGCCATTGTCGGCAACAAGCGTTTTGCCGAGATATTGTTCGTAGGTGTTGCCAATGATGTCGGCCGGCATAGCGCGAAAGCGAGCTTCATAGAGCTTATCTATGAGCGGCAGAAGGACATCATCGCTAAATTGCGCTTCGTCAACTTCACTTGGGGCAAATAAAGCCGAGTTGTGTTCTTGGTCAAAGCGGTGGAAAAAGTCGCGCAGGTAATAGCGGAGCTCGTTAGTATAATCCTTGCTTTCTTTACGGAGTTCATAGAATCGTTTGAGTGTGCGCGGTCGAATCACATAATGATCCTCGGCAAAGCGGACAATAACCAGTCGATCCAAAAAGCGCTGCACCACCTTGCGCAACAAGCCCAACTGAAGTGTGCCATTGAGGTAGGCCCAAGAATTTCGGTCACGATTCAGGATAATGTCAACAGCAAGCTGTTCGCGCTGTTCATTGATAAACGACAAATACTCGGTATCAACCTCCTTTGTCCAGCGGTCGTTGCTGAGCGCTTCCAAACTGCCTTCGCACATGTTGTCCCAAGATAATTTCCAGAGCAGGTTAAAATCCTCCTCATAAGCGCGCGGGGCTTCAAAAGAAAAGACAAGCCAATCGCGGCGGGCATTGAACAAGCGGAGGCACTCAAAGTTGCTTAGAATCGCCCAGGTGCCGTTATTTTCAAAAGCATAATTAATCGCCTGCTGCTCTTCTTGAGTGCGGTCAGCTGCCATTCCGGGCAATGACATTTGTCCGGGGTAAAGCGCCCACTCATCTGACAATCTGTCAATAAGGCCAAAACGTTTTGCTTCGATAAAAATTTTGTCACCATTATCCAAATTGAGAATACGATCCACCCGCTTGCGATTAGCCACGGATTTTTCCCGCTCATATCTGGTAATATCTTCAATAGGCCAACCGAGTACATCGCGGAAAAGGCGTTCGATGAAAACAAGCACACTGCTTTCGGAGGCTGAATTTTTATCTTCCTGTGACAGACTGTAGTATTCTTCAACCAGCGACTTTAGATTTTGACGAGCTTGTTGTTCAGCTAGAGACATAAGGACAGCTTTCTGCGTGATGGGTAAAGCAGTTCATTATATCACAAATCGACAAGCGCAGCGGATTTTCAGCAACAGTGAAATGTGCTATAATCCGCCAATTAACTTTAAGCTAGGATGGTACTGTGAGCAAGACAACACGACGCACCCTGGAGAATGGTTTGACGGTGATGCTGAAAGAAGTGCATGCCGCCCCGGTGATTAGCTGGTGGCTGGCCTACAAGGTCGGCAGCCGCAACGAACCCACCGGGAAAACCGGCATTTCGCATTGGGTGGAACACATGATGTTCAAGGGAACGGAACGATTCCCGGCCGGAATGCTGGACCGCGAGATTGACCGCGCTGGCGGACAATGGAATGCTTTTACATCCATGGACTATACCATGTATTACGAGACGCTTCCCGCCGACAAAATCGACATCGCCATGCAAGCCGAAGCTGACCGCATGACCAACGCGCTGTTTGACCCCGACGAGACCGAATCCGAGCGCACCGTCATTATCTCGGAACGGCAGGGCGCCGAAAATCAGCCCACCTTCTGGCTGCAGGAAGAGGTGCGCGGCGCGGCGTTTCGGGTGCATGGCTATCATCACGAGATCATCGGCGACGAGACCGATTTGCGCACCATATCGCGCGATGACCTTTATCAGCATTATCGTCATCACTACCATCCCGCCAACGCCACGGCGGTGGCTGTGGGCGCGTTTCATACCGAAGAGATGATGGCGAAGGTCGAAGCCTGTTTTGGGGCAATTCCGGCGGGAACAAAGCCCAGATTGTTTGTGCGCCCGGAACCGCCACAGCAGGGCGAACGCCGCGTCAGGGTCGAGCGTCCGGGCAAAACCGCATTTTATGAGATTTGCCACCGCATTCCAGCTGCCACCCATCAAGATTGGGCCAAGCTGAAGATTCTGGATGCCATTTTGAGCGGCTCGAGTGGCGCATCGGACAACAAAACCAGCCGTCTGTATCAAGCGCTGGTCAAGAGCGAAATCGCCGCCGGTGTTGCGGCCGGCATCAACCCGACCCTCGACCCTTATCTTTACAGCATCCTTGTCACCTTGCGCGAAGGGCGGGCAATCGAGGAAGCTGAAGCCGTTTTGCTGGAGGAAATCGCGCGCTTGCAGGCGGATGGCATCACTGAAGCCGAGCTCAACAAAGCCAAGAAACAGGCGAAAGCCGCCTTTGCCTACAGCACCGAAACCGTCACCAACCAGGCTTTTTGGCTGGCGCAATCCTTCATACTGGGAGATGCAGGCTGGTTTGACAGCTATGTCGGGCGCTTGATGAACGTTCGGCTGGAGGATGTGCTCGATGCTGCCAACCGCTATCTCGTGCCCAGGAATCGCATTGTTGGCATCCTGCATCCCATTGATGTCGAAGGAGAGGCGGCACCATGACACAAGCGAGCATCCCCAGCGCCGACAATATCCGCCGCATCAAATTGGATAATGGCATCACCCTGCTGGTCTACGAAAATGCGGCGGTTCAGTCGGTCAATATCATGGGTTCGATTCATGCCGGCAGCCTCTATGAAGCGCCAAACAAAAGCGGACTCGCCTCGTTTGCCGCGCTGGCGCTTATGACTGGCACCGCAAGCCGCAGCTTTGATGAGATTCACAGTGCACTGGAAGACATCGGCGCCGACCTCGATATTCGCGGTTATGTCCATAAAATCGGGTTATCGGGCAAAGCGCTGGCAGAAGATTTGCCCCAGCTGCTGGATATTGCCCATGATGCCCTGCGCCACCCGACCTTTCCCGAAGAGCATATCGAACGTTTGCGTGGAGAACGGCTGACATGGCTGCAATACAGCCATTTCAACACCCGATACCGCGCCGCAAAAGCCATGCGCCAGGCGCTCTATCCGAACACGCATCCTTACCACTACGGGATTTATGGCACAGAAGAAACCCTGCCAAATATCAGCCGAGACGACTTGATGCGCTATCAGGCGGCCCATTTTGGGCCGCGCGATATGATTCTGGTGATTGTTGGGGCTGTCACAGCCGACGAGGCTGTTCATCAGGTTGCGGAGATTTTTGGAGACTGGCAGAATCCCCATCAGCCAGATGTGATTGAGGCGGCCGCGCCCGATAAATCGACGGATGACAGGCGTCAATTTGTGTTTGTGCCGGGCAAAACGCAATCGGATATCAAGATGGGCGCTGTCGGACCTTCCCGCTATGCCGAGGATTATCTGCCGGCGCAACTGGCGAACAGCGTCTTGGGCGAGTTTGGGATGATGGGACGCATCGGCAAAAATGTCCGCGAGCAGAAGGGCTTGGCCTACTACGCTTTCAGTCAGCTTGGCGGCGGGCAGGGCCCCGACCCGTGGTCAATTAGCGCTGGGGTGAACCCTGACAATGTTGAACTGGCGGTGGGCAGCATCATGGAAGAAATCGAAAGGCTCATCAGCGAACCTGTATCGGATGATGATATTGCCGACAATCAAAGCTACTTTATCGGGCGGCTGCCGCTGCGGCTGGAAAGCAACGAAGGCATTGCATCCCATATTCACAGTATGGAAAGCTATCAACTGGGCCTGGATTATCTGGCGGATTACAAGGAGAAAATTTACCGCATCACCAAGGAAGACATGCTCGAAGCGGCGCAAAACTATCTCAAGCCGACGGACATGGTCATCGCCGTTGCTGGGCCCGAATAAGACCTGCGGAACGAAGTTCGGCAACGATTCGGGTTTTCAAGGGTTTTAGAGGGTAGAGTCTGCCTTTTGTGAAGCAATGAAGAAAGATGAGTCATGGGACAAAAACGCATCGTCATCACCGGAATGGGATTGGTCAGCCCGGTCGGCAACACGGTCGAGGAATCGTGGGCGCGTATTCGGGCCGGGCAATCTGGCGTTGACTGGATTACCCTGTTTGATGCCAGTCTTGTTGCCAACCGCGTGGCGGGTGAAGTCAAAAATCTTGACCTGGTGGAAAAGTTTGGCCGGCGCGAAGTGCGGCGGATGGATCGGGCGCAAATGCTGGCGCTCATCGCCGCCGAGGAAGCGCTGGATGATGCCGACATCGAAATCACGGATGATAATCAATATGACGTCGGCGTGGTGGTTGGTTCTGGCATTGGCGGCATTGTAACAGTCGTGCAGGCCCTCCACGGCTTCGAGGCAAAGGGGCATCGCGGCGTCAGTCCGGTGATTGTGCCTGCCCTGCTGCATGATGGCATCAGTTCGCGCGTTTCGATGCACTTCGGGCTGAAGGGCCCTAATTACAATATCACCTCGGCCTGTGCCACCAGCAACAATTCCCTGGGGGATGCGGCTGATTTGATTCGCATGGGCCGCGCGAAAATTATGGTCGCTGGCGGCAGCGAAGCCTGCATTATGCCTATGGTCATCAGTGGTTTTAACAATATGAAGGTGCTGACCAATACCGAGAACATCCCGCAAAAGGCATCGCGCCCCTTTGATGCCAATCGCGACGGGTTTGTAACTGCCGAAGGCGCCGCCCTGTTAATCCTCGAAGACCTTGACCATGCGCTGGCGCGCGGCGCGAAAATCTATGCCGAATTGAGCGGCTATGGACATACATCGGATGCCTTTCATGTGACCGCGCCTAATCCCGATGGCGTGGATGCTGCCGAAGCCATGCGCCGCGCCCTGCAAGAAGCGCAAATCAGCCCAAGTGAGGTCAGCTATATCAACGCCCATGGAACCGGCACGCAACTGAATGACATCAGCGAAACCCTGGCAATCAAGCTGGCTTTCGGTGAGCAGGCCTACAATACCCCCATAAGCTCTACCAAGTCCATGACCGGGCATATATTGGGCGCGACCGCCGCCACCGAAGCCATTTTCGCGGTCAAGGCGATTGAGGACAACTTCGTGCCACCCACCATCAACCTGGAAACAGCCGACCCGCAATGCGACCTCGATTATACGCCGCTGAACGGCAAGGCACATCAGATTGACCATGTATTGAGCAATTCATTCGGCTTCGGCGGTCACAATACCGCCGTGGTCATCAGCCGTTATGTTTAGCCGCGTTTTTGTTTAAGCCACAATCTGCGAAAGAATCTCGGCAAAGGCGGCTTCCGCCAAGGCGCGGATTTCGTCATCGCGGCGGTCCTGGATGGGATGCTGCACATAACAGGCGGCCGGCTCGAATCCGAGCGCTTTGCCCTGCGCTTCGGCTGCCTCAACAAATTCGGTCGAGGCAACAAACATGCCCGGAATGCCGCGCGATTCCAAATCGGTGATGTCGTGCACACTGCACGAGGTGCATGACCCTCAATCCGCCAGCGCTTCGATGACGACATCGCATTCGGTGACAATGCGATGTTTCAGGTCGGCTGGCGCCATGCGGGTAAAGGTGGGCTTGCGATAGCGCCGCACCGCAATGCCCATGGCGCCCAGCTTGCTTTCAAGCACATCCAGAAAGACATCCCCGCGCGCTTTGGAAATATCCAGCAAGCCAACAGTCTTGCCCGCCAGGGACGGCGGTCGGGACAGGCGGTCTCGCTGAATGGGCTGCGATTCGCCGGTTGGATCCAATAATACTGGCATCATCTTCTCCTCTCTGATTGACGATGAACTTACGATTTTACCGCGACAGTCACGGGCGAACTGCCCTTGATTCCACTGGCGGGCCAACCCCCGATGACGGCTGACCACAATCCAGCCGACCCGCCAGTATGGACAAGCAGCAAACCGCCAGGGCGAAACTTGGTCAGGGCTGCTCCCGCATATTCTGCTGGCATTCCCTCCGCGATTCCATCCGCGCCGCGCAGGATGTCCCGCCCGCGAAAGCGCAGGTGTTTGTCGAGTTCTTCACGGAAACGCGCCTTCGTCCATTCGGCTTCGCGGAAGATGCGCATGTGTTCTGGCGCAATGACCAGGATGGCATCCGCCGCGGGCGCTAATTTGCTGTGGACGACGGTTCGCAGGGTCAGCGCCATGCTCCGCGTCAGCGACTCGGGCTGGCGCGACTGCTGGTCGGCGATGGGATAGACGCCGCCGCCAGCAAACAGGGTCACCGTCGATTCATCAGCAGAAAAGCCGCGTTCGACAGCCAGCGATTCCCAATAGGAATCATGTTCGCGTTCGGGAAAGCAAAAGCCGACTTTGCCGGGCTGCCCCAAAGCAGCGCGGTCCACCCCGCCGGGTTTGCCGCCGCCGACATTGCGAATCACCAGCTGCAAAGCGCGTCCGATGGTGGAAGTGGCGCGATTGCCCTGCCCCAGCGCATTCGTCCCCCAATTCATGCCTATCCTGTCCACGATGGGGCCATTCACGATAACAATCGGCCCTGAAAAATAGGTGGTTGCCAGCAAGCCGTGCATGCAAAAAGCATCCAGACAGGCTGCTTCGACCGCCGCCAGGACGACTGGCAGATATTCTGGTTTGCAGCCCGCCATGACCGCATTGATGGCGGCTTTTTCAACCGTGCAGGGCAGCCTGTCTGGCGGGATGATGCCCAGAATCTCGTCCGCCGCGCGGGAAGTCCCGCTTAACATCCGCAGCACCCGCTCTTCGGTGGGCGGGACAATCGGCAAACCATCCGACCAGCCGCGCTCATAGGCAAACTCGTATTCGTCCTCGCGCTCGGCAACTTCAACGCGCCGCGCCTGCAAGACCGTATCGCCATACTTGTAAGCCAATTTTTCTGGCATGCCGGGGTCAAGCGATTTCGAGCCGCAGCCCGGGCTAAACTCCGGCAAGTCAGCGCCCAGCCCCGGCCGAGCAGTCAGCCGCCGCCAATCCTCACGCCGCCAGCCTTCCAGACGTTCCATCTCAACCCCTGCCTGCACCCGAATCAGGGTCGGGACAATCTCGATGCCCAGCCGATAAGAAACTTCAAGCTCGCGGTCGTCAGTCACATCGTCCAGCCCGCGTGGAAAATCGGGATTGTCCTGTGAATAAACACGAAGCGGGCGCAGGTCGCTCAAAATCGGTGCAATCAGGCGGCAGGTAGCGCAATCCTCTTTGACGACAGCAACATAACCGGAAAAATCTTTTGGAATGATTGACATGAGATTATTGTTTTCAGTTTCGCTGGCATCATCATTGTAACGTTGGATTGAACTGCCTGACAATATCATGCCGCCGTTGTCAAGCTGGGAGAATTGGATTATGCTAACCTTAGCCGGCAGATGACAGAAGGGCAATCATGTGAAGCTGTCCGACATTTTCAAAGAAGGTTCAGATGCCCGCAAACAGTTTGCGAAATTCTATGCTGTGCTGGCGATTGCAGCCATCTTAACCGTGTTGGTCTTGCTGGCGCTTGCCACCAGAGGGTAATCATCCGCCAGAGGTCAGGCATCCACAAACAGAGCAGCCTTCAGTTTCCAGGCCAGGTACAAGGCATGAAAAAATGCCAAAAACTCGTACACTTTTTCATCATCATCAGGCTCGGCAGCCATCCTGAAGGCGAATTTCCCGCGGGTGGCTTCGTCAAATGATGAGATGTCGTGGATTTCTGCCGCCTCAAGGCTGCGGTCAATGGCATCAAAGAAGAGCAGCAGAATGCCGGCATGATTGGGCATAATGCGCTCGCCGACGCCAAATATCATCTCCAGCGTTTGGTCGCCCGATACCCTTAGCTCGCCCAGTCGGCGCTGCGGAGCAGCCGGCAGTTCAAAGTAGGTGCGCCCGCCCTCTTCACGGGTGTCATCCATATCCCGCAAGGGCTTTACCGAAGAGCCGTCATACCCAAACTCTCGGATTCCCTGTTTCAGCAAGAGCCACAGCAGCGGTTCATCTGGCACTGGCAGCCGCTCCAGCAGCCAGGTCTCGGCGCGTGCCGAAATCGGATAGCGGATGAAACCCATACAGCCAAAGGGGTGATCCCTGCCATTCGCCGGACAGCCCGAGCAGTGATATTCCCATTCATCAAGCTGGGCGGCATGATCAAGCAAATCCTGTACAACGATGACCTGTTTTTCCCCCTTTTCGTCGGGCGTGCTGCGACTGAACTCAAAGCCCATTTGCGCTGGAGGGCGCGTATCTCCGGCTGCGCGAAACCATTGAATGACCTCTTGGGCGCGTTCTTTTTCCTTGATGCGCTCCAGAATGCCGGCGGCGGAAAACTGCTGTTTGGGGATGCAGTCGTATTCGATAATGTAGTCAATCGCCATCGCGCGCATTCCATGCAGATCATTTATATCTGGAGTATAGCACAGCAAGGCAAATCCTATGACCATCTT
>DAOUKA010000313.1:0-2086 GCA_034421915.1 Anaerolineae bacterium
TAGAGTTCGGCTGTGCCGGCGGCTTCGGCGGCGGCGGCTTGCAGGGCGGTTACATTGGGCAGGCGGCGGGTGTTGTCTTGCAGCACTTTGTGCGTGCGCGGGTGCGGCTCCAGGGCGATGACGCGGCCGCCGGCGCCGGTCAGGGCGGCGAAGAGGCGCGTATAATAGCCGACATGAGCGCCCACATCGAGGATGACCATGCCCGGCTGAATCAAGTGGCGCAGCTGGCGCGCGGTTTCGATTTCATGGCGCTTGGTCAGCAGTTCCAGCCGAAACCAGAAGGGGTCTTCGGGGATGGTCTTGAAGCCGCTGGCGCGTTCCAAAAGCGGAATAACAAGGTCTTTCATCAGGCGGTGCATGGCAATATGAGCCGGCCGAACGCGTTTCACCGTTTGGCGATAGAGCTTCAGGCTGGCGTCGAATACGCGCATGATGTCTTTCTGCTTGATGAGTCCTCGCCCGGTTAGCCTAGCCCAGTCGGCTGTGATGGTCAATCCTGAAACGGGGGCGCGTAGCTGCTGGCATCATCGGCGCATTGCGGGTCGGCGGCGATGGCCGCCAGACCCTGCTGGATATTATCCAGCGCCTTGGCGCTGCCGTCGCGGGCCTGTGCCATCAGCAGGGATTCCTGAAGCAGCCGCCGGCCGGCATCACAGTCGCCGGTGTAATAATGCGACAGAGCCTGCCGATAAAGACAGTCCAAATCATAGCCGCCCGTATCGTGTTCGACGCACTGTCGGAAAGCATCGCGCGAGTCTTCGTAGCGGTGCTCCCGATAATAGAGCAGGCCCAGCTGATAGAGGGCTTCGGGATTGGCGCCGTCGCTGGCGGCGGAGTCTTCGCAGAAGCCCAGCGCACGGGCGAATTGACCGACTTTGCGATAGGCAAGGCACTGGCGCAGCAGGGCGCGGGCGTTGCTTGGATCGATGGAGAGAATGCGGTCATAGAGGTCAATGGCCTGCTGATCGCGGTCGCGCGACAGATACAGGCCCGCCAGTTCAAACTGGGTGGGCAGGTAGGTCGGGCGCAGTTCGGCGCTTCGTTCGAGGTAGGCCATGGCCTCTTCATAAGCGCCGACGGATTGCAGGGCATAGGCATAGGCGCGGGTCAGGCTGGCATCATTCGGGCTGATGGCCAGACCGCGTTCGCCCAGTTCCAGGCTTTCAGCCCAGCGGCTGGTATCGACATAGGCGCGGGTCAGGGTGGCGTACAGGGGCGTAAAATTGGGGTTGAGTTCCAAGCCGGAGAGGGCAATCGGTATGGCTGTCACGGCTTGATCCTGCCAAACCAGCGCCTGCGCCTCCAGGGCATAACCGCGGGCATCGCGCGGGTTCAGGCCAATGATTCGCGTTCCCAAAGCCAAGGCGTCCTCATAGCGCGCCAGTTCAATCAGCAGCGCGCCGTGTTCATACAAATAGGCGATGTTTTCGGGGCGTTCGGCGGCCGCCGTCGCCAGCAGGGCTTCGGCATCCACTAGGTCGCCGGCCTGAACCAGGGAGCTTGCCCGCAGCGCCAGTTCGCTGGGCAGCGGGGTTGGCGTCGGGCGGGGCCCCGTCAGCGCAGCGACAGTCTGCTGAAGCGCCGTCCACTGCGACAGGATGCCCAAGCCCAGCAGCAGACCCAGGAGGGCGGCAATCAGGATATTGCGGACGGGATGGCGCTTGGGGTCGCGAAAGAGGGACTGCGAATAATCGCGTTTGATTTGCATCCACTAAATCCCTCCGATGGGTGTCAGCGGGACGGGAGTCGGTGGAATGGGCGTGGGCAAGGGCTGGTTTTCGTAGCCGGGGCATTTGAGCGTTACGTTTTCGAGGCCGATGTTGATGATCTCGATAGTGGATTCCTGAAGGTCTTGAATGACATAATTGAGCGAATCGTTCAAGACGTTCCAAGCATCTTCGCATTGGCCCAGAAAATAATGCGCCCAGCCGCGCAGGTAATAACATTCGACTTCGGTCGAGCCGAATTCGACGCATTTGTTAAAGGAGTCAATCGAGCCTTCGTAGTTTCGGCGGTTGTATTGCAGCTGCCCCAGCATACGATAGGCCGAGGCATAAGCGGGATTGATGTCGAGGGCGGTCTCGCA